>JAEUQE010000286.1 GCA_016789785.1 Bryobacterales bacterium
GCTGACGACGGCGGTGACGGGGAGCGGGAGCGTGCAGGTGACGCCTTACTCGGTGGATGGGTACTATCCGGCGGGGACGGCGGTGCAGGTGACGGCGACTCCGGGGAGCGGGCAGACGTTTCTGGGGTTTGGCGGAAGTCTGAGTGGGACGGTGAGTCCGCAGACGGTGAGTATGATTGCGCCGCGGTCGGTGGTGGCGAATTTTTCGGGGGGCGGAACGGTGAGCGGAACTTTCACGCTTTCCGCGACATCGCCCGCGAACATGATTCGAGCCGGCGAGGGTGACACCTCCACGCTGTCGATCGTTCCAGGCAACGGATTCACCAGTCAGGTCATATTGAGCTACGATCCCGCGCTTTGGCCAGCGACGGTTGCCGGCGAGTTTAGTTCTTTTGCCGTCAACCCAGGAAGCAACGCTGTCCTCACGATCTCCGTGTTTCGCACGACTGCACCCGGCACCTACTACCTCCCGATTCAAGCGAACGCAGGGCAGGTGGAAAGCACGGCCGTGATCACGATCGTGGTGGGTAGCCCCGCCCCGCCGAAGGACGATCCGGCTGCGGGCTGCGTTGCCGTAGCCACCGGATTGTCGGAAATAACAACGGATGTAACCTCCGGGCGGGCAACCGGGTACTCATACACAGAGGTCAACTACTGCGCCAAAAACTACAAATACGGGGCGGGGGTGTGGGCTGCGCTGTATAAAGGTAATGACGACTATCCGATTGACCACGATCCGGAGAGCGGTATCACGAGGGACCCCACGAAGGCCGAAGCTCACACGTCGCACACCTCGCCGGACGGAGACATCTATGAGTTGATCTCGGCGCACTACGTCACTATGAAAGTAGAAATGCTCATCCCATATAACGTATATGGCGGTTATGTGGTTTCGGATCCGCTCGGTTTTTCCTCAATGGCGCCGACGGTTGGTCCTGGGGGAGGAGGCGGAGCACCGGTCGGGCAGTATCAAGGGCCTGGCGTTAGCTACCACAGAGTGTCCTGGACAGACGTGGTCTTTTTGGGGGCCACGAACGACATAGAGCGTGCTTCCGACAGCACACCGCGCATTGATTCCATCTCGCCATCGGTCTGGGATCCAGGAACGACGGTGTCCGTTGTTCTTGAAGGCGAGAACTTCGGAGTGAATCCCTCCCTCGAGATATCGCCTGACGATGGTAAGGTCCGATGGAGCGGCCTCACGACATCGCCAACGGGGACGCAGATCGCGGCAAACTTCACGATCGACAGTGACGCCGCGCCTGGGGATCGGGTGGTTACGGTTCTGTCCAGAGGGGTTACCGGCCTTGGTTTCGCTCAAGGGCCTGGGCAGACGAACAGGAGCAACGGCGGGAAGGCAAGAGTCACTGGGTCGGCGTGCGAGATTGTCATGACGAACGAAGGGGTATACTACTCTCTGAACGAGGCGGCGAACTACCGGTCGGCAACGGTCGATCTGCGGGCGAACTCACCTGGGTGTAGCGGCACCGTCAA
The DNA here is from genome assembly GCA_016789785.1 of Bryobacterales bacterium. The sequence continues at coordinate 1,495 of JAEUQE010000286.1, forward strand.
CTGGACCATTCACATCTACTACCAGACATCCAAAGGGTTGGCTGCGACGCGGAAAGGGCCCTTCACGCTGACGAGTCCGTTGAATGGAAGCGTCAACTTTGTGACTCCCGTTGGAATCGGCGGTAGAGCGGACGTGGTAGCCGACATCGTGGACTCTGCGGGAAGATCGTCGAAAGCGTCCGCAACTTTCTACATTGTGGGACAGAACCCGCCCGTCACGGCCGTTGACGCGAAGCTTACGGAAGCCGGTACCCAGTCTTATTCCGGTATGACGAAGAACATTCTCACCGGGATTGCGACCGTCGAATCGACCTACACTGCAGGAACAGGCAAGGGGCAGTTCTCAGGAGACCGGCTTAGCCACTGTGAGCCTCCCCCAAGGGTAGTTGCAATTCCCCTTAATCCGGTGGGTGCGGGACTCGCGGCGCTCTGGCCTGCGGAGGATTGCGCCTCTGGCTCCCACATCGGGCTGTTGCAGGTACCGACAACTGCACTGACAGCGTGGGACTGGTACGAGAACATTGCTAAGGGGGTGAGCACCTTGCAGTTCCACTATCAGAAGGCGGTCTCGAATGAATCGGTATTCAAGAACGCCCGTTGCTCGAATCAGAGGAACAAACCGCCAGCCCTGACCCCAAAGCAGTTGGAGGACAACGCCCTGGCTGGTTATCGGCATGGTGACATCATTACCAGGGCGTATTGGATTCCGAGCGCGGATTGTAAGGCGTGGGTGATGAACCCTGCGTCAACTGCCTTGGTTACCCAGCGATACGCCGATAAAGTGAGAAGCCTACTGAGGTGAGAAGATGAGCATATATAGAGCCGTCTTACTGTTTCTGGCCGCCCTCACGCGGGCAGATGGACAGGATCTTGACTATCTCCAGAAGCTCTTTCCGTGCGAGAAGGCGTCCTTTCCGGAATGGCCCCAGGATGCCGACGCTGCTAAGAGGGTCAGCAAAGGGGAAGTGTTTCGTTTCCTCAAGCAGTGTCTGGACGGTCCTGTAACAACCCCGGAGGATGTGCGTGCTTACCGGTTCGTAAATATGGTGGCGGGACGAATGTACCTGGTAGCGGTCGTTCCCTCCGGAGGCACCTTCGGGGACGCTCTAGTGGTCGCGCACTGCGCCGGCGGAGCCTGTGGCTCCTATGATTTCCTCGGGACGCACTACGATCTTGATGAAGACTTGGTGTCGATTTCGGGGGACGGTGTGTTTCAACTGGTGGTGAGGCAAGTCATCAGCGATACTGTGCCTTATTCTGCGGCGCTGTACATCTATGAGATAGACGCAACCAACCACGTCAGAGATGCTAGCCGCAAGTATCAACAATGGTATACGAAGAACCTCTATCCCCAAATGGTCGAGGCCGCCGAGGGCATCCGGTTCGGCATTGCCACGCTGACTTCGAACCTGGAGTCGTACCGCCTGGAGACAGCCAAGGCCGCCACGCAGTACGCCATTGACGACTACCGGGAGCGAGTGCTTGGCGAAAAGGATGCCAGCCTCACCCATATTGGTGAATGGCTGCAGTCGAGCTACAGCGAGGTGCGAGGTTTCGCGATGAGCACGCTCGGCCACGCGGTGGAGTCGCCAAAGGCCGCACAACTCGTCGAGACCATGGAGAAATCGTCATTCGAGGATGTCCGCCGAAAGGCTGAGGCAATGAAGGAAGAAACAATCCGCCGTCTCTCGGAAAGGAAGCCGCAATGAGATCATTCGCTTTTCCGATTGTGATCGCGCTACTGCTTCCGGCAACAAGCAATGCGCAGTCTGTGTCCGCTCCTGCTCCAGGGCGGATTCCTGAGACCCACGTCTTGTATCACCTTCTGTTCCAGCATCTGGATTTCCTGAATCGAAAAGCGGTGGAAGTCAGAGCCAACGGCAAGAACGGCGATGCGCTGGAGAAGCACTATCAAAGTAAGATCGGACTGAGCGGTCCGGAGCACGCAGCGCTGGTTTCCCGAGCGGCGGTCTGCCGCGCCGAAATCGCCAAGGTGGATGCGATTGCGCACCGGCTGATTGCGGATCACCACAGACAAACTGAGGCTTCCGGCCGCCTGATGCCTCCACCGCCACCCGCGGAACTGAACCGGCTTCAGAACCAACGCGATGCCACAGTGCTGGCACAGGTCGCTGAACTGCGCAAGGAGATGGGAGAAACTGGGTTTCAAAAGCTGGACGGGTATTTGAAGGGTGGCTTCGCTCGCCGAGTAACGGTCCATCGTCTGGATGGTGGCAGTGCTCCTGATGTCACGGCGAGGCGGCTCACGCGGTTGCGGACTGGACAGGTCGCGGGAGAGGCACGTAAGTAGCAAGGTACTTCGCGGTTCAGAAGGCGACTCCGACGCCGCCGCCGGCCATGCCGTTGACGACGATCACGACGTCGCCGGTGGGGATTCCCCTGTTGGTGGACACGGTGTATACGTGGACGCCAAAGCGGTTTGCGTGGCCGCCGAACAGCACTCACGCGTTGGATGCGAGCAACACGAACACGAATGGGGGCTACAGTTCGCCATCTGGTCGAATGGGGCGACGTCGGCGATCCAATCGATTCGGCGCCTGTAAGCAGTAGGTCTGTTGCATGGACGGCAGCCAAACGTGGCGGGCGGGATGCTGCGTTGCGTGTGGGATTTCAGTCTACCTGAATCTTCAGTCGAAGTACGGAGCGGCGCGCTTTAACGCCTGACTCACCGGGTGACCCGAGTGTCGTGAGTCACACGCCATCGTATGGAGAGGCAGTATCAGTCGACAACGCCAGTGACGCGGGGAGCCCGCAAGTGTCGCCTTACTCGGGCAGAGGTCCGCTTGTTGCTCATGCGACAAGCCTGAAGAAGTTGGCGTTTGAGGTCCGGGCGTTAAATGAAAACACTCCGCAGCGGTGCGGGCACTGGTGGTGCATTCATTCCATCAATGCTAGTATCTGGGTGCAAGGGTCAGTACCCTTCCCGGTGGCCTATCGCATGAAGACAAGCATCTACACGGGGCTGATGTTTCTTTGCCTGACGCTCACACTATGCGCTTCGGGGCAGGATAGAATTCGGTTTCGCGAAGCCAGCGTTCGCCTCGGCGGACTTGAGGCGCGCCCCGATGCGTTGTTCCGCGAGGCCGCGGCCGAGATCGAGCGAGGTCAGTTGGAAGTTTCGGCTCAGCCATTGCTAAGAGCGACGACGAGTTTCACCCAGGAGATCTTCCGGGTTCCGGGGCTTCAGTTCGAGAAGGCGGTGACGCTGCGGCGTACGGGTGACATCTGGTCGGAAGGCGATGTATTGCTCGCGCGGTGGAGGGTCGATGAGCCGTATGGCAGGGGAACTCTCATCGTGGAGGACACTCCGGCCGTGTGGCGGTACTACCTGCGCATGACGGACTGCAGTCTACGGTCTCGCGAGGCCCTGGGGGAGTTCTGGTCACAGTTTGTTCTCTTCGACGCCGCTCCACTAAACGCCCGATCGGTAACCATTGAAACACAGGCAATACCCAACGAGACCGGCGATTTTCAGGCCGAGTTTGGAACGTTTCCATCGGCTGTGGGAGTAATTCGAAGTGTTTACGTGTCAGGCTTGACGCGCGGCTCGGAGTGCTTTGTCAGAATCCAGGCCGGCAAGAAGTTTCGCTCGTCGAGCTATCCATATGCGCCGTTCGTGCCGGAGCGCTTTCCTCCTCTCGACGAGTTGATGAAGTCATGGTCTACGACGAAGATCCGAAGCGAGGTTGGAACGCGCTTCAGTCTCATTTCGGAGGATCGGGATGAGGTTCTCATTACTGAGTTCGCCCGGCGTGGCATGTCGGCCGAGGAGTTCGTCGATCTCCTGAGGAATGTACCGCCTGGATTCGTTCAAACACGAATGCAGGTAGTTCTGCGCGCTCTGGGGAAGGTTGGCGTTTCTCCGCTGCCATTGTCGTACCTGGACTCCGCACTGGCATTTTTTGAAGGGGCTTACCCGAGGCGCGAGGATTCTGTCGAGTCGCTCTTCAGGTATGCGAGCACGACTTGCACCCCTCATTTTGAGCAGCGAGCGTTGCGCCTTTTGAAGTCTGGTCTCTTTCACCAAGGTCCGTTGAGGTATCTGGGCGAATGCGGCGTTTCGGAAGACGTGTTGGCCGTTGTTGAGACTTCGCCATTGCCCGAACAGTATGTCGAGTGGAGGAGATACACGGCGAGGGAAATTCGAAAGCGGATGGATGCCGCCCGCCAGGTACGATGAGAAAAGCGTGGGTGCTCCTGGTGGACGACACTTTACGCAACCGCCAGCGTCGGCATATCCCGCCATGACCTGCGTGCGGGGGCACGGACGCGCCGGATCCGATTCGCCGCAGACTTCCGTGACTGGTTCTCACATCACCACTGGTGCCCAGTTCCCGCGGTGGAGCAGAAGCAGCAGAACGTCGGTGGTCTCCAGTTTCAGTGAGGTGACCATGAAAACACTTTTCGCCCTGGTGGCGTTCACGATGCTCATTCCGGACCCCTTGCGCCCAGACGATGGGCAAGCATGGGGGCTGGAAGTCGAGGGCTACAAGCTTGCAATCCATACCGACAAGGCCGCGTTCAATTGCGGGGAACCTATCAAGCTGGGAATCACGCTGAGGAACTCCTCTCAGGAGCATGGTTGGGTTCGCTTCTCCGGAATGCCGGAGATCGACTACCCAGCGACCGTTCTCTTGCCTGCCGACTGGCTGCCATTCCGCCAGCAAGCTCCGCTCACTGAAGAGGGCCTAAGACGAACCAATACCAGAAACCGGTATGTCTCGAATCACGGCGGGCCCTTCTATGCCGGCGCGGAACGAGTTGCGGAGTTGGATCTCAATACTCTCTACGACATGCGCCGCTCGGGAGAGTACGACGTGACCGTGTCGACGAAGGTGCGGAATCGCAGCGGCAATGGTTCCAGTCCGATTGTCTCGAACAATCTGAAACTCACCGTCGGCGCCTGTAAGCAGTAGATCCGTTGCTCTGCTGCAACCTCGCCGGAGACGATGCCTTTATATGTGGACCTTCAGTTGAAGTACACGCCGGTGCGGGCGATTCGCACGCCGTACACGGCGATCTACAACTCGCACCTGGTGACGAGTTCGCCGGCGGGTTTGACAGTGTTGGTGGATGGGATGGCGTGCGTGACCCGCCCGAGGAATTGGGCCGCCGGGATCCGGCACACGATCAGGCGACGAAGTGGCTCAACTCCGCACCTCGACGGAGTTCTCTGGTGTGGCGATGGCCCGCCGGGTTCTCGGCCCTCCGCACTATACATCAACCGTACCAGAACGTCCCTGGAAGCACGCTTTACTACACCTTGGTGTACTACTACAATTGCTGGGTTCGGAAATCAGTTCGAAGGGTACCTCTGGGTGAGGAACGGATCACAGAAAACAGGGTTCACGGTCGCATCTGCGCGGGGCCCGATCCTGCCAACGACTTCCTGTCCGTCCAGTCCTTCGACGGAGGAGAACCGACTCTCTTACAACGTGATCAACAAGACTCTTCTCACATATTCAGAATCTGGTGATCCCGTTCCCGGGAAATGTACTGGCTGGACATCAATCCTCATATTGACAAAGCCTCGCGAGCAGGTCCGCTGAACTTCTATCGAGACGGATGTGGGCCGGAAGATCTGGTTCCGGCGCCCCCAATCCAGTGAGGAAACATGACTCGACGATATTGTTCTCTGATTACCAAGTCCCCATGGTTGCTAGTGTGGGGACTCGCCTGCGGCAGTTTGCAGGGCCAATGGCGAGGCGAGACGAGGTTTGAGATCGAAGCAGCGCCGCATCGGACGCAAGGGGAGCGCACGGAGAACACCACCGCAGCGATGCTGGCGAAGCTCGCCGGCTACCCGCTACGAGAGGTGCAATCGCAGTGGGAGCGCATTCACGTGAAGGCTGCAGAGGAGAGTATTCGCTTCAGTCTGCGTGCGGACCCGCGCTCCGTGGTCGGCATTGGAGTGATCAACGACCCGTCGGGAGACATCTTCCTCGCGCGTTGGGCGGTTGGTCCCGACGACTCCGCCCGCGGAATCCAGGGACTGGCGATATGGGACACGCCCGACCATACTTACGCCGTCTTGAATTGCACGGAAAACGTGTTCCAGTCTCAGGCAGCAGTGTCGGACTTCCTGCGCTGGGTGATTGCCTGGAAGAGCCGGATGGTCTACCTGGAGTTAGTGCGCGTCTGGTACGCCGGGAGTGCCGGCAAGGTCATTCTCCAGGGCTCCGGCGACGTGGTTCCTCCGCCGGAGTCGGGAACGGCGTTTGGGATTGAGGCAATCCGGACGCCCTCAGGCGTAGCATTGGTGTTCAAGATCTACAAGACTGTCCTGCGCCGTTTCTATCCGGATGGAAGCATCTTCGTTCAGGAACGGTTTCCCCCATTGGCGGAGAGAGTATCGAGTTGGTCGATGCAAGCGATCCTGACCGAGATAGGCAGGAACTGGGAGGCGGGCGGTCCCATGTGGCTAGCACCTGACCGGGATGCCATCTTGTTTGGGGAGGCCGTGAGGCGCGGAATCGACCAGCAAGAGTTGAAGCAAACACTGCTGGCCAAGGGGCCACACGGTGATGTCAGGGCAAGACGGATCGGCGTCTACCTGCGGATTCTAAAAGAATCCAAACTAATCGGCCAATACCGGGAAGTGTTGGGGCAGGTCGCGGTGGAACTCGGTGTGACGCAAGACTCGACCGAGTTTCCCGCAAACACGTTATTCCAGGGACTGATCGGGGTGGAGGGAGTCGACTTCTCGGAGCAGGCGCTTGAGTGCGTGGCGCGATGCCGGTTTGCGGAAGGTGCACTCCTGTACCTTGCCGAGCAGGGGACGGAGGATACGATTCGGGAACTCGAACGCATTGCGGTTCCGGCCAGCCTCCAAGGCAGGAAGGCGGCCACGATCGAGCGCATTCGGTACCGGCAACAGGCTGCGAAGCAACGACTATGAAGGCCCAGGCGTTTTGCCCCACCCCAAGTCTCACAATGTGCAGCCAGGTGTTCTCTTATCGGACACCCAGTACTTTGGCAAACGTAGCCCATTGTGCCTCGGCGCGAACGAGCACGAGTGATTCATGCACAAGTTCTATGTCACGATTGGGGGTTCGCGGATCGATCTCACGACGGTGATCAGGATAGAGAGGGGGAATTATGACGGTGTACCCAGGGTTGATTCGACTATTGTGACTCAATGAGGTTCGCACGCCAACAAAAAGGAGATGACGTGATTCACAGATCCTGTCTTATCATCACATTGCTGCTGCCGTTTGGCACACTAGCGCAGACAGGAGATTTGGCGGCCGCGAGTTCGGAAAAGCTCCAGAAGGCGAGCATCCGGGTCGATGAAACTGCGCTGGGAATCGAGAGAGCGTTCGTTGAGGCAGTCAAAGCGGCCGAGTTACCAGGAGGGCTTGAGATCTTCAAGGACTGCCGCACACCATCACCAAGAGTAACTGTCACCACAGGCAGCCCAGCAAGCTTCGTACTGGCTGAGATTATTGCAGCGAGACCGGATCTTTCAGTAAGTATCGAAGCTACGGGAGTGGTCCGCGTAATTCCGCGGACACCACATAAGACAATTCTCGATATCAAGCTCGGCGACGTCAAGATCTCCGAAAAGCAGAACGTCGTCGTGGCTGTACGTTCGGTTCTCAACACCCCGGAAGTTCAGGCGGAGATGCGGCGACTGAAGATCCAAGAGAAACCTACCCAACTCGGGTTTGGCACGGTCCCGCGGCCCGGTAGCTCTTTCTATGCCGGCCCAAACTGGAATGCTTCAGGGACGACGGTTCGAGAGACGCTGGAGAAATTGGCTATTCTATCCGGAAGGGCGGTTTGGGTGTATGTGGAGGAAGTCTGCGAAGGTCAGCGGCGATTCAGTCTTGACTTTGCGGTCCGCTGATCCGACGGTTGGTTGTCGCTTCGGGGCAACGAGCCAAAGCCACGTATCTTCAGCCCATTGCAGCTAGTGCAACGTGACTCTCGGCGGCAGGGTTGGTCCTGTGTACGCGTGGGCGACGACGAGCATCTCGGGGTTGGCATCGCCGCGGCTGTACGACACATACTTCTCTCCAGCGGACCGATTGAGGCGGACCGAGGTACGTTGAGGGGGATCGCGGACACGAGTCTGTTGCACGATCAGGCTAACGGCGAACTGAGCGAGCCGTCTACGCTCGTTCCCGCTGGCGCGCCGCGGCATCGAAGGGCACCACGTTTTCGTGGCACACTAGGGAGTACTTCGCATGAAATGCCATCACGCATTCGTCTGGGTACTCCTGATTGCCGTCC
>JAEUQE010000287.1 GCA_016789785.1 Bryobacterales bacterium
GTCGCAGCGGAGCGGCTGACTTCGCTTGATGTATTTCGCGGACTCACCATGATCCTGCTGATCTCGCATGGATTCGGTATCCGCGAGGCGTTTCTGAACAATCCTTCGATGCAGTGGCTCGCCTATCAGTTCGAGCATGTCGAGTGGGTTGGATGCACTCTGTGGGACCTCATCCAGCCGGCGTTCACGTTCATTGTCGGCGTGGCGATTCCACTCTCGGCATCACGGCGCATGAAACAGGGCGCAACGGCAAGCGAACTCTTCCGGCACGCTGCCTGGAGGGCGTTCCTTCTGGTTGTGCTTTCCAACATCCTGATGAACTGGAACACCACGCGGCCTCCGCGGCTGCAGTTCATCAACGTGCTGTGCCAGATCGCGTTCGGCTACGTGATGTGTTTCGGTCTGATGCAGTTTCCGTTTCGATGGCAGGCGGTTTCCGCGGGCGCGCTGATGGTGTTGCATCACGGGCTGTTCTTCTTGTTCCCGGGTGCGGCGGGACCGTTCGATCCCACGGGAAACATCGGCGCGGTGATCGACAAAGCGATCCTCGGATACAACTATTCGGGCAACTACACCACGCTGAATTTCCTTGGGAACGGGATCACGATTCTCTTCGGTGTGTGGACTGGAATGCTGCTCGGCTATCGCAGCGGGCACGGTGACCGCATGCGCATGCTGGCTGGCTGCTCGGCTGCGTGCTTCGCGCTTGGACTGGCGCTGGCGCCTTGGATCCCGATGGTGAAACGGCTATGGCTCGGGTCGTTCACGTTCTTCAGCGCCGGATGGGTGCTGCTTGCGTTCCTCGCGTGCTATTGGATGATCGAAGTGAAGGGCTGGACGCGATTCAACTTCCCGGCCGTTGTGGTTGGGATGAACTGCATCTTCATCTACAGCTTCTCGCAGGTGCTGCACGGATGGCTGTCACGTGGTCTCGGCAATTTCACGGGCAAGTTCGCTTTTCTGGGCAGTATCGGGGCGATTCCGCACAATCTGGCGGCGCTCGCGGTGATGTGGTACATGTGCTACTGGCTGTATCAGCGCAAGATCTTCTTCAAACTGTGACCGGGGTGTTCATGCGTACTGTCTTGCTGGCTTTCCTTGCCTTTGCTCTTCATGCGCAACAGCGCGCGGGCAATCCATATCCGCCGGTGCTGGAAGGCGCGAAGGAAGAAGTATACAAGCGTGCCGGCGACGTCACGTTGAAGCTGTGGATCTTCTCACCGGCGAATCACAATGCGAACGCGAAGAAGCCGGCGATCGTATTCTTTTTTGGCGGCGGGTGGACCGGCGGATCTCCTGGGCAGTTCCAGCAACACGCAAAGATGCTGGCGGAGCGCGGCATGGTGGCGATCACTGCGGACTATCGTGTCGCTTCGCGGCATCAGGTGAAAGTGGCGGATTGCATTCGCGACGCGAAGTCTGCCATTCGATATGTGCGCGCCAACGCCGCACGCCTGGGCATTGATCCGAATCGCATCGCCGCCGGAGGTGGCTCGGCAGGAGGACATCTGGCGGCGGCAACTGGAGTTGTGGAAGGTTTCGACGAGCCGAAGGAAGACTCGAAGGTCAACTCACGTCCGAATGCCCTGGTTCTCTTCAATCCCGCGCTGGTGCTGGCCGAATCGGTGGAGGCGGGAATCGATGCAGCCGCCGAACAGAAGCTTGCTCCCCGCTTTGGGGCTGCGCCGCGCGAGGTGTCGCCATTTCATCAAATGAAAAAGCGGCCTCCGCCAACCATCATCTTTCACGGCAAGGCCGACACAACGGTGCCCTATCGGACGGCCGAAGCCTTCGTTGCGCGATGCGAAGCGCTGGGAGGCAAGTGCGAGCTCGCGGGCTACGATGGGCAGCAACACGGCTTCTTCAATCATGGGCGCGGCGGCAATGAATACTATGAGAAGACCACTGCGCGTATGATCGAGTTCCTTCAGTCGAGCGGGTATCTGAAGTAGCGTGTAAAAGCGCGGTACCCACAGGACTGCTTGTGGGTACCGCGCCCGGAAAAACATGAGAGGGTGCAGCTCATGTGTTCCGTCCGCATGACTGCGGCCATCCCCGGGAACACCCAGGCGACAGACAAGCGCTCCGGGAGATCATCCGCGTGCGGAATCCGAAATGTCCGGTTCAAGATGCGCCGGCCTCGGAAAGGAGAAGAGACGGGCCGGCGCAATCGGGGCAGCCAGCGCTCAGGACCCACGGCACTTCTGGCGGCCTCGAACCTGGGACGCCGGCGCTCCGATGCGCAGACCCGCTGCTGGAGTCACCGCGAAAGCGACTTGCGTTGCTGGTCTGTCTGTCATTGCTGTCCGTTCGTCCGTCTATTAGAAAGTGCGGGAACGAAACGAAGAATGAACAGCGGGTGATTCGATTTTTGCGGGCGGAAACAATTTGTCGATGAGCGGCTCGGCAGGGCGCCGTTTGAGCCAGTGTGCACGAAGTTCCATGCGCCTGCCGAGCAGCAGATCCGCCTCCGCGACCTGTCCTGTTTTTCTGAGAAGCTCCTCCAGGCGGGCAATACGCGCCGAAAGGTTGAAGCCATCGGTCAGATCCGATCTTGGCTGGAAGTCGCTCTTCAGGATGCACTCCACCATCTTGCGATACAGGGCCGTCGCGTCGTTTAACCTACCTTCGGACTCCTTTTGATCGGCCTCGGCGCGCATCAGGGACTCCTGCGCGCCTGTGGGACCAAACGGCGTCTTCGCATAGTCCTGACCGCCCCACACTTCTTCACGAACCCGCTGAATGCGGGCTTTCGCTTCCGCGTTTCTGCCGAGCTTGCGAAGCGCATAGGTGGACCCCGCCCCGGCACGTGTGAGGTAGTCTTTGCGCCGGCCTGCATTTTTCGGAGCGTTGTACATGGTTTGATACACCTCATCGAACAACGCCAGCGCAGCCTGGGGATCGGAGTTTGTGAGAATGCGCGCGAGCTTTACGCCGCCCATCGCGAAGTCGACGCGCACATCGTTGTCATTCGGATCCTCGCGCATGAACCTACGGAGCAGCGTGAGCGAGTTCTGGAAATGCTGAACCGCGGCCTTGGTGTCTTCCAGGTTCAACGAATTGGGCTCACCACAGACGGTGCCGAGATAGTATTCGACAATCGAGATCTCGCGCTCCCGTTGTGGCAATGACGTCGCCGCGTGGAACATCGCCCGGGCTTCTTCCAGCGCCTTGCGTGACGACTCCAAATGGCCGTCGTAGCGCAGAAACGTGCCGTAGTTTCGCAGGCCGATCGCGAGGAACATCCGCCCCTCATCATCGCCTTTCAGCTTGGCATAGGTTCGCGCGTAGCGGAGCCCGCGCTCGGCATACGATCGCGACTCTTCGGTGCGGCTTGAATTCAGGAATGCGGCATTCAAGATGCGATAGCCGGCGGCGGCAAGATGAAGGTCCTCGGGATTGGTGGAGCCTTCGGCGACGGCATCGAGCAGACGCGCTGTCTCCGGCACCAGCTCGACCGGGTCTCCGAGTTTCTTGCGGTCTGCATGGCTGCGGATGCCTACCAGGGCTTCGCGATTGCGGGCCATGGCAACCAGCAGTCTTCGATCGCCATCTTCAGGACGTCCCGCCTTGCGCAACAAGGCGTAGCCTTTCTCCAGGGCCTCCGCCGCATCCTTGTCCCGGCCGAGACTCGCCGAACTCCGCCGTTGCATGACGTTCGCGATCGTCCGGTAGCCTTCGGCGATCTCAATCAACAGATCCGGCTCGCTTGCTTCCTTCGCCAATTGATCCAGATACGATAGCGACGATTCGGCGATGTACTGCCGCACCGACGTCCCGCCAGGAAGCTGACGCACCTGCCGCTCGATCTCAAACAATTTGCCGGAGAGATTGCGGACAAGCTGGAAGCGGCGATCGGCGATCTCGCGCTGCCGGTTGGTGGCAATGAGTCCGGCGGCCAGCGCGATGATCACGGCGCTGACAGCCGCAATGGTCCATCGCCAGTGCCGGACGTACTTCGACACGCGATAAGCAAGCTCGCCTTGCCGCGCCTGAATCGGCCGCGATCCGAGGAACGCGCGCAGATCTTCCGCAAACTCATCCACGGTCCGGTAGCGCTCTGTGGGCTCTCGCCGCAACGCCTTCATCACCACGATCTCCACATCCTCCGGGATCTCGCGCGTGTACTCGCGCAAACGCCGCGGAGTGCCGCTGATCACCGAAAGAAACTGTTCTTCCGGTGTGGCGCCCTCATCGTGGGGCGTATGACCGGTGAGGATCTTGTAGAGCACGGCGCCAAGTGAGTAGATGTCGTTGTGCGTGGTCACCACTCCGCCAAGCACCTGCTCGGGACTCGCATAGGCGGGCGTGAGCACGCGATCGCTGGTGTGCGTCGATTCGGAATCTGGTCCGTCATCCAGGATCTTGGCAATTCCGAAATCCAGCAGCTTCGGCGAACCGTCGGGCTTCACCAGGATGTTGCTTGGCTTCAGGTCGCGATGCACGATCAGACGGCTGTGCGCGAACGACACCGCATCGCAGACCTTGAGAAAGAGCTCGATTTTCTGCGTGAGTGTCGCGTCTTGGCAGTACTCGTCAATGCGCCGCCCCTCGACAAGTTCCATCACGAAATACGGGCGATTGTCTTCCGTGCGGCCCGCATCCAGCAGGCCCGCGATATTCGGATGCGAGAGCTGCGCGAGAATCTGCCGCTCGCGCAGGAAGCGGCCGCGCAGATTCGGGTTGGTCCAGCCGCCGTGCATCAGCTTCACCGCGGCTTCCTGGCGGACCTCTCCGTCGGCACGAGTGGCGCGATACACCGCGCCCATGCCGCCTTGCCCAATGAGTTCCTTCAATTCGTACGAGCCACAGCGTACTGGCGGTGGAGGCAAAGCAGCCTCGGCCATGCCGGCAATCGATGCCTGCAGTCTGCGGCTTGCACCCTCGTCGTAGGCGAGCAACGATTCGACTTCACGCCGCTCCGAATCGCCGACGCCATGCGCGGCCAGATAATGCTCGCGCTCCTCCGGCGAAAGGTCGACGAGTTCGTTGAACAGGTTCTCGATGTCGGGACTCATGCTGGCTCCGACAACTCGCGCCGCAGCCACGCCTGTGCCAGACGAAGTTCGCGGCGTGCCGTGTGCGCAGGAATGGAAAGCACCTTGGCGGCGTCTTCGGCGGTGAGCCCCATGAAGAAACGCAACTCCACCAGTTGAGCCTTGCGTGGATGCTCTACGGCCAGACGGTCGAGCGCTTCGTTCAACGCGAGGAACGATTCGTCGGGCGGCTTTCCCAACTCACCCAGATTGGCAATCGGCACCACCAGACCCGGCCCTCGCTTGGCCGCGGACCGCGTGCGCGCGAAGTCCACCAGTACCTGCCGCATCAGCCGGCCCGCGATGCCGTAAAAGTGACTGCGGCTTTGAAAGTCGGGCAGTGGCGACCCCATCAGCCGCAGATAAGCCTCATGAACCAGCGCTGTCGGTTGAATGGTTGCGTTCTGCTCGCGCCGTAGTTGCGCAGCGGCAATCCGCCGGAGTTCGTTGTAGACGAGCGGAGTAAGCGCCTCCAGCGCGTCCCCCTCTCCTGAATGAGCGCGATGAAGGAGTTCAGTGATCTCCATGGGCAGTCCTCTTCCTCGTTGTCTCCCAGGCTTCGTATAGACGAAGAGCCCGTGTGCCGCCGATTGCGGCCATTCAGGGATTCCCGCCGCCTGCCCATTTGCGGCCGGTCCCACCATGACTCCACCTTGCACTGGATTTCAGTATGCTGGCAGTGCCATGTCCTCTTATCCTATCACTGCCAGCCGCCGGCGGTTTATGCAGGTTGCAACCAGCGCCGCCGCCGGTAGTCTCACGCGCAATCTGACTGCAGCAGCGCGTCCCAATGTCATCATTCTGCTCACCGATGATCAGGGCTACGGCGACCTTTCCTGTCACGGGAATCCAGTGTTGAAGACGCCGATGATGGATCGCCTGCACTCGGAGAGCGTTCGCTTCACCGACTTTCATGCCGCGCCGATGTGCACTCCCACGCGCGGCCAACTCATGAGCGGTGTGGATGCTCTCCGCAACCGCGCTACCTCGGTCACCGCGGGCCGCGCGGTGCTACGCCGCGACCTTCCTACGATGGCGGACATATTTCAAGCAAGCGGCTATCGTACGGGGATCTTCGGCAAATGGCATCTTGGCGACAACTATCCGTACCGCCCGATGGATCGCGGATTCCAGGAAGCGAAGTACCATCTCGGCTTTGGCATGTCGTCCGCACCCGAATTCGGAAACGACTACTTCAACGGCGCCTATCGCGACAAAGGCGTGCCAAAGAAATTCCAGGGCTATTGCTGCGACTTCTGGTTCAACGAAGCGATGGCTTTCATGAAAGAGTCGCAGGCCCGCAAGACGCCTTTCCTCTGCTACCTGCCCACGAACACTCCGCACGGGCCGGCATGGGTGGACGCGAAGTATTCGGCGCCTTACCGCAAGCCCGGCCTGCCCGCCGATTTCTTCGGCATGGTCGCGAACCTGGACGAGAATCTTGGCCGCATGGAAGACTTTCTGAAGCAAAGCGGTCTGCGCGAGGATACGATCTTTATCTTCCTGACCGACAACGGTGCAACCGCGGGCGGACGCCTCTTCAACGCGGGAATGCGTGCCACGAAGGCGCAGATCTACGACGGTGGGCACCGGGTGCCTTGCTTCGTGCGATGGCCTTCGGGCAAGTTGCGTGCTCCTGGCGATGTCGCGACTCCGGGTCAGATGCAGGACATGCTGCCGACGTTGATCGATCTGTGCTCACTGAAGAAGCCGGCCAATGCAAAGTTCGATGGACGCAGTCTCGCGGCGGACCTGCGAGGAACGGGCACGGTGGGCGATCGAATGATGGTGGTGCAGTACGGCCAGATTCCGAAGAAGTGGGAATCGAATGTGATCTGGGGCAAGTGGCGGCTTGTCCACGGGAAGGAACTGTACGATTTCCAGGCTGATCCCGCTGAGCAGAATGATCAGGCTCAAGCGAAGCCGGACATCGTCGCGAAGATGCGGGATCACTATGAGAAATGGTGGGCCGGCGTGGAGCCGGGTCTGCAGGACCCGCAGCCGATCTCCGTGGGATCGCCGCAGGAGAACCCCACCATGCTGTGTTCCGCCGATTGGTGGGAGATCTATGCCGACAATCCTGTTCACGTGTCCGATGCGGTAGGCGGTCCGCGCGGCGGGCCATGGACAATCTTCGTCGAATCGGATGGCGACTATGAGGTGAAGCTCGCGCGTTGGTCCTTCCATCTCAACCTGCCACTGACCGCCGGCCGAGAGCCGCAGAAGTTGACTGCGGGTAGCTTGCCCGCCGGAAAAGCGATCCCGATCGCCGGAGCCAAACTCTCGGTGGCTGGTCATCAACTTTCGACCAAGACCACGGAACAGGATACTCTCGCCACCTTCCGCGTGAAATTGAAAAAGGGAACGAAGACGCAGTTGCATGGATGGTTTACCGATGCATCGGGATCCGATGTATGTGGAGCCTTCTATGCGTCGGTACGCCGCACGTAGGGCTTTGATGCCCCCATGGCGCAGCCAAAACGAGTCCGGAGCCTGGAGCTAACGCCATGGATGAGACTTCGATCACACGCCGTGCTCTGATCACACAGGGCACGGCGCTCACACTCAGCCGCGCATTCGCCCAATCGAACACCGTGCCCTGGTACCGTCGAGCCTATCGCTGGGGCCAGACCAATATCACCGAGATGGATCCGGAACGTTACGACATCGAATAGTGGCGCCGCTTTAGGAAGCGGACGGAAACACAGGCGGTGATTATCAACGCCGGTGGCATTGACGCGTACTATCCCAGCAGGTTTCCGCTGCACTACCGCGCTCCGTTCCTCAAAGGCCGCGATCTCTTCGGCGAACTCACCGAAGCGGCACACAAAGACGGCCTCTTCGTGATGGCTCGCATGGCTCCAATCGCACCGCGGAGGACTTCTTTCGCGAGCACCCTGACTGGTTCACGCGAGACCGCGAAGGCAGGCCGCATCGCGCAGCCGACAAGTACGTCACGTGCATTCAGAGCCCCTACTGCGAAGAGTACTTGCCGGCGGCGCTGCGCGAGATCATTGAGCGCTCCCATCCGGATGGCATCACCGACAACAGTTGGGCAGGCATGGGCCGTGAGAACATCTGCTATTGCGCCAACTGCGAGCGCAAGTTTCGCGAGGAGAAGGGAAGTGCTCTGCCCGCGGAGGCGAACTGGGATGATCCTGCGTACCGTCAATGGATCCTCTGGTGCTACGCGCGCCGCATCGAAGTATGGGAACTGAACAACCGCGTCACGCAAGCGGCGGGCGGGAAGGACTGCATCTGGTCAGGCATGAACAGCGGCTCCGTGTCATCGCAGGCACGGTCATTCCGCGATCTGCGCGAGATCGCGACACGTGGGCACATCCTCATGCTCGACCACCAGCTCCGCGACGATGATGCCGGCTTTCAGCAGAATGGCGACACCGGCAAGCGCGTCCATGATCTGATGGCATGGGACAAGCTCGCACCCGAAAAGTATGGCCATGCATCAATCGGGGCCGGGCTACTACCGGCTTGCGAGCAAAACTCCCGCGGAGGCGTGCCAATGGATGATCGCCGGAATGGCGGGCGGCATTCAACCATCGGTAACGTCATGGATGCGGGAGCCGAAGACCAACATTCCGGGTCTGGTGTTGGGAAGTCACGAATCGCGTTCCTCCCCGTCGGCATTGACCGCCGGTATGGACGCGAGCACCTCACGGATCATGCACACTTTGCTCGAAAGTCTGATCCGCTGGTGCGCAGGCGATTCGATTCCTTTTTCGGTGGCGGACCCCGGATTTCTCGATTGCCATCTCTACCGGCAAGCGTCGCGCATAATCCCAAAATGTGGTGAACCTTACCAGTGCGGCCACATGGGGCCTGCACCACTCGACGAACTGATCGCTGTGGGTTCGCTTAAGATCACAGTGAGCCTTCCCGCGGGAATGAACGTCAGAACCGCGCGAACCTGCGTCCGGGTTGCCGCAGCTCCGCTGACCCGAGGCGCGGGTCGCGTCACTTTCTCCATTTCCTCCGTTCTCGATCACGAGATGGCGCTGCTGGAGGGCTGAGTTTCCGGCGGCGCCCGCTCAGCGAATCGTGAGACCTTCGAGTTGTGCCGGGTTCGCGGGCAGCTTCGAATCGCCCGCTTTCAGGCCGTTCGTTTCGAAGATGTAGGCCATGATGTTCACGTACGTCCCGTCTGGCAGTGAGCCGGGGGCGGCGGGCGGCATGGTCTTCGACTTGTCAAAGAACGCCCGAACATTTTTGCCCGCCCATGTTTTGCGGAAATAGTCACCTGCGAGCGGCGTGCCGAAGGTCCCATTGGTCATCGTGCTGCCATGGCAGACCGCGCAACTCGCGTTGTAGGCCGTTTTTCCTGCCGCGGCCTGCTGGGCGGTGAATCGCACGGGCTCGCCGCCGGCGTTGCTTCCCAAACCGGAGGGTGCTCCCTGTGTGGCGTCGCTCACCTGCGCGGGACGCGGCTCCACCGCCTCACCGGGCTTGCCCTCGCGCTCATACGTGAAGGCCAGAATCGCGCCTGGATTCTGCATGCGGCTTGTGAATCCGCCGCCGAGCCGCTCCACCAGCCCTTCCGGATCCGTTGCGATATAGATGGTTCGTCCATCGGGACTGACTGCAGTATCCCGCATGCGATTTTCTGACTGGAAGTAGCGCGACATCGGGCTCTTCACCTTCGTGCCGTCGGCGGTCAACTCCG
>JAEUQE010000288.1 GCA_016789785.1 Bryobacterales bacterium
TCCTGTTGTCGGACTCACGCCTTCGATGCCTTCATTCGTGTTGATGATCAACTCATCGTGGTCGCCGGCGCGGATCACGAACGGAGTGGTGTACGAGCGGCGTTCCTTGCCACGCTCGACGCGCCACCGGTTCTTGCCCGTTCGTACATCCACGGAGAGCAGATAAGCGCCGGGAGGATGTTCGCACAGCAACAGGAGCGAATCCTTGTACAGCGTAGCCGAGCTTCCATGTCCCCACAAGACGTCAAACGCTCCGAACTCTTTGCCGAGGTGGCGGCTCCAAAGCAGTTTGCCGTTCCTGTCAAGCGCGATCAGTTGGCCAGTGCCGAACCATGCATACACGCGTTCCCCATCGGTGACACAGGACGGACTCGCCAGATTGTGCTTCACGTGCACCGGCTGAAGCCCACCATCGGCGTCCATCGCATGACGCCACAGTTCCTTGCCCGTCTTGCGATCGAAGGCATGCACAAGGAAACGCACCTTCTCGTTCTGTCCCGAACGGCGCGCGGTTGCGGCGCCTTCAAAGTCGCGGCTGCGGCCTTCGAAGGGACCATCGCCAGTCTGCGACGTCAGAAACACGCGATCACCGGAGATCACGGGAGTGGAGGATCCAAGCCCGGGCAGCGGCACCTTCCAAGCGACGTTTTCCGTGCTGCTCCAACGAATCGGGACGTTGGTTTCGGTGGAGATACCATCGCCGGTGGGACCTCGCCATTGCGGCCAGTCCGCGGCGAAAATCGGGATTGTCAGCAATACAAGCGCGACGCGTGCCATTTGTTCCCTTCTAAGGCTTGCCGACCGAGTTCCTGAGGAACGCAATCATATCGGTCCACTCGTCAATGCGCTTCGATGTCGGTTTGCCTGCGCCATGCCCGGCGCTGACATCAATGCGAATCAGGATGGGTGCCTTACCTTCCTGCGCATGCTGCAGCGCGGCCGCGTACTTGAAGCTGTGCAGCGGCACCACACGATCGTCATGATCCGCGGTCATCACCAGTGTAGGCGGATACTGCGTGCCTTGCCGGATGTTGTGCAACGGCGAGTACTTGCGGAGCGTGGGAAACATCTGCGGGTCATCCGGCGAGCCATACTCTACGGTCCATCCATGCCCGATGGTGAACTTGTGGAATCGCAGCATGTCCATCACGCCGACCGCTGGGATGGCCGCGCCGAAGAGGTCCGGACGCTGATTCAGACACGCGCCGACCAACAGTCCTCCGTTGCTTGCACCGTAGATGGCGAGCCGCTGCTTTGAGGTGTACTTGTTCGCAATGAGCCACTCGGCGGCGGAGATGAAATCATCAAACACGGTCTGCTTGTTCTTGAGCATTCCCGCGCGATGCCACGCTTCGCCGAACTCGCCACCGCCGCGCAAGTTTGCGATCGCCATCACGCCGCCAAGCTGCACCCAGGAGAGATAGAAGACACTGAACGACGGTTGAAGCGCGATGTCGAACCCGCCATAGCCGTAAAGCAGCGTTGGCGCCGGTGTGCCCGGTTTCAGTCCTTTGCGATGGACCAGAAACATCGGGATCTTCATGCCGTCCTTGCTTGGATAGAACACCTGATGCGTCTCAATGGAAGCGGGATCGAAGGGCAGCTTCGACTCGAAGAACGGTGCGCTCTTGCCCGTCGCCGTGTCATAGCGGTAGAGCAACTCAGGCTGCGTGAAGGAAGCGAACGAATAGAATTGCTCTTTTTCTTCCGGTTCATTGATCGCCCAATTCGCGGTGCCGATGCCAGGCAAGTCAACGTCGCGAATCAGTTTGCCGTCCAATGCATGAAGCCGGATGGCGCTCTGCGCGTTGCGCAGGTACTGCACGGCCAGTTGTCCGCCGCTCAGCACAGCCTGTTCGAGCGTGTCTTGCGTCTCGGGAACAATCTCTTTCCAGGCGCCGCGCCGCGGATTCGCCAGATCGATGGCCATGATGCGCGACTTCGGCGCTTGCCAGTTCGTCACCAAATAAAGGACTCCGCGCCAGTCGCCGATCGTGTCGTACTTCGCGTCGAACTGCGGCGTGAGGTCGCGCGCGGGAGTTTTCTTGCCTGTCTCGCGCACCACCAGATACCGCTCCGTGCGAGTGCCTTCGTGCACCGTGATGATCAGGTAGCGCCCGTCGCCGGTCACATCCGAACTGAATCGCCATTCCTTGCGATCGGGGCGTTCGTAGACCAGTTCATCCTTGACCTGGGAATCACCGAGCCGGTGATAGTACAGCTTGTTGTTGTAGTTCGACGCGGTGAGCATCTCACCCTTTGGCGGTTCCGGATAGCGGGCGTAATAGAAGCCCTTGCTATCGGGCGACCATGTCGCGGTGGAGAACTTGATCCAATCCAGAGTATCTGGAGTATCCTTGCCCGTTGCCACATCGCGCACGCGCCACACCTGCCAGTCCGAGCCCGCTTTCGCGACGCCATAAGCCAACCATTTCCCATCCGGACTTACGGCCCACATGGAGATCGCCGCAATGCCCTCTCCCGAGAGCGCATTCGGATTGATCAGTTCACGGGGCTTGCCGCCCTGTTCCTGCACATACAACACGGGCTGATTCTGCAGTCCATCCTGGCGGAGAAAAAAGTAACGGCCGCCTCGCTTCAACATGCCTGCATAGGAGCCATTGCCCAGGATGTAAGGTGCGCTTCGGGTGTAGTTGTAATTGCGGGTAAGGGCGTTGCGGATCTCGTCGCGCCCGGAGAGGGAGTCGAGATAGCCTCGCGCATGGTCGCTCTGCGCGAGCACCCACTGCTTCGTGTCAGCGGAATCCGCCTCCAGCCAGCGATAGGGATCGGGAACCTTCACTCCGTGGATTTCGTCCACGTGATCAACTCGCCGGGTTGCGGGCGGAGCCGCGGAAAGAAAGGATTCAGATGCCAAGATCAGCCCCAATAGCACTAGCAGCATGCCCTTCATTTTGCCATTTTGCGCTAGAATCTGTGGCACTTGCCTCATGATCAAGCTTCTGGCCCAGTTCCTGCTTCGATTGATCTTCCGCCTGGAGGTTCACGGCGCTCCGCTGAAACCCCGGGGGCGGATGCTGATTGTGTCCAACCACCAGTCCTTCGCGGATGGTGTACTCATCCAGTCGTTTCTACCGTTTGATGTCACTTGGGTGATTCACTCGCAAATCGCGCAGAAGTGGTTTTTCCGCATCGCGCTCAAGGGCGTGAATCACATTCTTGTCGACGCAACGAATCCGATGTCGATGAAGCGCATTCTGCACGCCATTGAAGAGGGCACACCGATCGGCATCTTTCCCGAAGGACGCGTCACCGTCACGGGAAGCATGATGAAGATCTACGACGGCACCGCGTTCCTCGCTGCGCGCAGTGGAGCAACCATCCTTCCGGTCCACATTGAAGGCTGTGCGAACTCGATCTTCGGGCGAATGAAAGCACCCTTCCCCGTGAGGTGGCGGCCACGCGTACGGCTGACGTTTCTGCCGGAAACTTCGCTTCCCATGCCGGAAGCCCCCTCGGCCAAAGTGCGGCGGCGGATGGCCGGCGAGGGGATGCGGCTGATGATGCAGGAAACGGTGATGGCATCGCGCGAGCGCAAGACGATCTTCGATGAGTTTCTGGATGCGATTGAACTTCACGGCCGTGGCGTCAACATCATTGAAGATGTACGCCCGAAGACCGACACGTATGGCGACCTGTTGAAAGCATCGCTCGCGTTGGGGCGTCTGGTGACCAAGTTGACGGCGGAGAACGAACGCGTGGGTGTGCTGCTGCCGAACGCCGGGCCCGCGGTCGCGACCTTGTTCGGCATGTTCGCGTTTCGCCGGATACCGGCGATGCTCAACTATACGGCTGGTGTCGATGGCATGCAAAGCGCGATCGACCTCGCATGCATCAAGACCATCCTCACCTCGCGCGCTTTTCTGGAAAAGGGCAAACTGACGGACAAGATCGCTCAGTTGAAGAACGTTCGCGTGGTGCACCTGGAGGATCTGCGTCCGATGTTCGGACTCGGCGACAAGCTGTGGCTGATTCTCTGGGCGCTGCGCTTTCCACGTGCGGTGCGATTGGAGACGAAGCCCACGGATCCCGCGGTGGTGCTCTTCACGTCAGGCTCGGAGGGTAAGCCCAAGGGTGTGGTGCTGTCACATGACAACATCCTTGCCAATGTAAGCCAGGTGAGCGCCACCATTGAGTTTTCGAACAAGGATCGCTTCTTCGTGGCGATGCCGATGTTCCATTCGTTCGGGCTCACGGCTTGCACCATTCTGCCGATGGTTCGCGGAGTGCCCGTCTTCCTCTATCCCAGCCCGCTTCACTATCGCATTGTTCCGGAATTAACCTATGACCGCGATTGCACCGTGCTGTTCGGAACACCAACGTTTCTGAAGAACTACGCGCGCTTCGCCAACCCCTATGACTTCTACAGTGTGCGCTATGTGGTGGCGGGCGCGGAGAAGTTGACGGACGAAGTGCGAGCGGCATATCTCGATCGTTTCGGCATCCGCATCCTCGAAGGCTATGGCGCAACGGAATGCGCTCCCGTGGTGGCGGTGAACAGCCCGAAAGCGTGCCGTCAGGGCACTGTCGGCCAGTTGCTGCCGTCGATGGAATCGCGCCTCGTGCCGGTTCCTGGCATCGAACATGGCGGACAGTTGCACGTGCGTGGGCCGAACGTGATGCTCGGGTACTTGAAGCACGATAAGCCCGGAGTGTTGCAGCCGCCTTCATCGGAGTTCGGCGACGGCTGGTACGACACAGGGGATCTGGTCGACATTGATGCGGATGGTTTTGTGCACATCCTCGGACGGCTGAAGCGATTCGCGAAGATCGCCGGCGAGATGGTGTCGCTTGAGGTGGTAGAGAGGATTGCCGTTGAAGCATCGCCCAAGGTCTCGCATGCGTCGGTATCCCGCAAGGACCCCAATCGCGGCGAGATTCTGGTGCTCTTTACTGAGGATCGCAATCTGCGGCGAGATCAATTGGTCGAAGCTGCGCGCCGGATCGGTGCGCCCGAGGTTGCTGTGCCGCGCAAGATCGAAGTAGTGGATAAGTTGCCGCGCCTTGGCACTGGCAAGACGGACTACGTGACGTTGAATCAGATGGCCGCCGCCGCGGTCTAAGGAAAGCACCAACATGCCGGAATACTCACGCAAAGAGCAGCGCGGATGGTTCTTCTACGACTGGGCGAACTCCGCGTTCTACACCACGGTGGTGACGCTGTTTCTTGGGCCGTACCTCACCGCACTGGCTCGCAACGCGGCGGATGCGCAAGGCTTCGTTTATCCACTTGGGCTGAAGGTCGCTGCGCAGTCGGTGTGGCCGTACCTGGTTTCGCTGAGCGTGTTCGTACAGATCTTCGTGCTCCCGCTCGCTGGCGCAATCGCTGACTATGGGCATCGCAAGCGTGAGATGCTTGGTGCGCTTGCATTCACAGGCGCAGCGGCGACGGTTGCCATGTACGCGCTCGAAGGCTCGAACTACCTGCTTGGTTGCCTGTTGTTCTTGATTGCGAACTCGGCGTTCGGGGCAAGCATCGTCGTCTACAACTCGTTTCTTCCGGAGATCGCGGGTCCCGATGAACGCGACAGCATCTCATCGAAGGGCTTCGCGCTCGGATACGTTGGCGGTGGTGTGTTGCTGGTTGCCAACATCCTTCTCTATCAAAAGGCATCGTCACTCGGATTGGCGGAATCGACGGCTGTGCGGATTAGTCTCGCATCGGCTGGGCTGTGGTGGGCGCTCTTCACATTGGTGCCAATGGCCACGCTCCAGAACCGGCGTCCCCAGAAGCAACTCGCGCATGGCGTGGGCTATCTGGAAGCCGCGGTGAAGCAACTCGGCCAAAGCTTCAAAGAGATCGGCAAATTGCCGCAGACCTTGCGATTCCTCATCGCCTACCTGGTGTATAACGATGCGATCCAGACAATTCTCACGCTCGCCGCGCAATTCGGACAGGAGGAACTGAAGCTGCCGGTGGAGGCCCTGACGGTCGCGATCCTGATTGCACAGTTCGTGGGAATCGTTGGCGCGATGTTCTTCAACTGGGTCGCGTCCAAGATGGGCAACAAGAACACGGTGATGGTCACGCTCGCGATCTACTGCTTCGTCCTGATCTATGCCTATGCAGGTGTTTCCACGCAGGGGGAGTTCTACTTCATGTCCGGCGCGGTGGGCGCTGTAATGGGTGGCAGCCAGGCACTGAGCCGTTCCATCTTCTCGTTCATGATCCCCAAGGGGCACGAAGCGGAGTACTACAGCATCTACGAAATCAGTGACAAGGGCACCAGTTGGATGGGGCCGCTGTTCTTTGGTCTCGCGCTACAGTTCACTGGCAGCTACCGGATTTCCATTCTCTCGCTGATCATCTTCTTCTTCGTGGGGCTCGCCGTTCTGGCGACCGTCAACGTGCGCAAGGCCGCGATCGAGGCGGGCAACGAAGCACCGTCGCACTGAGGCTACGGCTTGCGGGGCGTGCGGCTGGCCTTGAGGCGCTGGCCGATGTCGATGACGGTCGACAGTGCGCCGAACAATTCCTGGCCGACCGGCGTGAGCGTGTACCAAACGGTTGGTGGCGAGGTCTTCTTCGGCAGCCGCTCAATCACACCGCCGTTCTCGAGTTTGCGCAGGCGTCCGGTAAGCACTTTCGCCGACACACCTCGAAGATCGGTTTGCAGTTCCGTGAAGCATCGCTCGCCACCTCGCAGGTACCAGATCACTTCGGCGGTCCATGCACCGGCAAGCAGTTTCATGCATTCGCGCAGCGGACAGACTGCGGGCGGTGGCGCTACGGTACTCTTGCGACGCTTGACCATCTGCTTACCGAATGGTAACCCGATTCTTCGCTTGAACCCGCTCCCTGCGGCATCCCTGGCTCAATGTTCTCATCCGTAGAGGCATGCACACACACAAACAAACAGCAGTGATTACAGGCGCATCCAGCGGAATCGGACTTGCGCTTGCGCAGGCGTTCCATCGGAGCGGCTTTCAAGTGGTAGCAAACTCTCGCACCATCACTTCCAGAGGAGCGCTTGCACCGTCAGAGACTCTCTTGCTGGTGGACGGCGATATCGGCGAGCCCGCCACTGCACGCACATTGATCGCAGCCGCGGTGGAACGTTTCGGCAGCGTCGATGTGCTGGTCAACAACGCGGGAATCTTCGTACCGAAACCATTTCACGAGTACTCCGCGGAGGACTTCCATCGAGTGATGCATACGAATGTGTCGGGCTTCTTCTATGTGTCGCAGGAAGCCGTGCGGCACATGCGGCTGAACGGCGGCGGCCACATCCTGAACATCACCACCACTCTCGCGCAGCAGCCTGTTGCGGGTGTCACGGCGGCGCTCACCAGCCTCACCAAAGGCGCACTGAACGCGGTGACGAAGGAACTGGCGATCGAGTATGCAAAGGATGGGATTCGTGTGAACGCGATCGCCCCCGGCATCATCGACACGCCGATGCACAAGCCGGAGAATCACGATGCACTTCGTCATCTGCATCCGATTGCGCGGCTGGGCACCGTGGAAGAAATCGCCGACGCAGCGCTGTTCCTGGCGAGAGCACCTTTCGTGACCGGCGAAGTACTGCACGTGGACGGCGGCGCACACGCGGGCAAGTGGTAGTGTGAAAGACATCTTTCTAGAAAGGAATCAAGCCAATGCGCCACGAACTGCTAATTGGTGTCGACATTGTTGACCAGGAGGCCTACGCACAGTACCGAGCCGGGATGACACCGATCCTCGCAGAGTATGGCGGAGGATTTCGAGTAGACTGCGAGGTCGCCCGCGTACTGAAGAGCGAGAAAGAGGAGCCGATGAACCGGGTCTTCATCATCGGCTTTCCGAGCCGTGAGAAGAAAGAGAGTTTTTTTGCGGACCCGCGGTACCTGGCCGTGCGGGAGCAGCATTTCACGAGAGCGGTGCGGCAAGTCACGCGAATCGCCGAGTACGCTCACGATGACGGCGCGTAAGGCTACGGAACCCGGCCGGTCACGGTGCGCATGGAGAGCAACTGGACGGATAGGCTCGAAAGGCGCCACTCTTCGTAGCGGCTGCGGGCTTCGGCCAGTTGCGCTGGCGTACAAGCGCCGGCATCCACGAGCACCGTGCTCAGATTGTCGATCACTTCGGTCCACAGTGCGGTACGTTCCACGAAATCAGCATCCTCTCTCGTCGTGGTTTCGTCCTGCACATGACTGTGAACATCCACCAAACCCGCGGCTTCGAACAGTCGCGGAAGATGATCGGCAATCTCGTTGTCCCATTGATTGGAAGCGCGCCAGGCCAGGAATGCCCGATAGAACCCAGTGAATTCTGACGGTGGGTCCGGACTCCACTGATTGCGAGCGTGATTGTAGTCAAGCACCACGACATGCCCGCCTGGCTTCGAAGCGCGCTTCATTGCGGCGAGTGCGGTTTCCACATCCGCCACCCACTGCAGCGTGCGTGCCGCGGTCACGATGTCGAAGCGGTTTTCAAACGGCAGCTCCGTCGCATCGCCGACTTCGAAGGTGAGATGCGAAACTGCCGCATGCGTGGACCGCGCGATCTCGATGAGCCCCTGATTGCGATCCATGCCGACGACCGTGCCCGCCGACCCGACGGCTTGTGCAATGCCCAGCGTGATTGCGCCTGTTCCGCATCCCACATCCAACACGGACATGCCAGGTGCCAGAAAACCGGCGAGGCCGGCGTGATCCCGGGCAAGCGTGCGGCGATTGAGAATGCGCGGATCAGATTGATGCTGTTGTTCGCTCATCGGCTTCTGTTCATTATGGCTGCCTCGGGGCCATGTGGAGGAAATACAATTGGACTTCGCAGCGAAGCTGCACAAGAGATCCAAATGCGAATCACGAACTTTCCGGTTGACAAGCTACTTGTCATTTTGATTTTCTGTTGCGGCATTGCTCACGGCGCGACGTTCCGAGGTGCACGCATTGTCACCGGGGTTGGGGCGAGTGACATTGAGCGTCGAGTGGCGGCGCTGCTGGCAGAGCGGATCACCGAGCCGTCGGGCATCGCCGCACGCGTGATTCGGGAAACGGAGATTGGAGCGCCCACGCCCGGCGATCTGACGATTCTGCTCGGCGTGCCACAACACCATCCCAAGTTGCGCGCGCAAATGGAGGAGAAGCGGATTCGTCCGCTCACCGCGCTCGCCCCTGGAGCTGAAGGTTTCCTTTTGCAGAGCGTCACCGAAGGAAAGCAGTTCGTCCTGCTGGCCGCAGGCATCGACTCGCACGGGGTGCTGTACGCGGCGGGGGAAATCCTGCGGCGCATGGTGATCCGCGAGAAAAGTTTCGAGTTTCCGGAGCAATTGACCGTACGCACAGCGCCGGCGTTTGAAGTGCGAGGAACGCAATTCGGTCAGAGTTCCATTGCGCTTACCCGCGCCAAGGCGCGTCCGTGGACGGAGCAGGAGCTTCGCCGCAAGGTGCTCGACTTCGCCCTTGCCGGCTTGAACACGGTGCAAGTAGGAGAAGGCCGGCCCGGGGAGGATCCGCTCTATCGCATCGCGCAGGAATTCGGACTGAAGACGCTGATCCACTACGGAGTGAACGTCGGCGAGGGGCCGCCGGAGTGGGCCGCATCCGAATCCATCGGAAGACAGGGGTATCTGTGTCCCTCGGTGCCGCCCGCGCGTCAGGCGCTGCTCGACCGCTGCGAGACGCGCTTTCGCGATCGCCCCTTCGTCGACTATGT
>JAEUQE010000289.1 GCA_016789785.1 Bryobacterales bacterium
GATCCGGATTCCGTGGTCATTCGGAGCGGCGGATCCGCGACGGTGGAGTTCACTTGCGGCAAGCAGAAAGGCCAGCCGGTTGTCATCGAGTACAAGGATGCAGCCGACGGCGCTCTGGGGACGCTGGGCGATGTGACCTCGATCGAATTCCGGTGAAGCCGGGTGTTGAGTTTTCCGCTTACGGCAAGTGCTTTGTTATGCTGATTTTCGGTGTATAGCCAACATCATCGCAAGGCACGCATCCTGTTTGGCGTGTCGGACGTCGTGCTCACAGCGCTGGCGTTCGAAGCTGCTTATCAGACGCGCGTGTGGCTGCCGCTGGAGCGGAACTTCGAGATCGCGGCGCCCAACAAGGCCTTGCTGCTCGGGTTCTCGGTGTTGATTTGGGTGGTGCTCGGCTATTGGATGAGCATCTACGAGCGGCTCGATTCCGCGCATCCGATGGTCGTGCTCCGCGATACGACACGCCAGTGCGGTATCGGCCTGATCGGTATCGTTCTCCTCGAGTACGCGCTTCGCCTGGACCTGAGCCGCGTGTTTCTCGGGCTCTTCGGCACTTACGCATGGCTTCTCCTGATTCTCTTCCGGTGGAAACTCGGCAAAGTGGTGGGGCTGATTCGCAGGGAATTTGCGGCGCCGCATCACGTTCTGGTGGTCGGCTTGAGTGACCGTGCGAGGAAACTCGGCCAGGTGATTGAACGCTCGAGCGACTATGGATTCCGTTTGCTTGCGTTTCTCACGGTTCCGGGAGAACCATCGCCAGAGCGGGTGACGTTGAACGCCGACTACCCGGTGCGGTCGATTGAAGATCTGCCGCAGATGCTGGATGAGCATGTTGTGGACGAGATCCTTTTCGCTGTGGATAGTGACCGGCTGGCGGGTCTGGAAGATGTGTTTTTGCTCTGCGATGAAGAGGGCGTCCGCACTCGCGTGGCCGTGGATTTCTTTCCGCACGTCAACAGTGATGTGTATCTTGACCGGCTTGGCGAAGCGCCGCTACTTACTTTTGCCGCGGCTCCGCATGACGATCTGAAGTTACTCGTCAAGCGGATTACGGATGTTGTGGTGGGAGGCGCGGCGTTGATTCTCCTCGCGCCGTTCATGGCGTTCATCGCACTCATGATCCGAGTAACTTCCTCCGGGCCGGCGATCTTCAAACAGATCCGCTGTGGACTGAACGGAAGGCGATTCGTGTTTTACAAGTTCCGTTCGATGGTGGCGAACGCGGAGGAATTGAAGCCTGGCTTGTCGCATTTGAATGAGAAGGAGATCGCGTTCAAGATTCCCAATGATCCCCGGATGACGGCGATCGGGCGCTGGCTGCGGAAGTTCTCGATTGACGAGTGGCCGCAGCTTTGGAACGTGGTGCGCGGCGATATGTCGCTGGTCGGGCCACGTCCGGCGGTTCCTGAGGAGGTGGATCGCTACCAGCGCTGGCAGCGGCGGCGGTTGCGGATGCGTCCGGGGCTGACGTGCTTATGGGCCGTGCGCGGGCGCGACAAGCTGGACTTCGACACGTGGATGAAGATGGATATGCAATACATCGACAACTGGTCGTTGTCGCTCGATTGGAAGATCATGATCCGGACGATCCCACAGGTGCTGCTCGGCAAGGGCGCGCACTGACTTACACCGTTTCCGAAGTTCAGTCGCGTGTTTGCTTGTGTCTCGCGCATCCCATCCTGGCGGGAGCGTTGGATTAGTCCGACCGCAATCCGCTTTGAGGGTCCGTTTTGCAGGCTCGTACGGTAGGCCCAAGCATCGCAAGCCCAGCAGCGAGCACCACTGCGGCACACCCGGCCAAGTATGCGCGGATGTCGAACAAGTCAACGAAGACCGGTACATGTGCTTGGACGAACTGCAGGGCTCCGACGGCGAGCACGATTCCTGCCGCGAGTCCGATCGCGACCTTCCGCGCGATATAGGCACTTACCAGCGATGCCACGTGGCGGACATCGGCTCCCAGTGCCATGCGAATGCCGATTTCCTTTCTCTTCTGGCTCACAATGAAGGCGATCAGTGCGTAGATGCCCGTGATCGTAATCAGCAGCGAGGACGCGGCGAGGACGCCCGACAACCATGTTGTTGCCTGGTGCGGATAGGTCTCCCAGTCGATGGCTTCCTGATAGGAGATCACCCAGGCTCCCTTTGCCGAACCCGGTGCGCGCGCGAACACCTGATTGAGTAACGCCCTCGACTCGCGCGGAGGAAGCTTCGAACGCAAGGCAAGCACAGTCCCGAAGCGCAGTTTGTCCGGGAACCAGACAGCCGGGCGCGGACCCTCGTCCTTTACCTTCTCGACCGCATCGCGAGTCACGCCGATCACTCTTGCTTCGCGAAAGCGAGGCACCCATATGCTGGGCTTCGCCTCGCCGATGTGAAAGACCTGGCCGATCGGGTCCTCTCCCGGCCATAGGGTGCTGGCGACGGTGTCCGTGATGACGGCGACCGGAGCGAGATTTTCGCTTTCGTCAGCGGTGAACGTGCGTCCCCGGGTGATGCTTTGGTGGAACATCCGGAATATCTCGCCGGATCCACGATGGCAATAGACACTCAGTGCCGGTTGCGCACCAGTGGCGCCCACCAGAATGGCATCGGCTTCGCTGCGGGGTCTGCCCATTACGGCGATCGTGCTTACCCATGGCTCGGGCTCAAGGAGGCTGCGGAGCTTCGCGGCATGCGCGGGATTCTGATTCGTAACCGCGAAGACACTCTCCGCATCGAAGCCACGATCGATGTTTAACGCCCGCAAGCTTCCCCGCAGAAGCAACGCCGAGCCCGCGAGGAGCATCACGCATAGTGCTACCTGTGTCACCATCAACCAGTCGCGCAGGCTGGAGGCACGGAACCCATGGAATTCGCCGCGAAGTGCGGAAGTGAGCGAGAGCCTGGTGGCTTGCGACGCCGGCGCCATCGCGAACAGCAGCGTGGTCACCATCGTGATGGCGGCCATGTAAACGATCACGTGGGAATCCACTACCAAGTCCGGGATTCTCATGCGATGCAGCATCGTGGGCGGAGCGGTTGAGTAGATGAAGCTGAGGAACAGGTCCAAGGCGGCACGCGCCACGATGAGCCCGGCAAACGAGGCGAGTGCTGAGAGCGCGATCCCCTCCGTCAGCAGTTGCCGCACCACGCGTCCCCTGGTGGCTCCCAGCGCGAGGCGCGTGCCGAATTCCCTCTGGCGTTGCGTCGCACGAGCCAGAAGGATATTCGCGGCATTCGCGCACGGGATCAGCATGGTCAGCCCAAAAGCGATGACCAGTGGTAGAGAGTGAGTGATGGAAGTCCATGTCACTGGAATGTCGAGCGATTGCACATCCGCACGCCAGAGTTTCTGCCACTCCGGTCTGGATGCGGTCAAACGCCGAACGTGCCCTGTGGCCATGGATGCGGCCTGGTGTGCGGTTGCATCCGGATGCAGTCTCCCGATCACGCCGGCGACCACTGGCGCACGCTCTCCCGGCAGACGGCTCCACGCGTCGAAGAGCAGCCAGCAATCGGCGACTCCGACCGCGTACCGCGCGATACTCGGAGGTGCGATGGCGACGGTTCCGACGGGTACGCCCGCGAACTCAGGTGGAGTTACGCCGATGACCTCGAAAATCGACCCGTTGAGGTTGACCTTCCGGCCGACGATGCCAGGATCAGAGCCGAACCGGCTGACCCAAGCGCGATGACTTAGCACCACGGCCTGGGCATCCTCTCCGGGATAGAAGGTTCTTCCAAGAAACGCCGGGACTCCCAATAAGTGAAAGTAGTTTGGAGTTACTAACACGTATCGTGCGGCCTGGCCCTCCAGTCCGGTTCCTTCGAATGTGCTCGCCGCGACACCGGAAAACGCGGAAACCGCTGTCTTTAGTGACTCGAAGTCGTCCATGGAAAGCGAAACGTTGTCGCGGCTGCGCGTTTCGAAGTGCATGGACACCAGGCTGGCTGGATCGCGGACCGCCATGGGCCGCAAGAGAAATGCGTTGAACAGCGTGAAGAATGCCGCGTTGAGTCCGAGTCCGATGCTGAGTGTGAAGACGATGGTTGCCGCGAATCCGGGAGAGCGCCGCAATGCGCGCATCGCGAATCGTGCATCGGAAGGAAGATCCTTCAGCCAGTCCCACAAGCGCCGCTGCCAGGATTCGTGTGCGTCCAGCGGGCGAACGAGGGGCGACTCGCCGTCAGCCAGAACCAGCGAGCGCCATTCCTGCTGGAAGCGCTCCTGCGCAAGGACGGTGCCCTCACCGGAGAGGTCGTAGGTATCGACGGCCGATTCCTCAACTTCGACGAAGCTCATCGGCTCCATGCCCCAGAACCGCAGCCGCGTATTCCGCAGGCTTCGCCAGATGACATACTCGAGCGCCAGCAGTATCAACACCGAAGCCGGATTGGCCGCCGCACTGTGCGCGATGAAGGCGATCATCAGAAAGCAGGGAATGGAGAGCACGAACAAGGCCGCCGTGATCAGGACCGGCCGTTTCCCCGGCAGGTAAGTACAGGTGAAGGGGAGCTTCCTCCAGTGGCGGAACAACCGCTCGAAAGCGATGGCTGCGATGCCAAGCGCCATCGCGGCCCATGCCATTCCGACCAGAAGACCGGATTGCCGCGAGACCAGCACGCATCCCAACGCCAGTACCGGTAGCACTCCCACGCAGTAGACAAACTTCTCCGTCGCGCGAAGCCATGCCTGCCGGCCGAAGCGCTCATTCATCTGGAAGACCCAGTTGGCCTGTATTTCGACAGGTATGGAGAACAGATGCCGGAGGCCAAAGATGGTGGCCAACAGCAGGAAAAGCGGGAAGACTGTGAACACCATTCGATCGATTTCGCGGGACTCCGCCATCAGTTCCACAAGCGACTTCGAGAGCCACGAGAGTGCGAGAGCGGCGTAGCAAAGAACGGCGAGCCGATGGACGCGGCTGCGTGTGATGGTGGCCCAAAAGAAGTCGAGGACTGCCTGTTCTTGAGGATTTCCCACCCAACGCCACAACGCCGTTGGGGATGCGGGCCGCGTTGCGGCGCTCTCCATCACCAGCGTGCGATATCGCTGGAAGCTCAGGATGTAGATCACAACAGACAAGCTCAGCGCGGCCGCGGCGTGCCACACCGACGGTGTGAGCCCGCGCAGCAGGATGTGCCCCTTCCAGAACGCGATCGGGATGCCGCCCACACCGGCCGCCGCCAACAGTGCCTGCGTCCAGATCATTGCCCGTTCGAACGCTCGCGGGCCCAGGACGTTGAGCAGAACTCCCTGGATCGCGATGGCTGCGAAAAAGAGGGTTGTGACGGAGACGAGGATCGTGCCCGCGGTCACGGTGAAGGGCGCCGCCGTGATGGTTGCCAGTAAGACAATGACCGGCAGTGGAAATACGATGAGGAACGCTCCGAAGGTCACTGCGAGGGAAACAAACTTGGCGAGAAACAGGTCCGCCGGCTGAACAGGCCAACCCGCCATTGCAAGGAAGTCCCGTCTTGATGGATAGATCGATTGCCACAAGACCGCCGCCAAGAGTGACGTGAGGCACATGCAAACCGAAGTCAGTGCCAATAGGTCGTTCGTTGACTCCACCGCCATGCGGGTATGTAAGTTCATGTCCGCGAGGGTCTGATACTTGAAGCGCAGCAGAACGAACAAGAGCATCCAGCTTGAGAGCAGGATCGATGCCGCTCCCGCGGCGATACGCGTCAACTGGCCGCGGGACGAGATAAGCTCACTCTCAAAGAACGAAGGCAGAAAATGCCTCACCAACTCGAAGCGTTGTGGGTGTGTTCCGGCGAGCCACTCGCGCCAAGTCATCGGGACACCGCCGAGAGGATTCGCTGCGCCGTCGATTGCGGGTCGCCAGCTTGGGTGAGTTGAGCGAACACACCCTCCAACGATTGCTCCGCCATGAGGGTTCGCAGGTTGCTGACCGAATCATGCGCGACCACCTGACCCTTGCGAAGAACAAGAACGGATGTCGCTACCTTCTCCACCACCTCGAGCACATGCGAGCTATAGAGTACGATCTTGCCGCGCTCCGCAAAGGCGCGCAGAAGCTCGCGCAGCACCATGGCCGCATTCACATCAAGGCCGGAGAACGGTTCGTCAAGAATGAGGATCTCGGGATCGTGAAGTAGAGCGGCGGAGAGAAGGATCTTCTGCCGCATGCCTTTGGAGTAGGAAGCAAGCGGCGAGAAACGGTCTTCGAACAGCCCGAACACTTCGATCAACTCGTTCGCCTTACGTTCCAGGGAGTCGCGGTCAATTCCCCGCAGCCGGCCGGCGAGTTGCAGATACTCGAAACCGCTGAGATGTGGATAGAGATGCGCTTCTTCCGCAACGTATCCCATCCTTCGCTGGAACGCTTTCATGTCCTCCACGACATCGCGTTGGTTGTAGAGGATCTGGCCGGCCGATGGCTCGATGAGGCCGATGATCATCTTGATGGTGGTGCTCTTGCCCGCGCCGTTGGCACCCAGATAGCCCAGGATTTCACCGGGCCGGATGTCGAAACTGACGTTTTGAACCGCGGTGACGCCGCGATAGCGTTTGGTGAGCCCGCGTACTTCCAGCATGGTTTGCGTAGACGCGTTTACGTCCGCCGCGGTTCCCGGCATAACAAGAGCGTAGTCACACCTCGCAAGGAGTTCCATGGCGATCCCGGTTTTTCTCAGCCATCCGCGCCCGAACACGCCTCAGCAATCGAAGTTGGTGGGGACGATTCGGGATTACTTCCTGGACCGTGACCTGGAGCCTCGCACGCTCGGCGTCAGCGACTACGACGCCGAGGTTCCGCTGGCGAGCATCCGGCGCATCATGATGGAGTGCAACGGTGTGCTGGTGCTGGCTCTGCGCCGGTACCGGATCGATCAGGGTGCGGCGGTCTATCTCGACAAGGACAATCTCCTGCGGGAGACCGACATCTCGGGCAAATGGCTGACGAGTCCCTGGTGCCACATTGAAGCGGGCATGGGGTTCCAACTCGGCTTGCCGGTGCTGGTCTTCCGGGAGTCGGCAGTGGTCGCCGACGGGGTTCTGGAGCGTGGGGTAATGGCCGCTTACATGCCCGAGATCTCTCTGGAAGGCGACCTGGATCAGTTCTTTCGCGATCAGGAATGGCGGCAGTTGATCAACCGGTTTGAGGCCGATGTCTGGGAATACCGTAGGGTGAAGGGTGTTCCGCAAGTACACCGGTACCGGGCGAGCTAGCGCCTCTCAGTAAGAGTAGAATTTCCAGAGAGGGGCCTGCACGCTTTGCCAAGTGGCGCCGTCAAGCCATGTGAGCAGAGAATGCACGGGAGCGAACCATCCGCATGGCCCTTGACCGCCGAACCGTAGCCGCCATGAGCGAGACGCCGATTGATGATTTCGCCCGCGGGCGATCGACCGCCGTGAACCCGGAGGCCGAGCGCCAGAGCCAGTTCATCTCGGAGCACATGCGGCGGATCTTCCTTCTTATCTATCGGATAGTGGGAAACGTGCCGGATGCGCAGGATCTTACTCAGGAAGTTTTCATCAAGGTTCTCCAGCGCCAGGAACAGCTTCGTGATCCGGAAAAGGCTGCGCACTGGCTCTCGAGAATCGCTACGAATACGGCAATTGACCACCTGCGCCGGCACAACCGGGTCAGTTTCAGCGACATGGAGGACCTGCCACCGCTGGCGTCCCCGTCGGACTCGCCGGAGCAACTGGTGCTTCGCGCCGAGAAACAGATGCGGCTCGAAGCCGGCTTGAGCAGCCTTACCGAACGTGAGCGGGCCGCCCTGCTCCTTCGGGACGTGGAGGAACTGCCGGCGGAGGAAGTGGCAAAGCATCTGAATTGTTCGAAGGCGACGGTGAGGAGTCACATCGCCAACGCACGGGTGAAGTTCAAGCGTTTTCTGGAAAGAAGAAAGGCCTAACATGCACGCATCGGAATACGATCTGGCGTTGTTTGCGGGCGGGGAACTCGGGTTCTTCAGCCGCCGCCGGGTGGCGTCGCATTTGAAGCAGTGCCCGGATTGCCAGCAGGCGTACGAACGGTTTCTCGCGGCGCGAGCGGAGTTGCTGGAAGGGTCCAGCGTGCTCCCGGCGGGCTTGGACTGGCAGCGGCTTTCCGCCGAGATGACGGCGAACATCCATCTCGGACTGGCGGCTGGGGAGATTGTCGCGGTGCAGCCGAAGCCCCGCCAGTTGACGGGTTGGCGTCCGGCGATGGTGCTGGCGTCGGCGCTGCTGGTGGTGCTGGCGGCGTGGTGGGTGAATCAGCCTTCTGCCGCAATGCTGGAACAGGCGAAGAAGTCCGCGGTGATCGAGATTCCGCAGGTCTTCGTGGAATCGACGGCGTTCGGGATTGAGTTGAAGGATCATGGCCGGATGCTGCAGATGCGGCACCCGAAGAACACGGATGTGGCGACCAGCGTGAGTCTGCAAGGCGTGGTGCGTGCCCGGTATGTGGATTCAGAAAGCGGACAGGTGACGATTAACAATGTCTACGTGCAGTAAGCTCGCGATCGCCGGGGTGTTGGCCGCCTCTGGAATGCTGGCGCAGACCCGGCTGGATTCGCGTAGTTCGATGAACATTTCGTTGCCTGAGGATTCGCCGCTGGCCGTGCTGGCGGCGGATTGGGGCGGATCGAGCGCCACTCCGCGTGGCAGTGCGATGCTGCTCGATCTGCGGACGTCGCTGACGTTGCGCAACGTCGGGACCAAGCGTGTTCGAGGCGTGACGCTGCTGGTGATGGCGCAGGAGGTCGCGCCGGGAGGCAAGGCTTCGGTGTCGGTTCCGAGTATTGATGTGGGGCCGGGCGAGGCGTTTCCGGTCAGGCTGGATCTGCGGCTGCTGCGCCCGCAACCCAATACCGACGGGCCTCTGGTGGAAATCAGCCTCGACGGCGTGCTGTTTGAAGACCTGAGCTTCTATGGCGCGAACAAGCTGAATTCCCGCCGCAGCATGACTCAATGGGAACTGGAAGCACGCCGGGATCGCAAGTATCTGAAGAATCTCTATGAGACCGCGGGTCACGAGCAGTTGCAGCAGCATCTGCGGGACGTGCAGGCGAGGCTTTCCGAGCGTCCGAAGGTGGACGTGCAGGTAGCGCGCGGGCGGACCACAAATCAGGAAGCGCGCCGCAATGTGAGCTTTGCGTTCCTGCAGATGCCGGATGAGCCGGTTCGCGCGTCGGGGTCGGCGTTTGTGGCGCCGGGCGAGGCGCATTCGCCGCAGTTGCAGTTGGAGAACCGGAGCAACCGGCCGATCCGGTATCTGGAGGTCGGCTGGATTCTCGCCAATGAACAGGGGGAGGAGATCTACGCCGGGACGCTCCCCGCCGATGTCAATCTCGCACCGCGAGAGTCGACGCGTGTGAGGCAGGAAGCTTCGCTGAAGTTGACCCAGCGCAATGGGAGGCCGATGCCGATTACGGGGCTCTCTGCGTTTGTGAGCCATGTGGAGTTCGCCGATGGCAATGTCTGGATTCCGCAGCGCGCGGTGATTGAGGAAACCCGTCTGCGCAAGGTGCTCAACCCATCCCCCGAGGAGCAGCGCCTCTCCGATCTGTATCGCCGCAAGGGTCTGCAAGCGGTGATCGATGAACTGCGCCGTTTCTGACCTCGGGGATCCGGTTCATCGCTCGCCGCAAAGATCGC
>JAEUQE010000028.1:0-2495 GCA_016789785.1 Bryobacterales bacterium
GGTGTTACCTCGCTGCAATCTTGCCAACCGCGGGAGCGCTCATCACCTGCGCCATGTCGTAGATCGTCAATGAACCGTCGTACCGGCCGGCGGCGAACCGCTTGCCGTCGGGAGCGAATCGCAACGCCAGCACCCAGTCCGGCTGATTCGCCAGCGCTTTGCGCTCGGTGAGATCCTTCGCATCGAAGATCTTGATGGTACGGTCCGCGGCCGCGGAAACCAAAGTCTTTCCGTCGGGCGACCAGGCCAGTTGCAGGATCGCGTCTTCATGCGCGATCAGAGTATTCAGCAACTCCCCACTCTTCTCGCTGATCGACCAGATGCGAATGGTCTTGTCGAGGCCAGCGGCCGCTACCATTCTGCCCGTGGGATCGATGGCGATGGTGTTGATTCCATCCACTGGCTCACTCAATGTGTAGAGGCGTTCGCCCGTTTCGGGATTCCAGATCTTCACCGTGCGATCGGCCGCGCCGGAGAGCAGGTGCTTGCCATCGGGCGTGAAAGCCAGTGCGTAGACCGCGTCAATGTGATCCTTCAAGGTGCGCACTTCCTTGCCCGTCGACGCATCCCACAGCTTCACGAACTTGTCGTAACTCGACGTGGCCACGTGTTTGCCATCGGGGGAAAAGGCCACTGCATAGATGCAATCGCCATGACCTTGCACCGTGGCGATGACGGACTTCGCGTCCACGTCCCAGATCTTGACTTCGCCCTTCTTGCCGGGTACGCCACCCGCGGCCGCGAGACGTTTTCCGTCGGCGGAGAACGCGATGGCGCGCACCACTTCAGCATGGCCATCCAGCGTGCCGGTGACCGCTCCGCTTGCGGGATCCGAAAGCCGCACTTCACGAAATCCGCCCACCGCGAGAAGCTTTCCATCGGGACGATAGGCCAGTGAGAACACTTGTGCCTTCTTCGCGGCGGGCTTCTGCGCAAGCACGGGCGAACATGCCAGCAGCATGCACGTGGATGCGAGCAACATGCGATTCTTCATGGGCCGGACCTCAGTAGTTGAACAGGAACTCTTTGCTCGTGAGCATGGCCCACATCATGTCTTCCAGTGCCTGACGGCGCGTTTCCTTCAGCGCTTCCGCCGACCCTTTCCCTTCGCGCGACTTTGACAATGCTGTCATTGCGGCTTGCTTCTCTGGCTCGCTGGGATAGCGCGCATACGCCGAAAGAAATGCATGATCGAGGATTCGCGCATCGGAGATGCCGAGTTTCAGGAACAGCGCCACTGTGCCGTCATTCGCGCTCAGTTTCTTGTTCAACGTGTCGCCATTGATCACATGCAGGGCTTGCGCGATGCTCGGATCCGACGACCGTTCACTCGCATCGCAGATCACGCGATTGGGCCGCCCGAAGGCAGAGAGAAACTGCGAGGCCACCTGCGAATCGGGAAGCTGCAATGCGCGCGTGCCGGCGGGATAGCCACTGAAGGGAGTGGGCACGCCGGTCACCTGGCTCATCGCATCGAGGATCACTTCCGCGGGCAGACGCTTCACGATGTACTTCGAGTAGTAGACGTTGTCGTACTGGTTCGTTGCGTTGGCCTCGGAGCCGAGTTGATACACTCCCGAGTTCATAATGGTGCGGATCAAGTGCTTGACGTCGAACCGGTGATCCACGAAGTCCTTGATCAGCGCGGCGTACAACTCTTCATTCGAGGCGGCATTCGCTTCGCGCACGTCATCCACGGGATCGACCAGGCCGCGGCCCATGAAGTTCGCCCACACCCGGTTCACAATGGCCCGCGAGAAGTAGGGGTTCTTCGGCGACGTCAGCCACTTCGCGAAATGCAGGCGCCGGTCTTCATTCGATTCGAGTGACAGCGATTCGCCATCGAGCGGCGCGGGGGCAAGCGGCTTCAGCAGACGCGGATGATTCACGTCACCGGTCATTTTCGCGAACACGACGGAATCACCCGGATCGACGCCGTTCTTGATACCAATGCGCGAAAACAGATTCGCCATCTGGTAATACTGCATCTGCGTCCACTTTTCGAGCGGGTGGTTGTGGCAGCGCGCACACGTCAGCCGCTGGCCGAGGAACGCTTGCGTCACGTTCTCCGTGAGGTCAATCGGATCTTTGTGCAGCACGAAGTAGTTCAACGCACCGTTCTGCCGGGTGCTGCCGGAGGCGGTGAAGAGATCGCGGGCAAACTGATCCCAAGGCTTGTTCACCTTCACGCTGTCGCGAATCCAGTTGTAGAACGACCACATGGCATTCGGACGCAGACGGCGGCTCGAAACCAACATCAGATCGGACCACTTGTAGGCCCAGTAGTCGACGTACTCGTCGCGATCGAGCAGTCTGTCGATGAGCTTCGCGCGCTTACCGGCGGAGTTGTCCGCGAGGAATTGCTCCACTTCCTCGGCGTTTGGCAGAATCCCCGCGGCGTCCAGGTAAGCACGGCGGATGAAGGCGGCATCGGAGGCGGGGGCGGAAGGCGCAAGATTGAGGCTCTTCCACTTCGCCAGCACATGATCGTCAAC
>JAEUQE010000028.1:2594-54772 GCA_016789785.1 Bryobacterales bacterium
AATGAAGGCGGCATCGGAGGCGGGGGCGGAAGGCGCAAGATTGAGGCTCTTCCACTTCGCCAGCACATGATCGTCAACGAAATTGCGTTTCTGGAATTTCTGGTAATCCGCTTCGGAGACCTGCGCCGGATAAGGCGAGGTAAGGCGCGCATAGATGATCTTGCTGGCGTACCAGAGCGTGATCGCCGCTTCGCCGTGACCAGTGATCTTTGCTTTGCCGGAATCGTCCACGAGTGCAACGCCCTCATTGTTGGAACTGAACTTCACCCAATGCGTGACGTCTTCCGTGCGGCCATCGGAGTATTTGGCGCGAACCACGATCTGCTGTTCCTGATTCGGCTTGAGGGTTGCGTTCTTCGGATAGGCTTCGAGTCCTACCACCTCAGTGTCTTTATTCGAAGGCGGCGGAGTGCCGGCGGCGATCCAATCGTGCACCACCCGATACTCCAGCGTGTCCTTTTTGAAGCGAAGCCCGCCACCGTGAGGAATGCCGAACGTCGCTTTCTGGAGCAGCAGGCTGCCCGCGGGGTCGGCCAGTGACACCCGGCGGCCGAGCGACTGCCGCGTCATCACGTCGTAGTCGAGTTCGGGATCGTAACCGCGCAGCGTCAGCTTGAAGCCGTTCTTGCCCGCTTGCGCGCCGTGGCATGCACCTTGATTGCAGCCGGCCTTGGTGAGCACCGGGATCACATGATTGCGGAAGCTGAACGTGAACGGCGCCTGCGAACCTTTCACACGCACCTTCGCCGACGCGCTTTGCCCGTTGGCCGAAGCGGTGATCACCGTCTCGCCATCCGACACTGGAAGCACCATGCCGGAAGCGTCCACGGACGCGATTTTGGGATTCGCCGAGGTCCACTTCGCGGTGCCTGTCCAGTCTTCGTGGAACCCGCCGTTGAAGGCTTCGGCAAGCAGTTGCTGCCTGGACTCCTTCGAGGAGAGATCCACTTCGCCGGGAAGGATCTTGAGCGTCTGCGCGACGCTGACGCCGGCAAAAACAGCGAAGACGGCGAGGTACTTGTTGACCATAGAACGGTTCACCCAGAGCCAGAGCGGCCAGATCAGATTAGAGCCAGAATCTAGGCACATTCTACTACTTTGGGAAGATGGGCCTGAGGCGGTGGCGAGTCTGGAGTCCGGAGGAAGGTGCTTTTCGGCGGGCGAGCAGGTCCCGCACAGTAACGCTGCGGCCGGGATGCAGGGGACTTCAGAGCTTCGCCGCCCGTTGAGGAACGGTGACGATTCGGAGCGGGCGTGTGCCCGCCGGTGCCGGCTTGAGAGCCGACACTCGGAGTTTGGGCGTTTGGGAGTTTGGGCGTTTGAGGCCGAAACCGTCTGGTACCAAGAAGAGTGCTACTGCGCCGTTTTCGGCGAGTTTATCGAGCTGCGACCCGCAACTCGTTCAAGACCAATCAGTTGCCATCGTACAGACGCCCGGGAAGCACGACGAAGCCCAACTCCTCTAGAGTCCTCTAGAGTGGCCATCGACGCAAGGGCAGTGCGCCATACACTCCCTGCTTTGGTGGGTCGCCTACCGACATGGTAACGAGGGTATCGTGGACTCCCACCTCGCGCAAGTTTGCGTAAAGTCGCGCTCACAACAGGAGAAGCTGAGAGTTTGGCCGACGGCGGTGGCCCCCCGTTGGGCATCCGACATAGAATGGTGTCGTGACCTTGACTCAGCAGGAAGAATCGCTCATCGGGGTAGTTCGACAACTTCCTCCGGACGAAGCCGGGAAGGTGTTGCACTGGGCCCAACAATTGCAAGAAGTGGCGGGTGGCGGGCAGATTCAGTGGTCAGATTCCTGGACTGAAGAAGACCTTGCTGACGCGACACGAGCCTCCCTTCAGCGCTTCGAGGATGGGGAGCAGGAAGGCCGTTGAAGCCGGGCGATGTCGTCATCGGCGCATTTCCGGGCGCGCAGATGACCAAGGCTCGTCCAGCCGTCGTACTATCGACGGAGAACTATCACTTGAATCGGCCCGATGTCATCGTCGGGATCATTACCACGCAAGATCCGAGGCCGCCTTCGCCGACGGACTGCCCAGTAGCCGACTGGACAGTTGCTGGTCTTCACGCGCCTTCTTGGTTTCGATTGTTTCTCGTGACGCTTCCTCGGTGCGGCGTTCGCAAAGTTGGACGCTTATCGCCTCGCGATTGGATGGCGGTTCAGACCTGCTTCCGAAACGGATTTCTGGCGGAATAGCTACTCGCAGGCGGATAGAACCCGTGAAGTCGATGTCATTACTCAACCAGTACTCGATCGCGCGACGGCGCCAAAATGTCCAAACTCCAGACGCGGGCGTGTGCCCGCCGGAAATCCACTTCCAGAGATCGCTCTTCCGGCGCGATTTGTCTGGTATTGGCGCAGGGCGGCCATTCGATTGTGGCTCGAACGCGCCTCCAGTCCGAGCGCTTCGACCCGGTCAGCTCACGTCTACTTGCCGAGCCGCTTTTTCAAATACTCTTCGTACTCTTTCTTGAGCGCAGGATCGCTGGGACTCGGATAAAGGTCGCTCGACTTGTACTTGCCTGTGAGGAACTTTTCCTTCGTCCATTCGTCGTGAATGCGCGTGGTCTCGGCGCGCTTCAGCACCTGCTCCACCATGTGCGGCGGCACGAAGTAGACGCCCTCGCGATCGCCGAACACCAGGTCACCCGGCATCACTGTGGTGTTGCCGATTCGCACCGGAACGTTGACTCCCGTCAGCATCACACCGCGAATCGCGGAGGGATGCACGTTCCGGAAATAGGCTGCCATCGGAATCGGCGCGATGCCTTCCAGGTCGCGAATGGAGCCGTCCACAACCATGCCCGTCTTGCTGAGCGCGTAGACCGCCGTGGCGAGATTGTCGCCGACAAACGTGCCGCCTTCGACTTTGCCGAACAGATCCACAACAATCACGTCGCCCGGCTGCAGCATGTCGATCACGCGCTGATTCGGTCCGCGAGTGCCGCCCTTCTTCTTCGCTTCTCCCTCTACCACGCTTTCCACATCGGGTCGCGCCGGCATGAACTGTACCGTCACGGCGCGCCCCACCAGTTTCTTACCGGGATGCAGGAGCTTCCATCCACCTTCGAACTGGTTCTGGAAACCCGCGCCAGGGAGCACACCCCAAATGTCTTCCGCGGTTAGCTCGCGCATCCTTTCGAGCATGTTGTCGGGCACTTTGGGACGACCGTCCGCGAACCGCTCAAAGGGGTTCTTTTCGGTATATTGAAGCATCTGTTCGCGCGTGAAAGTAAACACCTGCGCGGATGCAAGACCGGCAAAAAGGAGAACGAAGGAAACGAGCCTCATGGCTCGCACTTTATCATGATTCGGCGGGGCCTACTTGCGCTTGGCGCCGTCCTTCACCTTCGTCTCGACCGAGTAGAGTGACTTGCGCGCGGTGAGATACAACGTACGCCCTTTCGGTCCGCCGAATGCGAGATTCGCGGCCGCTTCGGGAAGCAGAATGCGCGCGATCAACTGGCCGCCTGGAGAAAAGACCTGCGCGCCGTCGCCCGAACTCGACCATACGCGGCCATTGGCATCGCAGCGGATGCCATCCGGGCCGCCTTTGTCGATCGTCGCGAAAACGCTCCCGCCGCTGGCTGTGCCGTCTTTCGCGATCGTGAACACGCGGATGTGGCGCGGCTTGCCCGAGTCCGCGACGTAGAGCTTCGTTTCATCGGGCGAAAAACACAGACCGTTCGGTTTGTCGAAGTCTTTCGAGATCGCCGTCAACGCCTTCGATTGTGGATCGTAACGATACACATAGTTGCCTGGCGCTTCCTTCGGGCGTCCCGCCAAACCGTAATCGGGATCGGTGAACCAGATGGTGCCATCGGACTTCACCACGACGTCGTTCGGCGAGTTGAGTTTCTTGCCTTCGAAGTTGTCGACTACTGTTGCCACCGTGCCATCTTTCTCCGTGCGCGAGATCCGGCGGTTGCCGTGCTCGGCCGAAAGCTGGCGGCCTTGCGGATCGAGCGTATTGCCGTTCGATTGGCCACTCGGCTTGCGGAAGGTCTGCAGGCCACCCTTGGGATCCCATCGCTTCTGTTCATTCGCAGGAATGTCGCTGAAGATGAGATAGCCTCCGGAGGGCACCCACACCGGACCTTCCACGAACTGCATGTCCGTGGCGAGGCGGGCGACCTTGGCGTCTTTTGGGAAGAGCTTCTTGAACTCCGCCTGATCCTTCACGTCGAAATCAGCGGCGCACAGCGAGGTGGCCGCGAGCAGCAACAGTAGTCGAGGTTGCATGGTAGTTTACTTGTTGGTCAATGCGGCCACGCCTGGCAGTTCGATTCCCGAGAGGAACTCGAGCGAAGCGCCGCCGCCTGTGGAGATGTGCGAAATCTGCTTGGAGACGCCGGCAGCCTTGATTGCTTTTTCGGAGTCGCCGCCGCCGACCACGGACATCACGTTGGACCCGGCCACCACCTTGGCGATCGCCACGGTGCCCTTGTCAAAAGGAGGAACTTCGAACACACCCATCGGGCCGTTCCAGATCACGGCCTTCGCTTCGGCAATCACACCCGAGAAGATCGCGATTGTCTGATCGCCGATATCGAGGCCCATCTTGCCATCGGGAATCGTGGCGGATGTTTCCGCTTCCACGCCGGCCTTGATTTCGGAGGCGACGACGTGATCGACGGGCAGCATCAACTTGTCGCCTGCCTCGGCCATTAACTTCTTCGCGAGTTCCAGCTTGTCGTCTTCCACAAGCGACTTGCCCACTGGATCGCCCTTCGCTTTGA
Organism: Bryobacterales bacterium; assembly: GCA_016789785.1. Next base: position 7,345 of record JAEUQE010000028.1, read on the forward strand.
GGAACGTGTAGGCCATCGCGCCGCCGATGATCAGGCGGTCCACAAACTTCATCAGGTTCTGGATCACTTCGATCTTGTCGGACACCTTGGCGCCGCCGAGAATCGCGACGCAGGGACGAGGCGGATTCTGTGTCGCCTTGGTGAGATACTCGAGTTCCTTGTCCATCAGCAAGCCCGCGGCGGCCTGGGGCATGTATTGAATCATGCCAACCGTGGAGGCGTGTGCGCGATGCGCCGTGCCGAACGCATCGTTGACATAAACATCCGCAAGCGAGGCGAGTTGCTTGGAGAACTCCGGATCGTTGCCTTCTTCTTCCTTGTGATAACGAAGGTTCTCGAGCAGCAGAATTTCGCCGGGTGCGGGCTTCATGGCCGCAACTTCGGGACCGACACAATCGGGCGCCATTTTCACGGGCTTGCCCAGCAGTTCGGAGAGCTTTGCCGCAACAGGCTTCAAACTCATTTCCGGATTCGGCTTCCCTTTGGGACGGCCAAGGTGGGAGGCGAGGATCAGGCCGGCGCCCTGTTCCAATGCATATTCAATGGTGGGGAGCGAAGCGCGAATGCGCTTGTCCGAAGTAATTTCCTGTCCGCCAGGGGCGAGCGGCACGTTGAAGTCAACGCGAATAAACAGAACTTTCCCCTTGAGATCGAGATCACGGATGGATAACTTCATATGGAGATTCTGAGTGTTGTCAGAATCTTGATTGTATCAAGCGGGCATGTGGCGATCGTGACGATCCACGGGTCCCGGGCCTAGAATTCCGACCGCACCAGTTCGTAGAAGATCCGCAGACCCTTGTGAAACTCGGCCAGCGGAATCCGCTCCGCATCACTGTGCATGGTCGCCACCGTGGCCGCGTCGATCACCATCGGGCTGATCCCGTAGGCCTTCACACCCTTCAATCGCAGCCACACGCTGTCGGTGCCGTAGGGGATCAAAATCGGCGTCACTACGGCCTGCGGATGATACTTCAGGATCGCGGCCTTGAGCGCGGCGAAGAGCGATGTCTGATGTGCGCTCACTCCAGGATCAGCCGAGAACGTGATGCGTTCCACGGTCACGCGCGGGTCATTGATGCGGGCCCTCATCTCACTCTCGAACTCGTCGGCATTCACTCCGGGCAGCAGTCGGCAATCGAGTGTCGCTTCACTCGCCGACGGAATCACGTTGACCTTCACCGGCGAGCCAACGCCCGCCGCCAGCGTGGTGAGACTGATGGTGTTGCGCTGGATCGCGGCGGTGAACTTGTTCTGTGCCAGTTGATCATCCAGGTTCTTGCGCATGGTGGCGACGATTTCGTTCTGTTTAGCGCGGTCACTGGCCGCGAGCGCCTTGCCGATCGCATCCAGCAGGATCATGTTGGCGTTGTCGGCGATGGGTTGCGATCCATGTGCCGCCGTACCCTTGGCGCGCAGACGCAGCCACAGTACCTGCTTCTCGCCCACGGAGATGCCGAACGTCAGCTTGCCAGGTGAAAAGACATCGCGGCTGCCGAATCCGCCTTCGTCCAGCACATACTCGGATTCGATCTCGGGCCAATGTTCACGAATCATCGAGCGGATGCCATAAATCCCGGCGGTCTCTTCATCGGGTGTGCACAGCATGACGATGTCGCGGGCAGGCACCACGCCCATCCTCTTCAGCGTGATGAGGGAGAAGAGATGCATGACGCCGGTGCCCTTCATGTCCATCGCGCCGCGCCCCCAGATGTAGCCATCCTTGATGATGCCGCCGAAAGGGTCGAGTGGCCAGGCTTTCTCATCCACGGGGACCACATCGAAGTGATTCAACAGCAGCAGCGGCTTCTTCGATTGATCGCGGCCCTTCAGCCGCACCAGCAGGTTCACGCGCTCCGGGCTTCCCTTGGTGATGAGCTTCGGTGTCAGGCCGGCGCTCTCCAATTCCTTGCGAAACAGTTCCGCCGCCTCGCGCGTGTCGCCTGGAGGATTGATCGACTTGATTCGCAGGTACTGTTGTAGGAACTCCGTGGCCCGCTTTTCAATGGAGGTCCATTCCGGCTCCGCCGCGAAAGCCGAAGCCGAAAACAAGATGAGCAGGAAATGTTTCATTTCACGAACTCCGGAACGTCAGTCAGTTCGATAGTCCGGCCATCGGCGCGGTAAGCCTCAATCAGTGCACCCGCCGCCGGACCATAAGTGGGAGAGCCCACCGTGTTGCCATCCTCCAACTCGACCAATTGACGAAACCGCTCGCGCAGAAGGTCGCTGTGCCATACCCCGCCGATGTAGGCCACGCGCGCCGGTTCGCCATCTTGAAACAATTGCCGGCGAACGGCGCCCGCGAACATCGCGAGTTGCTGCGCGGCTGTGTGGAGAATCTCTCTGGCGACGGTATCGCCATCCATCGCGGTCTGATCCACGAGCTTCGAAAAGCTGGCGATTTTGGGGCGCGGATAGTCGACCGTGTAGAAGCGATGCAGCAGATCGTTGGCATTGGCCGCCCCGGTTGCAGCGAGGAGGGCGCCATGCAATGCCGTGGCGGGGCCCCATCCTTCTTCGTATCGCAATGATGCGCGTAGAGCCTGCCGGGTGAGATCGTAGCCGCCGCCTTCATCGCCGAACGCGAATCCCCAGCCGCCCGCCCGCGCCGACTTGCCAGCCGCGTTCCGGCCAAAGGAGATGGATCCGGTCCCCGAGATCACAATGATCCCGGGCTGACCGGCGGTGGCTCCGGAAAGGGCAATCAAAGCGTCGTGCGTGACGAAGAGTTTTTCGGTGCGCAGCACTTCGGAGAGCAGCGCCTGTTTGTCGGCGGGCCCGCCGCTGAAGCCACCGCAGGATGACTGGAAAACTGGCTCGATGCCGGCGGCGCGGCAGGCTTCTCCTACGCTCACTTCCATGGCGGACAGGAACTTCTGCCGGCCCTCAGGGCCCTTCACGTGGTTGCACGGTCCACCGCGGCCGTAGCCGATCACGCGGCCGGACTCGTCGCCGATGAGCGCGGTGGTGCTCGATTGTCCGCCGTCAATTCCGAGATAGTAGAGACTCATGCAGGGGCTCCTCCCATCTTGTCATTGCGGCGGCGCTTCGATGTAGTAGATCCGCGTGCCGCCGCGGTCCGCAATTGGCTTCATTCCCCAAAGCTTTCCGTTGGCTTTGAAATCGTCGGCGCCCGGATCGCCTGGCGCAACCAGATAGTAGCGAACGCCGGCCGCGCGAAGTTCCTGCATCGCGGCACGGCGCAATCCCCGCAACTCATTCACCTTCGAAAAAACAGGCTGATCATTGAGCTTCTTCCAACCTCCGGTGTCTCCCTGTCCTTCGAGCGTCAATTGCACCTGGCCCTGATCTTCTACGATTTCGAGCAGCACATTGTCGATGGTGCGAATCGCGCCGAGATCGAGCTCGATCCACATGCCTGGCCGGATGGGCTCGCCAATTCGCCAGCGCGAGACTGGACTGTTGTCGATCGCATATTGCACATACCAGGGATTCACGTTTGATCGAATCCGCCAGTCAGCGGCACGCGGCAACTCCTTTTCGCCGCTGCGTACGCGCCACTCGCCGATGCTCCATTGGTCGGTGCCAGTGGCCGTCTGAACAAGGCGGAGACGCCGGATGCCCTGAGCCGGGAATGCAAAAGCGAGTCTGCCGGAAGGCGCGAGATCGGGAAACAATGCGCTCCACACGAATTCGCCAAGCAGTCCGTTGCTCGCCGACATATAGGCGACGCGTAGCTCGCGAGACATGTAGGCGTCCGCGGCGCCGGAGAAACTAAACACCTGTTCGCCCGGTGGAACGAAGTCCTCAATCATTCGTGCGATGACGTAGGAAGGCGATCGTTCGCCGAGATATTTGTCTTCATTGGTGAGGCGCAGCGCGGCCGCCACGGGAATCCGCTCGAGCCGCCAGGTGTACGGTGAGCAGTAAGTCTTGAGGACATGTGGCCACGAGATCAGCGCGTGCACCACAACGAGAAAAGGCAAGATGCCTCGCGAGGCCTGCACAGCCATGGCGAGTGAGAGGGCGAGAAACGGCGCAGCGGGAATCAGAAAGCGGGTCCCGATGTTGTTGTAGTAAGGCGCGGCAAACACGGCGGCGGCCAGCAGCAACTGCCGGCCTTCCCGGCGGCGCAACGCGAACAGTGCAAGTGGCGTCAGCACGAAGACAGGCCCGAACATGCCGCCAAGCTGCCCACCCTTCACCGTGAGTTCCAAAGGAATCTCCGTCTTGCTCTTCAGTTGACCCCAGTTGCGCATCATCGCGACGTACTCGGTTTCAAATGCGATAGTCACATTCGGGTTCGGAAACAGGCGGTTCGCGAAAGGCGACAGTGGATTGCCGACAATGATCCAGTTCTTCGCCGCCCACGGCACCACCATCAGCAAAACGCAGGCAGCCATCGGAAGCACGGGCCGGAAACGGCGTGTCTTCCAAAGTACGAACAGCCCCGCGTAGGGAATCGCGAGCGCCGCGGTGTACTTCGCCGCGAAACAGAATCCGGCAAGCAGCCCGATCACCAGCAACAGTTTCGGCTCTCGCGAATCGCTCCAGATCTGAAGCAGGGCGAATACCGTAAACACAACGCACGCCACCGCCACATCAATGTAAGCCGAGGTACCGTCCATGCCGATAACTGGAGCGCATAGCGCAAGCAACGCCCCGCCGATGCCAGCCAGCGGGAAGCCAAAACGGCGCGCATGATTGAGCATTACGGCTGGCAGCATCAGCGTGAACGCGCAGTGCACCAGCGCCGCCGAGGAATGGCGGCCGAACGCGAAGGCAAAGGTGAACAGCATCTCCACGCCCTGCGTCAGATTCGCGTACATGTTCGTGGTGATGCGGGAGAATCCGCGTTCCCGCAGATATCGCGCCACGAACCCGAGATGATAGGAACTGCCATCGGGGCTCATCTCCGGAGCCATGGCGTTTGAGAGATAGAGGAAGGCGTATGCGGCCATTACCACGGTGAACAGGGCTCGCCAGTACTTCGGTAGAGGGAGAAAGGTCCGGTTGCTTCCGGTTCTCAGCAGACCTTCGCGCCAGGCCGCGGCAAGGATCAACAGTCCCACCACAAGGAACACGCCCTTCTTCGCCACTTGCGCGGCACAGCATACGAACACGATCAGGTGGAGCAGGCTCGCGCCGGTGACCGTCGCGAAAAGGGGCTCCTCCTCACGGAAAAACTCGATGCGCAGACGCCGGAACAACAGGCGTCCCAGTGCATAGCTCACGGCAAACGTGAACGCGGCGCCGAAGAGGATATAGATCGCCTTTGGCATCAGAGCCTGAATCCCGCGGAGACGACGAGAAACGCCAGCTTCACACGATCAGTTTCACCCAGGATGAACTTGTCGGCTTCCGCGGTAACCACCACGGGTTGATCCGTGCGCAATAACTCCGCCGCCACAGGCGTTTCGAAACGCTTGATGCCTGGCGTATCGTAGCGGGCTTCGCCGATCGGCTTGCCATCCAGGGTGAAACGGAAATGGACAGGGCCGGTTTTTGCGAAGGTGTTCTCGTTGATCACGAAGTCCATGAAATACTTCAGGCCCTGCGTGGCGGAGAGCTGAAACCGCAAGTCGAGCCGGGGTTCGCACCAACGCCATTTCGCGCCGGGCTCATTCGTAATGGTTCCACGCACGATGTATCCGTCGGCTTGCGGCGATTCCATGGAGATCATTTCGCCGACGATGGCGGGCTCGGAATTCGGATCGAACACGCGTTGCAATGGCGGTGCATAGGGACGGGAGGCGGGCTTGCAGCCGCAGAGACACATCGCCAACATGATGATTCGGAGCCGGGAAACCACGAAACTAGCGAGTATAGCTGATTCGGTGCGCACCGCCGGCGCTACTCGATCAGCCGTCCGAGGATCCTCATGGGTACGGCGCTCTGACGAAGAGCTTTCTCGTGAAATGCGGAAAGGCGGAACTGCGCGCCTTGTTTCGACTGCACCGCCTGGCGCAAAGCCGACCATTCGCGGTATCCCACAAAGTAGGTACAGAGTTGCGTGGACGAGAGCTTGGCCCGGCGCAACTTCGCAACGGCTTCTTCCTCTTCCTGAAACGTCTCGTTCACCATCAGCCGCATCGCCTCGTCGTCCTGCATGTTGCGTGTATGCATGCTGACGTCGAGGATGGCGTTCGCAATCACACGCAGTTGCTGCTTCAGGAAGGTGAGCCGCAGTTCCGGACTTCCGCCGAGATAGCCTTCGTCGAGCATCATCCCTGTGGCATAGACGGCCCACCCTTCGACATAGGCTCCGTTGCCGAAAACACTCCGCAACGCGCGTCGTCCGGTTGGCTGGACATCGTTGGCGTATTCCAACTGTACATAGTGGCCGGGCATGGCTTCGTGAATCGTGAGAAGCTTCAGGCCATAGTCGTTGTATTCCCGCAGCTTTGACTCAATCCGGGCGGCGGGCCATGTTTTCGGAATCGGTGTCAACCAGTAGAATGCTCCGAGTTGAGGTTCAAGCGCGGGAGCCGCCGCGAATCCGCCCACGGCGTAGATGCCTCGCATGAACTCCGGCGTCTCGATCACCTGCAGATTGTCGCGAGGCGGCAAGGCCAGGAGCCCTTTCTGCTTCACGAATTGACGCGCTTCCTCGAGGTCACGCCGGGCGTTCGCAAAGTAGTTATCGGCGGTTGCGTGCTTTTGTGCGATCAACCTTAAGGCTTCGGAGACTGTCGCATTCAGATCCTGCCCGCTACTCTTGCCTGGCAGCAGTTTCAAGGCGAGTTGCAGCATCTGGTTCCGTGTTTCGGTGAGCATCTGCCGCGCGTCGGCGAGGACTTTCTCCGGAGTCATGGCGGTCCCCAGCGTGTGGCGAAGCTTTGGGGCGAAATGCTGGCCCAGGCGCCAATCCCGCTTGCGGCGCTCGAAGTCCTTTTCCAGCCACGCATCGAAGTCGCGTAGCGCAATCAATGCCAGTCCGGCCGCGCGGTCGTAGTTGTCACGAAGCCCCGGCGGCACCTTTGCACGGATCTCGCTGTCAATCAGCGCGATGTTGCCCTGGTTCTCCTCCAAGGCCGTGGTGCGCCAGATCTCCGGGGAGTCCACCAGATTTTCCTTCGCCACACCGAGGAACTTTGGGATCTGGGAGAGGCGGGCGATGATGTGCCCAACGCGTACGGGCAGGGGCGCATACTCGAGGACAAGCGGCGCGAACAGCGCGTTGCCGATCGTTTCGACGTAGAGGGCCGGGTTGTGCTTGTAGCTCTCGATCTGATTCAGTTCGAGAAGCGCCAGATCCACCTGGTCCTCCACGATGCTCAAGTCGGCGATGGATTGGGCCGAGAGTGCCTCGCGGGGAAGTTGGTTCAAGCGCTGTTTTGCCGACTCGTAGAAGGTCCGTTGGACCCGCAGGCCCTGTTGGCTGTAATCCTCGAGGATCTCGTCGAGCGACACGCCCGCATGTTCGTGATACCCGGAATTGGTTGCAAGTGAAGGATTCAGGCCGAGCGCGCCGAAGACGAAGTCCGAAACAATCGCGCTCGCGACCGCATCCGCTTCGGAGGGACCTTCCTGGCGGCCGCAGGAACTGAGGAGCAGCAGTGCCGCGCAGGCCAGCGCGCTAGCTCTGTACATAGCGCTCACGCAATTGCAGATAACTGCGAACCGCGACTTCGAGCGAGGGGAATGGCTGGACGCCGAGGCTTTCCATATTCGCGTTTGAGAGGGCGGAGTACTTCGGCCGGCGCGCGGCTGTGCGGTATTCGCGTTCGTTTGTCGCGCGCAATTCCGGATTCAGGCCAGCCAGCTTGAAGATCAAGGCGGCGTAGTGATACCACGAGATTGGTGTACCGCCACCGATGTGAAAGAGGCCCCGCGCTCCGCGTTCCAAAAGATCCGCGCTCCGGGATGCGAGCAGCGGCGCATAGGCTGGTGACGCGACGTGATCCTCCACTACCCGGATGGTCTGATTCTCCTTTGCCAGACGCAGCATCAGTTCGATGAAGTTGCCTCGTGCTGTGCGAAGACCGCCGGGTCCGAACACGCCGGAAGTCCGGATGATCAGCACTTTGTCGAGGTAAGCCTGTGCGTACATCTCGCCCGCAAGCTTCGACACACCGTAGGCGCCGAGGGGATGCGTCGCGTCGGTCTCGACATAGGGCGCGCGTTTGGCTCCGTCGAACACATAGTCGGTGGAGAAGTGCACCAGCAGCGCGTCGTTCTGTCGGCAGGCCATCGCGAGATTGCGCACGGCAAGCGAATTGGCCAGATAGGCCGCTTGGGGCTCTTTTTCGGCGAGGTCCACCTGATTGTACGCGGCGGCATTGATGACAACGGACGGGTCCGATGAGGCGACGGCCTGCTCCACTCGGGAGGCGTCCGTGATGTCGAGTTCGGAGCGTTGGAAGCCAGTGACCTGATAGCCGCGGTCAGTGAACTCGCGCACGAGTTCGACGCCGAGCTGTCCACCACTTCCAACGATGAGTGCGCGTTTGTCCATTTGCAGTAAACAGGATAGCGCGCTAAGGTGGCGTAACTGAAGGCTGGATGTATCGAGGGGGGCAGGGAAACCGCTACGGGCGAGCGATGGGACTGACCCAGGGTGCTTCCGATGGGCTCGCGCCGGCACCTTCCTCTGCAAGGCTGCCCATCAATGCGGTGAGGGCCGCCACGTCCGACACGGAATGCGCCAGCGCAATGCCAAGCGCGAAGCCGTTCGCCTCCTGGTGGCAATAGCAGACGTCGCCGAGGAGCAACAGGTCGCCGGCGTCGATACGGACGGGCGCACTGAGAGGCACGGCGCACTCTGCTGTGATCCGAGCGCCGCGGCCGGAGATGTTCTGCAGCGTAGCTGGGATCGGAGGGGCATTGCTGCTGAGCAAGGTGACAATCGCTGGTTTGCGGCAGTCAAAACGAGGTTCTCGACGGCGCTCCATACCTCGCGTATCGGCCAGCATCGCGAAGGTGTGAATCGGGGTGAGGGGGCGTCTGTTCCATCGGACCCGTATCGCCTTATTCACAATATGGCAATATGGGTATATGAAGACGACGGTGGAAATCGCTGATCCGCTGATGAACCAAGTTAAGAGTATCGCCGCCAAGGAGCGTATCAGCTTCCGAGTGCTGGTGGAGGAAGGTCTGCGTGCCGTGGTTGAGCGCCGCATGGTGAGTGCCCACCAGCCTTTTCGGCTTCGCGACGGCAGTTTTCGGGGCGGTGAAGGGCTCCGGCCAGGGGTCGAGTTGAAGGACCTGACTGCATTGGCTTACGAAGCCGAAGGCGAATCCGTTCTGCGATGACCGCGGTTGACACGAACATTCTGATCTACGCGCACCGGCAGGATCTGCCTTGTCACTTGGCGTGCGCCGCTGCCGTAAGGCGACTGGCCGAAGGGACACTCCCATGGGGAATACCCTGGCCTTGTGTCCACGAATTTCTCTCCGTCACTACAAATCCGCGGATTTTCGCGACGCCAAGTCCGCCCGAACTTGCGGTCCAGCAAATTGAGTTCTGGATGGAGTCTCCGGCGCTCCGCTTGCTTGGCGAGCCCTCTGGCTATTGGGAGAAGCTTCGAGCATCATTTATCCAAGGAAGACTGCGCGGCGCGCAGGTGCATGACGCGCGGATCCATGCAATCTGCCTCGCACACGGCGTGCAAGAACTCTGGTCGGCAGACCGGGACTATTCCAGAATGCGCGGTTTGAGGATCGTGAATCCCTGCCTGGAATAGGGCTCCGGATCTCGCCCCATTCCGCGACTTCCTGCGGCTTTCCGGCATAATAAGAGTGATCTGCTAACCACCAAGTGCATCCTCCGTCCAATGGAGTTGCGACACGTTTCACCGTGCCGGCGTTCGTGTACCCAATCAAAAAGAGATTCTATGAACCTTCGATATCTACCCCTGCTCGGTCTGACTCTGCTCACGCTCACCAGCGCCAGCGGCCAGACGAAACTCCTCCGCTTCCCCGACCTGCACCAGGACCATGTGGTATTCACCCATGCCGGCGACCTGTGGAAAGCGCCTGCCGGCGGAGGCAATGCCATCCGCCTCACCACGCATCCGGGGCTGGAGATTTTCGCAAAGTTCTCCCCCGACGGGAATTGGATCGCCTTCACGGGCCAATACGACGGCGATGAGCAGGTCTACGTGATGCCCGCCTCAGGCGGCGTGCCCAAACAACTCACTTACTATCCCGCGCGCGGACCGTTGCCTGCTCGCTGGGGCTACGACAACGTGGTGATGGGATGGACCCCCGACGGCAAGGGCATCGTGTTTCGCTCGCAGCGCGACTACTTTTCGACTGCCGATGGGCGGCTCTACACGGTCCCGGTGGAAGGTGGACTGCCCAAGGCGCTGCCAATGCCCGTGGCCGGTTTCGGCGATCTCTCGCCGGACGGAGCGAAGGCTGTGTACAGTCCCCTTTCCCGCGACTTCCGCACCTGGAAGCGCTACCAGGGCGGCTGGGCCCAGGATCTCTATACGTTTGACATGAAGTCGCACCAGATTGAGCCGGTGTCGCACTCGCCGCGCACCGAACGCGACCCGATGTGGATTGGCAGCAAGATCTGCTTTTCGAGTGATCGCAGCGGCACCATGAATCTCTACGAATTCGACCCGGCGACAAAGAAGACGCGCGCTCTTACGGATTACAAGGACTGGGATGTGCGCTGGCCGGCCCGTGGCAATGGCTCGCAGATCGTCTACGAACTGAATGGCGAGATCCACGTGGTGGACACAAAGCCCGGCAGTAAGCCCCGGAAGCTCGCCATCAACGTGCCGAATGACGCCGTGGCGACGCGGCCCGCCACGAAGCGCGTGGGAGGCCAGATTGGCAGCGTGCAACTGAGCCCGAAGGGCGAGAGAGCGCTGCTGACGGCTCGCGGCGATATCTTCACCTTGCCCGCGGAGACGGGTGTGGTTCGCAACCTGACGAAAACCTCGGGCGCACAGGATAAGTCGCCTTCCTGGTCGCCTGACGGCAGTAAGATCGCCTATGTTTCCGACGCGTCCGGCGAGGAAGAAATCTATCTGATCAATCAGGATGGATCCGGTAAGCCGGAGCAGTTGACTTCCGGCAGCAAGGCCTTCATCTTCTCGCTCGACTGGTCGCCTGACGGCAAGAAGCTTGCCTACACGGACAAAGAAGGCAAGCTGTATGTGCTCGATGTCGCGTCGAAGTCGAAGAAGGAAATCGCCGACGCGCCCATCAACTTCATTCAGAGTTACGAATGGGCTCCCGATAGCGCGCACATCGTGTATTCGCGCGGATTGCCCAATGACCATTCGGCGATCTTCATCTGGAGTGACAAGGATGGCAAGACGCGTCAGGTGACGAGTGAGCTGTTTGACTCACGGTCGCCAAGCTGGGATCCCGAGGGCAACTACCTCTTTTTCGCGAGTGAGCGCGAATTTCAGCCACAGATCAGCGGCAAGGAATTCAACTTCGCCACGGCACGCGGCTACGGCATCTTCGCCATGGCCCTGCGCAAGGACGTGAAGCACCCGTTCCCGCCAAAGAGCGATGAAGTAACTATCGAAAAGAAGGACGAAAAGAAGGACGAGAAGAAAGACGAGAAGAAAGACGCCAAGAAGCCCGAGTTCTCGATTGATTGGGACGGGCTGGAATCGCGCGTGGCCCGTGCACCGGTTGCTTCGAATAACTACTTCGGCATCGCCGCTGTAAAAGGCCATCTGGTCTACGCGCGCACTGGTAACTTCTATTACGGGCGTGAGTCCGACCGTCCCACCGATCTCGTGATCTTCTCCATGTCCGACCGCAAGGAAACCGTACTCGCGGAGAACATCGGCGGCTATTCCCTCGCATCGTCGGGCAATAAGGTCATCGTGCGCCAAGGGCCCGCGATCAACATCTACGACGCCACGCCGCGCGGCAAAGATAGCCGCAAGACCGTTTCCACCGCGGCTCTCTCCGTGGAGCGAGTGCCCTCGCAGGAGTTTGCCCAGATCTTCAATGAAGTGTGGCGCCGCTTTCGCGACTTCTTCTACGTCCAGAACATGCACGGCTACGATTGGGAAGCGCTCCGCCGGCAGTATGCGCCACAACTCGAATATGTGGGCCATCGCTCGGATTTGAACTACGTGATCGGCGAGATGATTTCGGAGCTGAACGTCGGCCACGCGTACATTGATGGCGGCGACTTCGAAACTCCGGAGCGTCCGCGTGTTGCCCTGCCTGGCGCGCGTTTCGAACTCGACGAACCAAGCGGCCGCTACCGGATTGCGAAGATCTTCAAGGGCCACAACGAGGAGCCGCTCTACCGTTCCCCGCTCACCGAAGTCGGCGTGAATGCGAAAGTGGGCGATTATGTTCTGGAGATCGACGGCGAGGATCTTCAGGCGCCTGCGAATCCCTACCGTCTGCTGCGCGGCAAAGCCGATCAGCCGGTACGCCTCCTGCTGAATGACCGCCCGGCCAAGGATGGAGCGCGCGAGACCACTTACAATCCCATTACCAACGAGACCAACTTGATCTATCTCGAATGGGTGGAGGGAAATCGTAGGAAGGTTAGTGAGATGACGAATGGCCGCGTCGGTTACCTGCATGTTCCCGACATGGGCGCCAACGGCATTCGCGAATTCATCAAGTGGTATTACGGCCAGATTCGCAAGGAAGGCCTGGTGATTGACGTCCGTGGCAACGGCGGCGGAAACGTGTCGCAGATGCTGATCGAGCGGTTGCGGCGTCAGTTACTCGGGACCCGGTTCAGCCGTATCAGTGACGAGCCATCCACTTATCCGCAAACGACCTTCCACGGGCACATGGTGTGCCTGCTGAGCGAAACCTCGGCCTCGGATGGCGACATTTTCCCCTATATGTTCCGGCAGGCGGGTCTGGGTCCCCTGATCGGCAAGCGCTCGTGGGGAGGCGTGGTCGGCATCACGAGTTACGGTCCGCTGCTGGATGGCGGCGTGGTCAACGTGCCGCAGTTCGCTTCGAATAACCTGCAGGGCGACTGGGTGATCGAGGGCGAAGGCGTCACGCCCGATATCGTGGTGGAGAACGATCCGAAGTCGGTGATCGAGGGCAAGGATCCGCAGTTGGAGCGCGGCGTAGCGGAAGTGATGAAGAAGATCCAGCAAGCGCCGAAGAAACTGCCGTCGCGCCCGAAGGATCCGGTGAAGACGCCCCAGCCGGTGACGGAAGTCCGGAAGTCGGCGACGACCGGCGGCAACTAACTCGATCTTAGTCGGATCAAGCGGCCCAGCAGCGCAGAGCGTTGCTGGGCCGCTCCCTCGCTGCGACGGACGCGTGTAACGCCGGACCGTCCAGATACCCACCGAATTTCGTGCTAGCCTCGCCGTATCTGGCTTGCGAAGCGCCGGGAAACGGACGTCCACTCCCGGTGCATGGTGTCGACTTCGCAGAGGTGGCACATTCGTTTCGGCATCTGCCCAGTCCCCTCTGCTCTGCCTGCTTCAGACCACGGGGAGCACGTCAATATGAACGCGAACAGGAATCTCAAGCGGGGGCAAGTGTATCTTCTCTTTGTCATCCTTGGCATCGGGAGTGTGGCCAGTGGCGCATTGTACAGGATCTTAGTTGCTCAGCCTCAAAGTTCCGCGCCTCCGCCCCGCACGCCCTTTACCTTCAAGTGGGTCGACATGAGCAAGGGGATCAAGTCAGGAACAAGCGTGGGCCGGCTTATGTATCGTGCGGTCCGTGCGGATCACTCTTTTTCCATGGGGGGCCTCACTGAGTCGGGGAACGCGCCCTCGACGGTCATGGCACGAGTGGTTTTCCTTTCCACTCGAATGCTTGAGGCATCGATTCACGATGCTTCAAGAACCGTCACAACCACATACTATCCTTCACCGTCCCCGGGCATGGTCTTCCGAAAGAAGGACAACCCGGAGAATGGCTGCGCCCTGCAACGGACGCAGTTTGTCGACTCAAGTGAGATCTTCGGCGTCACCTGCCAGCGGTATCGCAGGACATGGCAGGAGCCCGATGGGCAATCGGCAACCGAGGACATTTGGATGGCGCCGGCGATCGGTTGTGAAATCGTACAAAGCAAGTGCGAATGGAGCCGCGGCGGAACACTGACGAACACCTTTGAACGAATCCCGAAAGAGATCTCGATCGGGCCGCCGGATGACGTGTTTTTCGTGGTTCCAGCGGACTACGAAGAGGTGCCTCCCTCGCGTCAGATGGAGTCGCTGGGGGGAGCACCGCGGGGACGGTCACCTCACGAAGGAGAGCGTATCAAGAGCTGGGACTTGAAGTACTACGAATCACAGAAGTACAAGCCGCCCCAACCGTAGCGAAGCCCCGTGTTCGGAGAGCGCTTTCAGAGTTGGCTGGCGCTGAGGGTGGCCGAGGCACTCGGGAGGGGCACCTCTCCCCCGGCCCTCCCCAATCGGCCAGTTTGCCGACCCAGCCGCCGTGCGCGATAATGAAGACGACGGAATTTAATCCAAAAGCGTTGGGCTGGTGTAAACCGCCGGGGAGTCTCATTTGAAACGGTCAGGTTCTGACGATACGTTGCGTTGCTCCTTTTGCCACAAGAGTCAGGACGTTGTCGGAAAGCTCATTTCCTCCCCCAGTGACTATCCGAGAGCGTACATTTGCGACGAGTGCATCGCCGTATGCAACTCGATCCTGGAGGATGACCGCCAGGAGCATTCCTACGGCCTCCCCAACAAACTTCCCAAGCCGCTGGAACTGAAAGAGTATCTCGACCAGTACGTGATTGGCCAGGAAGCGACCAAGAAGAAGCTGTCTGTCGCGGTCTATAACCACTACAAGCGCATCCACATGAACAAACAGCGTTCCACGGAAGTGGAGCTGTCGAAGTCGAACATCATTCTCATCGGGCCGACGGGTACGGGCAAGACACTCCTTGCGCAAACCCTCGCACGAATTCTCGATGTTCCCTTCGCGATTGTCGATGCCACCACGCTCACTGAAGCCGGCTATGTCGGCGAGGACGTGGAGAACATCATCCTCCGCCTGCTTCAGAACGCCGATTGGGACGTGCAGCGCGCGCAACAGGGCATCATCTACATCGACGAGATCGACAAGATCGGACGCAAGGACGAGAATCCGTCGATCACGCGCGATGTTTCGGGAGAGGGCGTGCAGCAGGCGCTGTTGAAGATTCTGGAAGGGACCGTCGCCAACGTGCCTCCCCAGGGTGGCCGTAAGCATCCGCATCAGGAGTTCACTCCCGTCGACACGACGAACATTCTCTTCATCTGTGGCGGCGCCTTTATCGGGCTCGAAAAGATCATCGGCAAGCGCGTGGGCCGCAAGGCCATGGGCTTCTCGGCGGGTGAGGACGACAAGCGCCCCGGCGCGGTGAATTCCTATACCGGCCGCCGCGACGTGAATCTCCTGGAACAGTTGCAGCCGATGGACCTGATTCGCTTCGGCTTTATTCCCGAGTTTATCGGGCGTCTGCCGGTGGTGGGTGTGCTCGAAGATCTGAACCAGCAGGCGCTGATCCAGATTCTCACCAAGCCCAAGAATGCCATCACGCGCCAGTACCAGAAACTGTTCGAGTACGAAAATGTTAGACTGAAGTTTACTGACGACGCTTTGGAAGCAATCGCTTCGATGGCGCTGGAGCGCAAGGTCGGCGCGCGCGGTTTGCGGATGATCCTTGAGGATTTGATGCTCGACCTCATGTACTACCTTCCCTCCTACAAGAAAATCCGCGAATTTGTTGTGACCAAAGAGATGGTGTTGTCGCAGAAGATTAATCTGGCCCTGCTTGAAAAGGCGGGCTAAGCAAGCAATGATTTGGACTCGCGCGGGGGATGGCTGCCTAGGCCAGAAACGCGGGTCCGTTGGGCCGGATCCCACTCCTTGGGATCTGCCCCGCTAGGGGCTCTGGAGATTCATGCTTACCTCGAAGGAAAAATCCGAAACAAGACGTTTGCCGATGATGCCCATCCGGGACGTCGTCATCTTTCCACACATGATGACGCCGTTCGTTGTGGGCCGCGAGTCCAGTGTCCGCGCTCTGGAAGAAGCGCTCTCGGGTGACAAGAAGATTTTTCTCGCGACGCAACACGATGCCTCGGTGGACGAACCTCGTCCGGACGAGATCTACAACGTCGGCACCGTTGCGAATATCGTGCAGAGCCTGAAGCTTCCCGACGGCAACATCAAAGTCCTGGTGGAGGGCGTGGAACGCGCCAAGATCGTTACGGTGAGCGAGGACGAGGGCTTTTTCCGTTCCGTCGTCAAGACGTTTCACTACAAAGTGGAAACCGGACCGCAGCTTGATGCGCTCATCAGCCGCGTGACTGCGTTGTTCGAACAGTACGTCAAGCTCAGCCAGAATCTGAACTACGAGACCATGATCGCCGCGATTCGCGTGGACGATCCGGGTAAGCTGGCCGATACCGTCGGCGCCAATCTGCAGCTCACCATCGAGGAGAAGCAGGAACTACTCGAGATCTTCGATCCCGTCGACCGCCTCACCCGCGTCGCCGAGATGCTCGACATCGAGATCGAGAAACTCAACATGGACCGCACCATCCAGGGCCGCGTGAAGCGCCAGATGGAGAAAGCCCAGAAAGAGTATTACCTCAACGAGAAGATCAAGGCCATTCAGAAGGAACTGGGCCGCGGCGAAAAGAGCGAGATCGATGAACTGAAAAAGAAGATCGACGCCGCCGGTATGACCAAGGACGCCTATGAGAAGGCCATCGCCGAGTTGAAGCGCCTTGAGAACATGCCGCCCATGTCGGCCGAGTCCACCGTCTCGCGCAACTATCTCGACTGGATGCTCGCGGTGCCGTGGAAGAAGAAGACCAAGGAGATCCGCGACCTCGGTCACGCGCAGAAGGTGCTGGAAGCCGATCACTACGGCCTTGAGAAAATCAAGGAGCGCATTCTCGAATTCCTCGCCGTGCGCCAGTTGGTGAAGGATCCCAAGGGCTCGATTCTCTGCTTCGTCGGACCTCCGGGCGTGGGCAAGACCTCGCTGGGAATGTCGATCGCCAAGGCCACCGGCCGCAAGTTCGTACGCCTGTCACTCGGCGGCGTGCGCGATGAGGCCGAAGTCCGCGGACATCGCCGTACCTATATCGGCGCCTTGCCGGGCCAGATTCTTCAGATGATGAAGAAGGCCGGCACTCGCAATCCGGTCTTTATGCTCGATGAGATCGACAAGATGTCCACCGACTTCCGCGGCGACCCGTCAGCCGCGCTGCTCGAAGTGCTCGATCCGGAACAGAACTACATGTTCATGGATCACTATCTCGACGTCGAGTACGACCTGAGCCAAGTGTTCTTCATCGCCACCGCGAACGTGATGCACACCATTCCGCCGGCCTTGCAGGATCGCATGGAAGTGATCCGGCTCTCGGGCTATACGGAGTTGGAGAAACTCGAAATCGCCAAGCGGTTCCTTGTGCCGAAGCAGATGACGGCCACGGGTGTGAGCGAGAATGAGATTTCGTTTGAGGACGGCGGCTTGCAGGAACTGATCCAGTTCTACACGCGGGAAGCGGGCGTTCGCAATCTCGAGCGCGAGGTCGGCAACGTGTGCCGCAAGGTCGCGCGCAAGATGGTGACCGCCAAGGCGGCCAAGCAATCCATCGACAAGATGACGGTGAAGCCGTTGGTGGTCAATGAACTCCTCGGCCCGCAGAAGTTCCGCACCCAGCAGACCGAAAAGAAGAACCAGATCGGCGCCACGGTCGGCTTGGCATGGACCGAATTGGGCGGTTCGATTCTCGAAACCGAAGCCACCATCATGGAAGGCCGCGGCAAGCTCACCACTACCGGCAAGCTCGGCGACGTGATGCAGGAATCGGCGCAGGCCGCAATGAGCTACATCCGCTCCCGCGCCGGGGCGCTTGGCCTCAATCGCGATTTCTACCGCCACCTCGACATTCACTTGCACGTGCCTGAAGGCGCGATCCCCAAGGATGGGCCTTCGGCCGGCATCACCATCGCCACCAGCATCGCCAGCGCACTCACTGGGATTGCCGTGCGCGGCGATCTCGCAATGACTGGCGAGATCACGGTCCGGGGTCACGTGTTGCCCATTGGCGGCTTGAAGGAAAAGCTGCTGGCGGCGCACCGTCAGGGCATCACGCACATCGTTCTGCCGAAGGACAATGAGAAGGATCTCCCGGACATCCCGGAGTATATTCGAAAGGACATGAAGCTGCACTTCGTCGAGTCCATGGATGAAGTGCTCAAGCTTGCGTTGGAGCGGGAAATCGAGCCCTTACCGCTGACTCCCGCAACCACGCAACCAGTTGAGATCGCGCCGCGTCCAGAGGAGAAACTGACGCACTAACCCGGTGCGTCTCTTCTTCCCGTGGAATCACCTCCAGCTTCTGGGCACTGGAAGGAACCATCGAATGCTGGCTGAGTTTATAATAGGGGCAGCTAAGCCGGAGTTGTTCCCGGCGGAATCGCTCCCGGAGATTGCATTTCTCGGGCGCAGTAACGTCGGCAAATCCAGCTTGATCAATAGTCTGGTCAACAAGAAGGGGCTTGCGCGAACCAGCTCCTCTCCGGGTTGTACGCAGGCCATTCAGTTCTACAGGGTGGATGGCCAATGGCACTTTGTGGATCTGCCCGGCTATGGGTATGCAAAGGTCTCCCGGGACGAAGCGAGGGGTTGGAAGGCTCTCATCGAGTACTATCTGACCCGGCGCGAGAGTCTGGAACTCTGCTTTCTGATGCTGGATTCACGGCGTGGTTGGATGGACATGGACCTCGAGCTTCGCGACTGGCTGGAGCATTGGGGACTGCCTTACGTGGTTGTCGCCACGAAGGTGGATAAGCTGAAGACACAAAGTGAGAGGGTTCAATCATTGGCGGCACTCCGGGAACCCGATTCAAATCTCGTGCCGCTGACTTTCTCGGCCGTCACCGGCCAGGGAGTGAGGGAAATTTGGCAAGCAATCTCGAAAACCAAGACCAAGACCTAACGGCTGACCAAGCCGAGGCACCCACCGAAACTACGGGTGGCGAAACCAAGCCTGCGGAACACACCGAGGCGAAGTCTGCGGAACCCAAGCCCGCAGCCGAACCCAAAGCCGCGGCGGAGCCCAAACCGTCAGAGCCGAAGGCACCCGAGCCCAAAGTCTCCGCGGATTCCCCTGCCGCCCCGCCGAAAAAGAAAACAGCCCACTCGGACAAGCCTGCTCCAGACAAGACGAACGCCGACAAGCCCGCTGGTGAAAAGACGGCGACTGAGAAAGCTCCGCCGGTCGCCGTGGAGAAGGTGGCGAAGCCGCCCGCTCCCCCGGCCGCTGCTGCCGACAAGCCGCCAGCGTCCGCCGACAAGCCACCGGTTGCCGCGGAAAAGCCCGCTGCCGCAGCGCCAGTAGTGTCCGCTGCGGTGACTCCCCCGCCAGCAACTGCAGGGCCAACAGCCACAGTGCAGTCAACCACAGTGCCAGCCGCAGTGCCAGCCGTCGCCGCTGCCGAAAAGCCCGCGGCCGCGCCCCCTGCGCCCGCTCCGGGCGAGAAACCTGCTGACCGGCCCGCTGGCCCTCACCCCCATGAAAAGCACGGCCATGGCATGGAGCGCCCCGAACGCCCACAAGGCAAGAATGGCGCGCCGACGCTCGACCTTGTCGAACTCAAGGACATGAGCATCCAGAAGCTGAACCAGATCGCGAAGGATCTGGGCAGCATCACGGGTGTCGCCGGCCTTCGCAAGCAGGAATTGATTTTCAAGATTCTGCAAACGCAAGCCGAGCGCTCCGGTCTCATCTTCTCCGAAGGCGTGCTCGAATGTCTGCCCGACGGCTTCGGCTTTCTGCGCGCGCCCGAGTACAACTATCTTCCCGGGCCCGACGATGTCTACGTGTCCCCTTCGCAGATCCGCCGATTCGATCTGCGCACCGGTGACACGATCTCCGGCCAGATTCGCCCGCCCAAGGAAGGCGAGCGCTACTTTGCACTCATCAAAGTCGACGCGATTAACTTCGAGCCGCCAGAGGAGTCGCGAAACAAGATCTTCTTCGACAACCTCACGCCGCTGTATCCGAATTCGCGGCTGAAGCTCGAAACGGCCAAGGACAACTATTCCGGCCGCGTGATGGACCTGCTCACACCCATCGGCAAAGGGCAGCGCGGTCTCATCGTGGCGCCGCCTCGCACCGGCAAAACGATGCTGCTCCAAAGCATCGCCAACTCCATCACCACCAACCATCCCGAAGTCGTGCTGATCGTGCTGTTGATCGACGAGCGTCCGGAAGAAGTCACCGACATGCAGCGTTCGGTCCGTGGCGAAGTGATCAGCTCGACTTTCGATGAACCCGCCTCGCGTCACGTGCAGGTGGCTGAGATGGTGATCGAAAAGGCGAAGCGCCTGGTGGAGCATAAGCGCGACGTCGTGATTCTGCTCGATTCGATCACGCGTCTTGCCCGCGCTTACAATACCGTGGTGCCGCCGTCGGGCAAAGTGCTCTCGGGCGGTGTCGATTCCAACGCACTGCAGCGTCCGAAACGCTTCTTCGGCGCGGCCCGCAACATTGAGGAGGGTGGCTCGCTCACCATCGTCGCCACGGCGCTCATCGATACCGGCAGCCGCATGGATGACGTGATCTTCGAAGAGTTCAAGGGCACGGGCAACATGGAAATCCACCTCGACCGCAAGCTGGTGGACAAGCGCGTGTTCCCGGCCATCGACATCAACAAGAGCGGAACCCGCAAGGAAGAGCTCTTGCAGTCGAAGGAAGAACTGAATCGCGTGTGGGTGCTGCGCAAGGTGCTCAATCCGCTATCGCCGACGGAAACGATGGAACTGCTGCTGGAGCGGCTGAACAAGTCGCGCAGCAATGCGGAGTTCCTTGCTTCGATGAGTTCGTAATCGCGCGCATCGCGCGTCACAAGATAAGAAAAGGGCCGGTCCAGTTGTGGTTGGACCGGCCCTTTCTTCTTCGCGTCTCTGCTTCGGCGAAACTCGATCAAGCGCGATGCGCTTCCAGTACACACATGGGCGACGGCGTCGGCACGATCCGCTCCAGACGCAACCCCGCGCTTGCAAACAGATCTTCAAACTCCTGGGAAGTCCGCTCCTTGCCACCCACGGTTGCCGCCATCATCTCAATGTCCAGCATCTTGGCAGGCCCTGGCTCGGGTCCTTCGGGCACTACCATCTCCACCAGCAGAACACGGCCATCCGCGGGCATCCGGTCACGAATCGCATTCAGAATCCTGCCACAGTGCGCATCGTCCCAATCGTGAATGATGTGCTTCAGGATGTAGGCATCGCAGCCCTCCGGCGCGGTTTCCAGAAAACTCCCCGCCTGATACGCGACCCGATCCTCACAGCCCTGAAACAGCCCGGCGTTCTTTGCTCCTGCCACCACTTCCGGCAGATCAAACAGCACGCCCTGCATGGCAGGATGATGCTTCAGGATCCCTGCCAGCAGCGTTCCGTAACCACCGCCGACATCGGCCAGCTTCCGGATGGATGAAAAGTCGTATGCATGCAGAACCGCCTGTGTGGCCGAGAGCGTGAAATCCGTCATCGCCTTCTGGAACAGATCCGCCTGATCCGGAATCGTGGGGAACAACTCCCAAGTGTTCTTGCCGTATGCCAGCGTGACGCCATCCACTCCATTGAGCAGCGTTCCATCCAGTTGCTGGAACGCATCCGTAATCCACTCCGACGTAAGCATCATCGCCATGTTCCGCATCGATCCCGGAGCGTCCCGGCGCAAGAGACTGCTGGAGGCCGTGAGTGCAAAACGGTCGCCCTCCTGATGAAACATCCCCACGCTCGCCAGCATGCGTAGCACACGATACAGCATGTCCTGCCGCACTGATGCCTTCCGCGCGATCTCCGCGACCGGCTGCGCTTCCATCGACATGTGGTCGGCAACACCCGTTTTGGCGATCGCTCCCAGAGCGAAGGAGATGGTTCGCCCCATCAGCATCTGCATCAGCATCATCTCCGGGGGTGGGGTCGCAACGGTGGGCGGCGCGACGCGGTCGGGCGTCAGTTGGGTCGTCATTCTCATCGAGTTGGTCCTCCAGATATGGGTAGCGCAATCCCGCGCAAAACCGGATCAAGGGTTTCAGAGACTTCTACGCAGCTTGAGATGGAACGGATCTCAGGGCGTCAGCAAACCACGAATCACGAACACCGCCATCTGGCCCCGCGTGGTCAGCCCGCCGGAGCAATACTCGGTGGCCGTGCAGCCGCTGGTGATCCCGAACTCCTTCATCTTCTGAATGAACGAGTAGAAGAGATCCGTGGATGGCACGTCGGTGAAGAATTGCGTGGTGGGGAAGGTGAACGTTTGCCCCGAGCGAATGCCCAGCCGCGCGCGGATGATGAAGGCCGCCATCTGACCGCGGGTGACGCTGTCATCAGGGCAATACGTAGTCGCCGTGCACCCCGAAGTGATGCCGAGATCGCGCATCTTCTGAATGTGCGGGAACTGCGGATGGGTCGCGGGCACGTCCGTGAAAAAGGGCCGCGCCGTGTAAGTGAAGGTATCGCCGTTCATCAGCTTGCGCACGATGAACAGCGCCATTTGCGCGCGCGTGGTGACGGCTTCGGGGCAATACTGATTCGCGTTGTTACACGTATCCGCGATGCTGTTCGACTTCATCAGGAAGATATGATCGGCGAACGGATGCGTCAGCGCCACATCGTCGAACGCCATCTGCGGAGTCGCGGCGGGCTGCAAGACATGCACCCATTGCCGCGCGATCGTGAGCGACCCGTTCCTCGGAATGCCCGTCGCGTTCTCCTCCACCGTCACCGGCACTGATCCGGTCCCATTGCCGCTGGTGGAGCCCGTCAATCGCATCCACGCTGTGTTACTCGTAGCGGTCCACGAACAGCCGGTGATCCCGGTGACCAGAAAGCTGATCAGACCGCCCGCCGACGGCATGGTGCGATTCTGCGGATCAATATTGAACAGGCATGGCGAAGCCGTCTGCGTGATGGCGAGGGTCGCGCCACCCACACGGATCTGCGCATTCCGGCTTGCCGTTGTACCGTTCGGATCCACCCGATACGTGATGGTCGAGCTGCCAGTGCCCGATGCGCCCCCCGTAATCGCGACCCAGGACTGTGTGGATGCCGCCGACCACGAGCAGCCGCTGGTTGTCGCCAGAGCCACCGTGTTCGTTACTCCGAGCGAATCCACGGTCACTGTGGTGGGCGTCAGTGCGAAGGTGCAACTGGTCGACACCCCGGCCATGTCCACCTTCGCCAGAAATCCATCGGTGTTGGTCTGATAGACCGCCTGCTGCACTCCCGCGGTGACAGGAAGGTTCGCCGATGTGGTGGAGCCGGCAAGATACAGATTGTTCGACGCATCCACCGCGCTCGCGAACACAAACTCGTCCCCGGCGCCGCCGAGAAACGTTGAGTAAGTAAGAATATCCGCGCTGGAATTGAATTTCGCGAGGAATGCGTCCGTCAGGCCGGGGGTTGGGGACTGCAGCGCGCCCGGCGTCACCGGAAGCCCGCCGCCAAGCCCGTATCCGATGAGCGCCGCGCTATCGTTGGAGTCCACGAAAATTCCCGCCACACCGCGGACATCGTAGTAATTCCCCGTGGATCCAAAGTAAGTGGAGTAAGTGATTTGTGCGAAGCTCGGCGCGATCTTCGTCAGGAATGCCGAGGTCGCCGTTGGAGGCCGCAGGAATTGAAACACTCCCGCGGTGGTTGGGAAATTGTTGGAATATGTGAATCCCGCCACATGCACGTGTCCGTTCGGTCCCAGCGCAATGGCGCGCCCGAAATCGCCGTCGCCGCCGCCCAGCACCAGTGACCCATCGAGCGCCGTCCCCGAAGGATTCAACTTCGAAACGAACGCGTCCGTATTGCCCCGGTTGGAACTTGCGAATGCCCCGCTGGTCAAGGGGAAGTTCACGGAGTTCGTTTGTCCCACAATGTAGATATTGGCCTGAGCATCGGTGGTGACCGCATGGGCCTGATCCACGCCATCGCCGCCAAGAAATGTCGAAAACAGCAGATTCGTCAGCGTCGGCGAGATGCGCGTCACGAACGCATCGGAGTCCTGCTTCTTATCGCGCTGATAGACGCCCGTGGTGATTGGAAAATTCGAAGCAGCCGTGTACCCCACCAATACGAGATTGCCGCTCGGGTCGCGCGTCAGCGCCGTCACCACGCCACTCCCTGCGGTTTCATTGCCGCCCAGAAACGTGGACGCCAGAAGCTGCGAGCCATCGGCTGAGATGCGGCTGAGAAAGATGCCCGTGCCATCGCCTTGAAACGGCGAACCGGCAATCGGATAGTCGATGGACTCGGTGTTCCCTGCAATGGTCACGTTGCCTAGCGCGTCGGCTACGATCCCCACCGGCGTTTCATCGGCCTCGCCTCCCAGGTAGGTGGCAAACTGTAACTGATTCCCCGCCGCACTCAACTTCGCGACAAACACGTCCCGGCCGCCGCCTGCGTAGCTTGTGCGAATGCCGTTCGCGGTCACCGGAAAGTTCGGCGACGCGGTGTAACCCGTGATGTAGATGTTGTTCGACGCGTCAAGCGCAATGCCTGTGACCGTATCGGTCGCGTTGCCCCCCAAGTACGTGGCGAAACTGATCACGGGATCAATCACCAGCGGCAGTGACCGGTCGTAGTCGCCCACGGCGAAACCGGCTTCCATCTCGCGCAGTACAAAACGGCTCGCCACTTCCGTCTTTCGCCCGTCGCGAATCTGATAGGCGGCCGGTGTCTTCAGCACTAATTCCCCATGCGCCGTCTGTGCGACGAGGTCGCCTGCAGGGGCAATTCGCACCGATCGCGCACCATCCAGATGCATGCGAATCGTGCCCGGGTCCGCGCCGGGAGCCAGCAGAAAATCGTACTCCAGTTGACGAGCGTTGCCATAGAAGACAACGTCCACGCCCGGGTAGATCTGCGAATAGCGGACCTTGCGGTAGTGCGCGTTGCGAGTGCTCCACTGCTTGGGATCGCGCCCTCGCAAGTAGTTGCTATAGCCTCCGGTCTGCTCCAGCGCTTGTGGCGATCGTGCCGCGGCGCCCCCAAATCGGAGCCGCAACGCATCGCCCGCAATTCCAATGCGCGCCTCGCCACGCCTGGCATGAAGCGAGTAGCCTGGCGCTTTGGCCAGATAGCCCTCAGAAGATGCTTCGAAATGCAGCGGAAGGTTCGCCATCAGGTTCGGCGATGCGGAGGCTGACTGCACCGCCAGCAAGAAGCCAAGAATGCAGAAGAACATGTGGATCAAGATGATAACCCAAGAATAGCAGCAGGGTTGCGCCGCTGCGGCGAACTACTGGCCGCGATTTCCCTGGAAGCCGTTGGAGCCGGGTGGGTCCAGCCCTCATCGCCTCCGTAGCGCACCAGGTCTCCGAAAATCCTTTGACAACCACCCCTTTCCTGAGTCAAACTAAGAGCGAAGAAAAAGCGAATAAAAGCAGCCAACGATGAGTGCCCTTCTCCATCTGCCTTCGGGTCTGCCTACGGGCCTCGGCTGGCGCGACGAAACGCCAGCCGAGCCAGTCCCTTTCGGCATCCCTTCCCTCGATGCCGTCATCGCGGGCCTGCCTCGCGGGAGAATCTCCTGCCTCGCGGGCCCCTCTTCTTCCGGCCGCACCACGCTGCTTCACCGCGCTCTGGCCGCGCAACCGGAAGACTTCAAGGCACTGGTGGACGCCTCCGATTCCTTCGATCCCAACTCCGCCGAACAGGCCGGCGTCACACTGCAACGCCTGCTGTGGGTGAAGTGCGGACATCGCCTCGAACACGCATTGAAAAGCGCCGACCTGCTGCTGCACGCCGGTGGCTTCGGCATCATCGCCCTCGACCTTTGCGACATTCCGCAAACGCACCTGGATCGCGTTCCGGCTTCCTACTGGTATCGCTTTCAGCGCGCCGTGGAAAAGTCCTCCGCAGTTTTCCTGCTGATGGGAGAGCACGCGATCGCGAAGACCGCGGCTTCCGTCATTCTCAATACCTGCCGCATCGAAATCGGCTTGCAGCACATTGCCCCTTTCCATCGCCTGCACACGATCCGGTTCCAAGCCGCCTCGCGCAAGCCGCACCGCAACCAGCCGGCTATTTTTTCGGCATGCCTCGACTGAAAGCAGCACGACAATGTATGCCGCGGTACACATCACAGTCCCTTCGCCTCTTCTGGTGAAACTCGCCGATGCATTCTCGCCACATGTGGAACTCGCCTCCGCGGATACCGTCGTCTTCGACATCAGCGGGTTGCGGCGCATGCTCGGGAGCGCGCATCAGATTGCAAGCGAAATCGCACATCGCGCCGACACGATGGGGCTGCTCGGCAACATCGGCATCGCGGCATCAGTGGACACCGCGATTCTCGCCGCCCGCAATTGCAGAGGAGTGGTTGTGATTCCGCCCGGTGAGGAAGCACGCCTGCTCGGCGACCTGAAAATCTCTGCGCTGCCGCTCAGTGACGAAATGTACCTGCTGCTGGAGCGCTGGGGAGTCCGCACGTTGGGCGAGTTCTGCGCACTGCCTGAAAGCGGTGTGCTCGAACGGCTGGGAGCGGAAGGACGCAGATTGCTTCGCATTGCCCGCGGCGATCTGCAAAGGCCGCTACAGGCGATGAAAGATCCGGTGAACTATCGCGAACGCATGGTGCTGGATCATGCCGTGCAACTTCTGGAACCGCTGCTGTTCGTCATCAGCGGCCTGATGCATGATCTTTGCGCAAGGCTGAAGGCGAATGCGCGCTCAACCTCGGAAGTCGAGATTGCACTGGAACTCGAAGGCGGTGACCGTTATGAGCGCCGCATGCAAATCCCCTTCGCCACGCATGAACCCATGACGTGGCTGAAGCTCATACAGCTTGATTTGGAATCGAATCCGCCTTCGAAGCCCGTGGTTGCGGTGGCGCTCCACATCACGCCCGTGGATCCGCGCGTGGTGCAGCACAATCTTTATGCGCCTGTGACGCCACAACCGGAGAAGCTCGAACTGACGCTGGGTAAGATCCGCGCCATGGTCGGCGTGGAGAATGTAGGCTTTCCCGAAGTGCTCAACACGCATCGCCCCGATGCTTACCGCATGCGGCTGCACACGCCCGCCGCACCCGCCGTGCCTGCCATCCGGCAGCAGCTTCATCTCGCCTTTCGATACTTCCGTCCCGTGAAGGAAGCGGATGTCGATCTCGCAAAAGGCAGGCCTCAGCGAGTCCGGGCCGGAGGTATTGCGGGCGCTGTGGAATCGGCAGCCGGCCCTTGGAAACTCTCCGGCGACTGGTGGGCATCCGAATCATGGACACGCCTGGAGTGGGACGTGCTCCTCAGCAACCGCAATCTCTACCGGCTCTATTCCAAACAGGAACGCTGGTACCTGGAAGGAGTTTATGACTGATGTACGTCGAACTCCACGCACGATCCTCCTTCTCTTTTCTCGAGGGCGCTTCCAATCCTGAAGACCTCATTGAAGCTTGCGCCGCGCTCGGCATGCCCGCCATGGCGTTGATCGACACGGACAATGTTTGCGGCGCACCGCGATTCTATATGGCCGCGAAGAAGGCCGGCATCAAAGCGCTCATCGGCGCCGAGATTACGGCCCAGGCGGGCGGACGCTATGTGCTGCTCGCGGAAAATCGCACCGGATATCAGAACCTGTGCCGGCTCATCACCTCCATGAAGCTCCGCTCGGAGAAGGGAAAGGCTGCCGCTACGGAGGAGGAGTTTCGCCAATACGCGGCGGGCCTCGTCTGCCTGACACGCGGCGATCACGACATCGAGACGCTGCTCAGCATCTATGGCCGCCGCAACGTATTCGCCGAGGTGCAGCGCCACTTCGATCGCGAGGAGGAAGGCCGCAATCACTGTGTGATCGACATGGCGCGCCAGCATCATCTGCCATTGCTTGCAACCAACGGCGTGCGCTTCGCGAAACCTTCCAAGCGCGAGTTGATGGACGTGTTGACGTGCGTACGCAACAAAGTGACCATCGCCGAAGCGGGCCGTCTTATCGAGCGCAATGCGGAGCGTTATCTGAAGCCCGCAAGTGAGATGCAGCGCTTGTTTGCCGGTCTTCCCGAAGCATTGCGCAATACCGTGGAGCTTGCCTCTCGGCTCGAATTTACGCTCGCCGATCTCGGCTATCGCTTCCCTCCCTATCCTGCGCCGCCAGGCGAAACGATGAACTCGTTTCTGCATCAGCGTGTGGATGAAGGCGCGCGGATCCGCTACCGCCCTTATCATGAGCGTGCGCGGAATCAGATTGAACGCGAGTTGAAACTCATTGAGAAGCTCGATCTCGCCGGCTACTTCCTCATCGTGTGGGACATTGTGCGCTTCTGCCGCGAGAACAATATCCTCGCGCAGGGCCGTGGATCCGCGGCGAACAGTGCGGTCTGCTATTCGCTCGGAATCACCGCCGTCGATCCCGTAGGCATGGATCTGCTCTTTGAACGCTTTCTTTCCGAAGAGCGCGGCGAATGGCCCGACATCGATATCGATCTTCCCAGCGGCGATCAGCGTGAAAAAGTGATTCAGTACGTCTACCAGCGCTACGGTAAGCATGGCGCAGCGATGACCGCCAACATCATCACCTATCGCGGACGCTCCGGTTTGCGCGATGTGGGCAAGGTGCTCGGCTTTCCTCAGGAAGACTTGAACCGGCTGGCGAATCTTGTCTCCCGGTGGGGCTTCAAAGGCTCACACGAAACCGCGGACCGCCAGTTCGCCGAAGCCGGCTGTAACAACGCGCATCCCAAGATCCGCAAGTTCAAGCAACTTTACGAAGAGATTCAGGATCTGCCGCGCCATCTTGGGCAGCACTCCGGAGGCATGGTGATTTGCCAGGGCTCGCTCGATACGGTGGTTCCGCTGGAGCCCGCCACTATGCCGGGCCGCGTGGTCATTCAATGGGACAAGGAGGATTGCGCCGATCTCGGCCTGATCAAAGTGGATCTGCTCGGGCTCGGCATGCTGGCCGCGATTGAAGACTGTATCCAGATCATCCGCACAGCGCATGGCGACGAGATCGATCTCGCGCATCTTCCGCGGAATGATTCAGCCGTGTTCGATCAGATCACAACCGCCGATACGGTGGGCTTATTTCAAGTGGAGAGCCGCGCGCAGATGGCGAGCCTTCCTCTCACCAAGCCTCGCAACTTCTATGATCTCGTCGTGCAGGTGGCCATCATTCGCCCCGGCCCCATTGTCGGCAAAATGTACCATCCCTATGTGCGGCGCAGGCAGGGTCTGGAGCCTCCCGTATCCCTGCATCCATCGCTCGATCAGGTGCTTGCCCGCACTCTTGGTGTGCCGCTGTTTCAGGAACAGTTGTTGAAGATGGCAATGATCGTCGCCGATTTCACGGGCGGTGAAGCGGAGGAACTGCGCCGCGCAATGGGTTTCAAACGCTCCGAGAAACGCATGCAGGAGATCGAAACCCGTTTGCGCGCGGGCATGGAGAAGAAAGGAATCAGCGGCCCGCAGCAGGATGCGATTGTGCAGTCGATCACTTCTTTCGCGCTCTATGGCTTTCCCGAATCGCACGCCGCAAGCTTTGCATTGATCGCCTATGCGAGCGCGTGGTTGCGATGCCATTACCCGGCTGCGTACACGGCGTCGCTACTGAACGCGCAGCCGATGGGCTTCTATCATCCGGTGACGTTGCTGAAGGATGCGCAACGTCATGGCGTGCGCGTGCTGCCGGTGGATGTCGCTTACTCCGATTGGAACTGCAGGGTGGAAAACGGAAACCTGCGACTTGGCTTGAATTACGTGAAGGGTCTGCATGGCGAGGCAGGCCGTGCCATCGTCGCGCAAAGACATCAGCAGCCCTTTCAAAGCGTGTTCGATCTCACGCACCGCGTGCCGCAGTTGACACGCGAACATCTGCGGCAGCTTGCCACCATCGGCGCGCTGAATTCCATCGGCGCTTCGCACCGTCGCGAAGCGTTGTGGCAGGCGGAGTTGGCTCTGAAGCCGGTGGGTCCGTTGCTCGAATCCATTGAGCCGATGGAGAAGGAATCGCCGCTGCGGAGCATGGATGCAAAGGAGCGGTCGAATGCGGATCTCCTTGGCACAGGCGTTACGGTTGGGCGTCATCCCGTCGCATTTCATCGGGACGTTCTGAACTCGCTCGGCGTACTGACCGCGGCAGGCATCCGCCGCGCGCGGCATGGCAGCGTTGCGCGAATTGCCGGCGCCGTGATCTGCCGCCAGCGTCCGGAAACCGCAAAGGGCTTCTGCTTTCTCAGCCTGGAAGATGAAACTGGAATCTCGAATGCGATCGTGCAGCCGGATGTCTTCGAACAGAACCGTCTGGTGATTGTCAGCGAACCATTCCTCTTGCTCGAAGGTATGGTGCAGAACAACAGCGGCGCAGTGAGTTTGAAAGTCGCGCGCGTGGAGGCACTGCGCTCGAAGCAGGCCGCGGTGCCCTCACACGATTTCCATTGATGCGCCGTTGTGCCATCAAGCATGAGCGCACCGGCGCCAACTGGCGTTCGGGTGCCGGCTTCAGCGTGGGAAGAAATGGCGCGACATCGAAGGCAAGTAGCGCAGTTGATTTTCCCATTCCACCGGTTCCGACGCCGCCCAGACCATCATGATCGCTTCAACAACTTGGCCAGTTTGGGCAGATTGCGTGACGAGAAAGACTCCGGGACTCGACTTACCTTCAGCCAAACGGGTACGAAAGTGATCCACCATCGTGCGCCGGTCATGGGTCACCAGAATTCGACCCTGTTGCGCTGTAATTTCAAGAACCTCTGGATCGGGAACACCTTCCAAATTACCGTCAGCGGCCGAAGCAAAATCGATGGATGGTTCACGACGACGAACAGCGCTTACGAAACTGTGGCGCAGGTCAGCGTCGGCCTGAAAACGGATCAAGACCGCGACTCACTCAGTTTCGCCTTGGCACGCTGGAGACGCTCCCAAAGTGCCGGGTTCTCCTCAGACAGCGGGATCGCCTTCCCCTCAAACTCGCGCTCGCTGTCCACAAGGTACTTGTCGATCTCGGCCTGGTGATCCAGGTAGAAGGCAATCGCGCCATAGATCTGGGAGCGTTTCAGAGACGGGAAGTCTTCCTGAATGGCTTCCGGCGACTGCCCTTCGTTGAAGGAATACACCACGGAATCCAGCGAAATGCGCGTCCCGGCTATGTAGTAGCCTCCGTGGCGCCGTTCGATGTATTCGCTGTGCATGGCTTACTCCTGTTTCGATTATACGGGACCCATTGGCCCCGGCTGAACGCGCCAGTGCTCGCGGCCGTTTCGTCTCACCGGCACGCGGCTCATGTCCTCGTTCTCCCGATAGCCGGATTGGTGGCACCGGCGCTACGCCGGCCAGTGTGTGTACAGGCTGTTCAACGCCTTCGCGATGTAGTGCTGCACGATCGGTGCAGCACCGCTCCGACGTTCAAAGCCGCGAGTTCAACAACAGCGGCGCAGTGAGTTTGAAAGTCGCGCGCGTGGAGGCACTGCGCTCGAAGCAGGCCGCGGTGCCCTCACACGATTTCCATTGATGCGCCGTCCCAATCAAGCATGAGCGCTCAGTTCAACTCCGGCCCGAAAACAGATTAAGTAGAATCTGTCTTATGGCAACTTTCGTGCTCGTCCACGGAGCGTGGCAGTCAGTCGCCACTTGGGACCTGGTCGCACCGCTATTGCAGCAGGCGGGCCACACGGTGGTTACACCGGTCCTCTCCGGTCTGGGCACGTCCCAAGTGGACTTGTCACCCAATGTGTCGCTCACGCAGCACATTCGGGACGTGAACTCAGTGCTGATCCACTTGAAGCAGCCGGTTGTTCTGGTAGGCCACAGTTATGCTGGGATGATCATCAGCGGCGTGGCCGAGCAGGATGCATCCATGGTGAGACATTTGGTCTTTCTGGACGCATTCATCCCCGCCGATGGGCAAAGCACACTCGATCTGTTGCCACCCGACATTGGCAGCTACTTCCATAACGTTGCACGGGACCATGGCGATGGATGGCGTTTGCCAGGGGGAGAGGGTCAATTGGATCTATGGGGTCTGAAGCCAGGCGAAGCGCGAGATTTCGTTCGCGCCCGGCTATGTGATTTCAGCCTCAGGTGCTTTCAGGAGCCGATCCACCTTCCCAATGACCGAAAGAGCAGTCTTCCCGGCACCTTTGTCTCTTGTGTTGCCGAAGAGTATCCGGCCAAGCCTTTCTTCCTTCCATTTGCCGAGAAGGCTCGCGCCTACGGCTGGCCAGTCGTTCCAATGAACACTGGACACGATTGTCACGTGGAGCGTCCCCGTGACGTGGCGGAGATCCTTTTGTCCACTATCGATTCGCCGGGCAGGTGAAGACGATCCCGTATTGCTGGGGTTGCAAGTTGGGAGTGATTCCGAGTGACGCGCGGTTCGTTGATTGACGGATCGCCGACGATTCAGACGGAGTCAGTAGACACTATGGCGTTTACTCAGGATCTATCGGAACATTCGAAGTCTCGGCGATCGCGGCAAGCACTTCTTTAGCGACCTTCGGATGCAGTGTGACGCCGGCATGAAACGGAACGACAACCCTTCGGCTGCCGGCCTGGTAGATGCGATGACTTCCCTTGGAGCGAAGCCAAACGAATCCAGCCCGCAGCAGCATGGCCTCCGCTTCCGGAGCGGTTAGCCGCGGCAGTTTAGGCATGAACCTCAATGGCTGTGGTCAAGACGATCTGATGCGGGGAGGTCAGGCGCTCGTCGTCGGAGAGTGTCTCCAGAAAGAGTTCGGCGGCCTCACGAATATTGGAAAGGGCCTCCTCAACCGTTGCCCCCTGAGATTGGCAGCCCTTCAGTTCCGGGCACCACGCGTAGCATCCCTGCTCGTCCTGCTCGATCACCACGCTGATCCTTCGCGTCATGCCCTCATTCTATCGCGGCGCTTGGGCAGAGGATGGCGGTTCCGATTGGCGTTTGTCGCTATCTATCCAGGTAACTCAAGATCTCCAAGTTAGATCACTGACTTGGCGCCGGGAGACCGAAGGACTTTGGCAAGCCCTTGACAGACGGCTTGGCTTAACAGCGAATCTGCCGCCGGTTCCCGTGGAGGGCACAACCTCGGCGAGCAAGTTGGCTCACTCGAAGTCGGCGATAAGGTCGGGCGCGCCTTCCATCGCTAGTCCGACTGGGGAAGGTCGGGCTGCGACGTCGCGCAAGATGGTGGCGAATGGCTGATTTCTTGAAGGGGCCGCCGGGGCAGTAAGCGCGCGAGGCACACCATCGTCACGCCAAGTGAGCGGTAGATAGTGCGATCATGCATGAAAGGTCGCGCCTATGTGAGACGCGCAGTGTTGAGCTATTCAGCCCGGATCACGTGTCAACGGTTGAACAGAAACGCCTTGCTGTTCACCAGCGCCCAAAGCAGATCCTGCGCACGCGCCGCACGGCTGGAACTGTTGCGCAGGAACGTTGCTGCCTGATCGTATTCCTTCGCCGATGGCAACCGGCTCAGCGTCGCGAGATACATCTCTTCCACAAGCTCGCGATCGGTTGCACCCGCCGTGATTGCTTTCGCGATGCGCCCCTTCGGATCGGCAATCGCTGTGGCGATATCGCCGCCATTCACCAGATTCAGCGCCTGAGGCAAACTCAAATCCGTACGTCGTTCGCACTCACATGCGGACTCCCGTTGCGGCCGCCCAAACAGATCGAGGAATCCGTCCTTGCCGACATGCGGATCGGGCAGTTCCTGCGCCTTTGTGTCCTCGGGCACTTCGGGAAACTTCGGACGCGAGCCAGTCGCGACTTCCAGCGCGTCCATTAACTGCTCCGCGCTCAAGCGGCGCGGAAACGCATGGGAGAAGTTGATGTTGTCATCCGCATTCCATTCGTTCGTCTCCACACTGGCCTGATACACACGCGAGTTCACGATGGTGCGGATGAGATGTTGCAGGTCGAAGTTGTGATCCTTCAGATCCTTCGTCAGCGCATTGAGCAGCGCTTCATTGCTTGGCGGATTCGACGCGCGGATATCATCGACGGGATCAATGATGCCTTTGCCGAGGAAGTAGCTCCACATGCGGTTGGCGATCGCCTTCGCAAAGAACGGATTGTCTTTCGACGTCATCCACGCGGCAAGAGCTTCGCGGCGGTCGCCTTCATTCGGAATCGGCGGCGCGCCTGTGCTTGCGATGAGATATTGCGGCTTCACGTTGCCGCCGGTCTTCGGATGCTTGATGTCGAAGTCATCACGGCGCATGTACAGCACTTCATCGCCGGCCTCAAACCCAGGCTTCAAACCCACCACCGAGAAGAACGCCGCGAGTTGAAAATACTGGCTCTGCGTCCACTGTTCGAACGGATGATCATGGCATTGCGCACACACCATGCGCACGCCCAGGAAGACCTGCGAGGTCTTCTCCATCGACGGCTTTGGATCGCGCGTCACCCGGAAGTAGTTTGCGGCGGGATTCTCGTAAGCACTGCCCCGGCTGGTGAGCAGCTCCCGCACCATCTTGTCGTAAGGCTTGTTCGATGCGATCGAGTCGCGGATCCACTCGCGAAAACCCCAGGTTGCTTTGTCGCCGAGATACTTCCGGCTGTTCTGCAGCAGATCGCCCCATTTGACAGACCAATGGTCGACGAATTCGCGCCGCCGCATCAGCTTGTCGATCGTGCGGGCGCGCTTCGTCTTCATGTCGCCTGGTTCGGCAAGAAACGCACGCACTTCGTCCGGCGTTGGCGGCAGGCCGATCAGATCGAACGAAATACGGCGAAGGAATTCGGCATCGCCGACTGGCGCCGACGGCTGAATCTTCAGGCGCTTCAGCTTCGCATCAATCAACTGATCGATGTAGTTGTTCTGCGGCAGCGCGGACCACGTAAAGCCCTGTTTCGGATTGAGCACGGTCAACGGAACCGTGACGAACCTGCCTTCATAGCGGACCAGAAGGGCCGCCTCGCCCTTGCGCACCGCATGAATCGCGTCGTCCTTCACTTCGGCGATCTCGGTGGTGTTGCTCGACACCGAAGCTTCGGCGGTTACGTCACGCGTCGACCCATCCGCATAGTGCGCCTTCACCGCGATCTGCTGATGAAGACCGGGCTTGTCGAAGTTCAATTCCGTGGGAGTGACCTCAATCTTCGTCACCTTGTCCTTCGACGGATCGCCGAAAGGCGCACCCTGGCTGAGCCACGCAAGGATCGTCGTGTAGTAGCGCGAGTTCGTGTCGAAGCGCAGTCCGCCTCCATGCGCAACCTCCATCGCAGGCTTGGCAAGCAACAAGCTTCGCGCGGGGTCCGCACGGTTGAAGCGGCGGCCGGCGATGTCGTACAGCAATGCCTCGTAATCGAACTCCGGATCGTAGCCGCGCAGCGACAGCTTGAAGCCGTTCTTGCCTTTCGCCGCGCCGTGGCATGGGCCCGAAGTGCAACCCGCTTTGTTCAGGATCGGCATCACGTCCTTGAGGAACGTGAGCGGCTGCTGTTGCGCAAATGCCAATGCGCCAGTGAGTGCGAACGTGATGCAGAGTTTCATTTGACGATGACCAGCTTTGCTTCCACAGGGGCTATCTTGTAGGGTACCTTGCCCTTCTCTCCTTCCGGCAGAATCGAGGCAGGATTCAGAAGGATCATGTGCTCGCCGTGAGGGGCATTCGCGCCCGCTTCACAACGAACCTGGTACTGTGCTGAGTTCTCCGGAACTTCCACCGGTGCGCAATTCACATCGAGCGGCAACGCATCGGGCGCAACGGTAACAGGCCCCGCGAAGCCAGCTTCGCGCGTCACGGTGCCTGCCAATACAGTGGACGCGCCCGCGTGCAGGGGCACCGTTTGCGAAGGCGTCGAGATCGAATACCCTTGCACCACTTCCACACGCACGGCCGGCGAATAGATCACTTCATCGCCGACCCGCGTGGACAGAATCACGTCGAAAGCGCCGGGCGGTGTGCCGATGGTCGTGTTCATCTGAATCATGCCCGCACCTTGCCGTCGCGGCTCCACACGATCGGAGATGCGAAGATCGCGGCCGCCGGGCGTGTCGGGTGTAGCCGTATCCGGGCGCGGAGTGCCTGGTACGCTCGGATGAAACTTCCAGTAGAACTCCTGCTTCTCCCCTTGAATGATTTTGAGACGCGGTGGCGTAAACACTTCGATGTGTCCCGCGGTTTGATAACCCACCATGGCCGGAAGATCCATGCCCAGCCACGGCGCCTGAAAAGGACGGTTCAATTGACGGCGGCCCGGATCGAAGCCTTGATTCGTGCGAATCGCGGTGACCATTCCAGGACCACCCGCTTTGCGAACGATCTTCTTGCCATTGGGCAACACTGCTTCGCCCCACACCTCGAGTTCGAGTGCGCGCGCTGTCACACCAGGCTTCGCTTCAAGAGTAAGCACGCCGCGGCGCGAGAGACCGCGATTGTCCACTTCCTGCACTTCGGCTGGCACGTATCCACCGGCGGCTCGCAAGTCCTCCGGCAGATTGCGTACGGAGAGTTGCACCGCGCCGGCATAACCACGTCGCTCCACATTGACAGGCACAATCGCCGCGCCCGCCGCGGGAATGTTGACGTGTGGAGCAAGCAGTGTCAACTCGAAATCCGCCTCCTCCTGTTTCGCGAGCAGCCGGTAAGCGAAGGCGGGCCCGCCGTCGCCGGACAGATCATCCACCGTGATGGTCACGTCGTTGGAATCTTTCGGCGCGGTGAACACCACGAAGGGATCACGGCTGATATCGCCGGCAAGGATCGTGGCGAACGCGCTCTGCGAGGGCGGTTGATCCCCCGCGGACTGAAGACGCTTCCCGTTGCGATCCCGCACAGTAAGCACACCGTCCAGCCGAGTGGCTCCGAGTTCACGCGCTTGTAGCTCTACCGTGTATGTTTCGCCGGGCTGCACCACCAGTTTGTAGCGATCCTTCTCACCGGGCTTAGCGATGCGGCCATTCACAACAGTGCCCAGCGGCAACAGGTGCGGTCCCTGGCTCGCAGGTTCGATCATCTCGGGTGCGTCGCTGACTGCGAAAGGCAGGGGAAGATTCGCCGTGTTCCCGGGAAGATTCACAAAAGCGCGGGCCTTGTTCGCAACGCTCCAATCGACTTTGGTTTTCACCGGCGCTGTCAGATTGCCGCCGCTGAGTTCCACTTCCAGAGGCGCGCCACGCTTGCCGCCGAGGGGAAACATCGAATCTGCATACTGCCAGTAGCCCATCTTGAGCCTGTAGAAATTCGCCGCCTGATCGGAGAAGCGTGCATCCTGCACTTCCACGAAGTAATGGCCTTCGCGCGGGAACGTGAACTCGATGCGGCAATCGACGCCGAGGCTGTGGGTATCCTCCACGCGCGCCAGCAGCTTGCCCGAAGCATCCAGAATGCGCAGCGAAGGGTCGATGGCCGAGCCCATGCGGCGCGCTTCCACTTCGAAGACACGTTTCTCGCCGGCCTTGCCGTAGATCTTGTAGAAGTCGCGATCGGCGGATCGCAGCGTGCCGTTGATGACGATAGGGGTCTGTTTGATCTCCTGCGCCGTGGCGGATGTGTCGTTCAGCGGTTCTCTGTTTGGGGTTTCGTGCTCGGCCTCGCGCGTCTCCGGCAATACACCGACGCTGAACAGGAGCACGTTCGAAATACCCTGCGCGGATTCGATGCGAATCGGATAGAGGCCAACCGGCGCATCCGCCTTCAGTTCGACGAGAAATGGCAGACGGCGGCCGGGCATCTCGGAAGGTGGCGTCAGCGGCGTGAACACCGCGGGCAAAGTGGAGACGATCTTCGCGCCTTCCATCAAGCCGCTGCCCGCAAGGGTCAGCGTGACGGCTTTGCCACGTTGCGCACCCCATGGCTCCATCATGGTGAGCACCGGTGGCGCCGCGTAGATGGATGACGCAAGGAAAGCGAGACACAGAAAGCGCATGTTCATCTCCTCTCCGCGACGGTCGTGATCTCGACAGGCACGAAGTCCTTGGCAAGCGTGCCTGCCGCGACGTCGTAGATGCGCACATGTCCATCGAAGCCAGCGGCCGCGAGTTGCTTGCCGTTGGGATGAAACGCCAGTGCGTAGATTCCTGCTTTGTGGCCCTTCAAGGCAGCGGTTCGATCTCCGGTCGCGGTGGAATAGAGACGGATCTGATCGGCGGCGCCCGCGACCGCGATGTGATTCCCGTCAGGTGAGAATGCGAGTGCGAGAATGACGCCGTCCTGCATTTCGAGTTTGCGGATCAAGGTCGTATCATCGGCGACTTTCATCACACGAGGCCGGTCCATCATGTAGTAGTAAGGCACGCGCTCCTCCCCGCCAATGGCGACGAAGTCACGCGTGGGGTGGCGTGCGATGGCGCTCAATTCGCCGCGGAGAAGATTGACGTTCTCAATGAACTGGCCGCTCGCGGAATCGGTCAACTTGGCCGCGCGATCTCTACCGACAGAAACGATGCGCTTGCCGTTCACGCCGAATGCTGTACCGAGGACCCAGTTTTCGTGATGTGGGATCTTCTGCGTTTCCTTGCCAGTCGCGACTTCGAAGACGCGCAGTGAGTTGTCCGTGCAGCCCACCGCCACCAGAGTGCCGTCCGGTGACAGTGACGCGCCGAAGACGGTGTCGCTACCAACACTGATGGATCGCTCCATTTTGCGCGTTGCGACGTCCCAGATCTGCACTTCGCCGAACCGCGCCGGAGTGCCCCCTGCCGCGATCAGCGTCTTGCCGTCCTTGGCGAAGAGCAGCGAATGAATGCGGTCCGACTTGCCCGGCAGACGCGCAGCGATGCCGGAGCCATCGGCCTTGTGCAACAACACCTCACGATAGCCGGATACCGCGAGCAACGCGCCGTCAGGAGAGTAAGCCAGTGCGTTGATGAGTGGTGGCTGCGAATACACCGGCGGCTTGTCGAGAGAGAAGCGTTCTTCGGCGCCGGATGGTGTGTCGTCCCTGCCGCCGGCGGCGACCCACTTGCGCAGCAACTCGATCTGATCGCCGGCCAACGGTGAGGCGCCAAGTGGCATCCGCGGCTGGCGCTTGCCGGTGACATAGTCGATGAGCAGCGGAATCGCCGGGCCTCGCGAGCCACCCTTCGCAAGCAGTGCGTAGCTGGTGAGATCAAGCCCGCCCTGTTTTACCGAAGGCTGATGGCAACCCTGGCAGGAGCGCTGCAGGATTGGGCGAACATCGCGGAAGTAACTGGTTCCGTCATCGGCCGCGGCAAGAGACACAACCGCCGCAAGCTGTAACAGCATCCTCATGGGGTCAGACTATCACAGAGGGCGGAAGTGATTGGGAGAGTGCGGGCACGGGTATTGAGAGGATTTCTTGCGTGGCTGGCTGAATTCCGCGCCGGCGATCTCTGGCGGGAGCCGCAGGTTAGAGAATGCAGCGCCTGTGGTTCCCGGCCCCGGCGGAGTGATTCCGCCTCACGAAGGCGCCGACCCGATTCATGCCGGCTTCGCGATCGCGGCTTGGGACTCGCACCTGCCGCAAAAGGCGTCGAAGTGTGAGCCCCGTTGGCCGGCCTTGAGGCGGGGCGCAGCCTGTGCTTCCGCGACCCGGATGGGCACAGGCCCGAACTGCTGACCCAGGCTTTGGGCGACGCATTGACCCCGAGCAGCGGCCGTCAGAATTCCTGGAGAAGACGCCCGGCGTGCCGCAGCGGGGCGCCGAATCCGTTCTCACGCAGTGCGTACCAGAAGGTAGTCGCGTTGATGCCGAGCACCGGAATGCGGATGAGCGGTTCCACCCGCTCGGCAACCTCGACCAGGCTCATGTTGGTCCCGCACTGAACCACCGCATCGAGCCGGTTCTCCTCCGTTGCCAGCAATTCCAAGATGGCTCGCTCCTTAGCCCAGTCGGGAATGTGTGCGATGTGCAGCGCGTTGGCGCACGAGAAGCCCACGCTGGCCGCTACTTCATAGCCAAGATCCTGAAACATGCGCGATGCGGACTCGTTCCCCGCCTTGTCGAACGGAGTCAGCAAGCCGATCCGGCGCGCGCCATACTTCCCCAAAGCAGCGTGAATGGCATCGTGCCAAGTGGCCCATGCAAGGCCGGACTGCGCTTCCACGCTCGCCATCGGCGCCCGTATCTCATCGAGGCCACTCAGAATGTGTTCGAGACTCATGCCCATGATCATGTATTCGGGTTCGGCCAACAGGGCAGTGTCGACGGCGGCACTGAGGCCGCTCAGGAACTGATCCTTATAGGAAAGCAGATCGGCCGCACTCTCCAATCTGGGTTTGGGCGTGATCACTCCAACGGTGTGAATGCCGACACCCCCCAACGCCTGCGGCCCCGGGTTGCGCAAGATAATGCTCCACAACTCGTGTTCCGTGCTTGTGTTGGTGGCGGGAACCACCAGCCCAAATTTTCGCCGGAAACTGCGAGCGTCCGGATAGCCTCGTGCCGAGCCGATGACTCCGAAGTTCTCGGCGGGCCGTCCGTTCACGATAACACCCGAGACCGCGAGCGCCGGCATTGGCGCGGCGTTCACGTCGGGAATGCGAATCGGCTTGCCTGACAGCTTGCCGGTGATCGTCATGGTTTCTCCTCAACTGAGTATGAGTGTCACGATCTCCTGCTCGTGCCTGCGGCAGATTACAGCCACATCCAGCCTCCGTGCCAACTGCCCGGGCCGATGCAGTTGCCAAGATAGCAATGATCGGCTTACTGGATCATTCCTCCTGGTTCCTCCGGCCCACCGCTGCCAGGCAACTACTTCTTCAGGGCCTTTTCAATCGCAGAGGTCAGTTCCGAAGAGTCGGGCTTCACACCAGGTTCAAATCGGCCGATCACCTTGCCATCCCCGCCAACCAGGAATTTCGTGAAGTTCCATTTCACGTCGCCAGACGCCTGCGTCAGGAACTGATAGAGCGGTGCAATGTCAGAACCCTTGGCTGAGACCTTCGAGTACATGGGGAACGTGACGTTGTAAGTGCGCGAGCAGAACTGCTTGATCTCTTCGTCGGACCCGGGCTCTTGCCCGCCGAAGTTATTGGCGGGGAATCCAACCACCACCAGGCCCTGATCCTTGTATTTCTGATACAACGCTTCAAGACCAGTGTATTGCGGCGTGTAACCGCACTTGCTGGCGACATTGACGATCAGCAGCACCTTGCCCTTGTAGGTGGAAAGCGGCGCGGATTTCCCGTCAATTGACTTGGGAGAGAACTCGTGCACGGACGAGGCAGCCGAAAGAGAAGCAGACATCAGCATTGCTCCAGCGAAAAGTGAGTATAGGAATTTCATCCCTCTCATGGATGCCGCGACCCCGCGCCTAGTTCCAAGTAAAATGATCAGGCAGCCATGAAGAGACCCCTCACGCCCCTGGAATTCCTCGCACGCAGCGCTTTTGTGCACCGCGACAAAGTAGCGGTAGTGCATGGCGATCATCGCTATACGTATGCGGAGTTCCAGAACCGGTGTCACCGGCTGGCCGCCGCGTTGCGCGCATTGGGTGTGCAGCCAGGCGACCGGGTGGCCGTGCTCTCGCCGAACACCCCCATGGCGCTGGAGCCGCACTTTGCCGTGCCGCTGATCGGCGCCGTTCTGGTGATGTTGAACACTCGTCTGGCTGGCGCGGAACTGGCATGGATCCTCAATCACTCGGGCGCCAAGGTGATTCTCGCCGACCCTCAATTGATCGCGGTGATTGATCCGCATCGTCATGAAATGCCGCAGATTCAGCACTACATTACGGACTACGAGCCATTCCTCGCATCGGCATCGCTGCCACTCACCGGTATCGAGGAGCCTGACGAAGACGGGCTGCTGTCGATCAACTACACTAGCGGCACAACGGGCTTTCCGAAGGGTGTGATGTTCTCGCATCGAGGCGCGTATCTCAACGCGCTTGGAGAGTTGATGCAGTATGGGCTGACAGAATCGAGCGTCTACCTGTGGGCTCTCCCACTCTTCCATTGCAACGGATGGTGTTTTCCATGGGCGGTGACCGCGGCGGGCGGGACGCATATCTGTCTTCGCCAGCCGCATGCCGATCAGATCGCGGCTGCGATTCGGGCACATCAAGTGACGCACATGTGCGGCGCACCTGTGGTGGTGGGCGGACTGACGCATTACGCGGCGACCCATGGAATCCGCTTCGAGCATGGTTTGCGTATCGTCACAGCGGGAGCGCCGCCTTCGCCGGCAGTGCTCCGAGCCGCTGAAGAGATGGGCGCGGAGATGTTCCACTGCTATGGACTGACCGAAACCTACGGACCCATGACCCTGTGCGACTGGCGCAAAGAATGGAACGCTCTGTCTCCCGGCGAGCGTGCGACGCTGAAAGCCCGCCAGGGCGTGCCCTACATCATCGCAGGAACCGACGTGCGCCTGGTGGATGAAGCGATGAACGACGTGCCTGCCGACGGCGCGGCCATGGGCGAGGTGGTGATGCGCGGCAACAACGTCATGATCGGTTACTACCGGAATCCCGAAGCGACGGAGCAAGCATTCCGCGGTGGCTGGTTCCATTCGGGCGACTATGCCGTGATGCATCCGAACGGGTTCCTGGAGATTCGCGACCGCAAGAAGGACATCATCATTTCGGGTGGCGAGAACATCTCATCCGTAGAGGTGGAGCGTGTGATCTACGAGCATCCGGCGGTGCTGGAAGCGG
This sequence comes from Bryobacterales bacterium, assembly GCA_016789785.1. The sequence goes on from JAEUQE010000028.1 coordinate 49,731, forward strand.
CCGTGGTCGCGGTGCCGGATGAGAAGTGGGGGGAAGTGCCCAAAGCTTTCGTGACACTGAAGGGCGACTACACATTGACGGCGCAGGACATCATTGAGTTCTGCCGGGAACGCATGGCGCACTTCAAGTGTCCGAAGCATGTCGAGTTCCGTGCCTTGCCCAAGACCGCAACAGGCAAGATCCGCAAGAACGAGCTTCGTGAATTGGAATGGTCTGGTCGCGAAAAGAGAGTCAACTAGCATGGCTTACCGGCACTTACTTCTCGATATCGAAGGGCCGCTGGCGATTGTGACGCTGAATCGTCCCGATCGCCGCAATGCGCTTTCGCTCGCGTTGATGGAAGAGTTGATTCATTGTCTCGACGCGATTGGGCGAAACGCCGAACTGCGCGCCGTGATCCTGAAAGCAGCGGGTGTGGCCTTCTGCGCGGGTCACGATCTCTCCGAGATGGCGAACGGAACGATCAATGAGTACCGCCGGCTGTTCGATGTCTGCACGGAGTTGATGACGAAACTGCAGTCGATTCCACAGCCGGTCATCGCGCAAGTGCACGGAGTTGCCACCGCGGCGGGCTGCCAGTTGGTGGCGACGTGCGACCTGGCGATTGCGGGAGAGAACGCCTGGTTCGCAACGCCCGGAGTGAAGATCGGCCTGTTTTGCACCACGCCGATGGTTGCGCTGACGCGGGCGATTGGCCGTAAGCGCGCGATGGAGATGCTGCTGACGGGCAAGCCGGTTCCCGCGGCGATCGCAGCGGAATGGGGCCTGGTGAACCGCGCCGTGCAGAATGAACAACTGGCCTCAACGGTTCGCGAACTTGCGATGCAGATTGCGGCATCCAGCAGTTTGACGGTCGGCCTGGGCAAGCAGGCCTTCTACGCGCAGGTTGATCTCGATCAGCCGAAGGCTTACGCCTACGCCAAGGAAGTCATGAGTATGAACTCGCTCGCCGTCGACGCGCAGGAAGGGATCTCCGCGTTTCTCGAGAAGCGCGCTCCCTGCTGGACTGGGCGGTAACTGCCGCTACGGCTTCGCGGCTTCCTTCAGGATGTCGCGGATATCCCAGCCCTGCTTGTAGAGCCTTCCTCGTGACATCTCCGCCAGATCGCCAAGGATCTGCGTGGCGCCCACGGGGAACGGAAAGTCCATTCGCTGGTTACCCCTCGTCTCGCGAACCGGATCCTGCCGCATCACCGCAATTGCGAACAACCGTGCGCCGGAATCCCGCAATCGCGATCGCAACCGCTCTGCTGCGCTGATCAGTCCCCGGTCCTCGCCGGCAAAGAGCACCACGATCGCACGCGGACGGTTGCTCTCGCCTGCCTCGCTCAACTCCGCGAGAGCCTTCGAAAGAGCACCTGCCAGATCGAGCGTCCAAGTCTGTGTGACCAAGACACCGCCGGAGCGGACACCAGCCCGTGCACCGAGTCTGCGCAGTCCGGCGTCGAGACGCTTCTTGTCTGCAGTCAAGGGCTCGATCACTTGCGATGGGGCAAGTGCGGAGACAATCCCGACGCGCATATCTTCGCCGAACGCCTTGCCGCGGATGCGATCGGTAGCCTGTTCGGTGCCTGTCGAGTGATCGAGCACCAGCATCACGTCCAGGGCCTGCCCTTGCAGTAAGCCGCAGACCGTCATAAAGAGCAGCAGAGGGCGATTCATGCTTCTTTCAGCATGACACCCAGTGTGTTTCGATGTGCGGGAGTTATCCGCGCTTCAATTCGGCTTTCGCAGCGTTGTAGAGCGCGCGGATGTAACCCATGCTGTACGACCAGCCCGAGTGACGGCCGCCCGCCATGGCAGGCACGTGATCGGCAATCAGGTTGCCGCGGAAGTCGACCTCAACAAGCGTCTTCATGAGCTTGTACATGTCGGTGTAGCCGTTGTCGATGTAGGTCTCCACGAAGTAGGGAATCGGAGCCGTGACGTTGCGGAAGTGGATCTTCCAAAGCTTGCCCATCTTCGCGAACGCGCGCGCGGCTTCGTATACATCCTTGCCTGTGTGCTTGCCGCCCTCCATCCAGGTGCCGCAGCACAAACACACGCCGATGGCCGGTGAATTGGCGATTTCGAGCGCCTTCACGTAGCCATCGAAGGTCCCGAAGATGTGCCGTGGAATGCCGCCGAGTTCGGGCACGGGCGGGTCATCCGGATGGATTCCGATCCGGACGCCCGCTTCCTCCGCCACCGGGGCGATCTGTTTGATGAAGTACGTGTAGTGCTCCCAGAGTTCTTCCTTCGAGTACTTGCGGCCGTGCGTGAGCTTCCCTTCGTAGACCTTGCCGTTCCAGAAGCCTTTCGCGGTTTCCATCTTGAAGGCACGAGCGGCAGCGCCACCCCGCGTGGTCTCACGTTCACTGGACCAGATGCCATTGGCCATGTGTGCGTAGGTGATGTAGCCGATGCCTGCTTTGCCAGTGTCGCGAATGTACTGTTTGAGCCATTCGATCTTCTGATCGCGGCCCGGCAGCCCGAGCGTCACCTCTTCAATGTTGCGGTTGTCGTTGTTGGAGATGTTCCAGACCTTGAGGCCCGTCGCTTCCACCTTCTTCTTGATGGCGAGGAAGTTGTCGAGTGTGCCGCGGCCCTTGCCGGTCTGGACGTTGAGATACTCTACGCCCATCTGCTTGATCCAATCGAGATCCTCGTTGGACACGTCCTCGCCCACCTGCATGGAGATCTTGATGCCTGGCGTGAGGGGTTCCATCTTCTTGGCCTGCATGGCTGGCGTCATCGCGGCCGCCCCAGTGAACGCAAATGCGCGTCGTGTCAGTTCACTCATGTTGTTCGCCTCCCGTCCTGAGAATCATACTCCTCTTCCAAGGCCGCCTGGCAATCGCGGAGTGTCGTGCGCGCCCCGTTTCGCGCCGGATTCCAGAGATACAATAAAAGGTCCAAGTTAGAAGGAGCCTTGATGGAACCTACCAATCTTTCCCGCCGTTCATTCTTCCGTACCTCCACCAGCGCTGCGGCTGGAGCGACGGCTTTCCAAATTATCAAGCCGGAACTGGTCCGTGGAGCAGGCAAAGAGAAACTGAAGGCTGGCCTGGTCGGCTGCGGAGGCCGCGGCAGACAAGCCGTCATCGACATGATGAACGGAACCGAGAATATCGAGTTCGTGGCCATGGCGGATGTTTTCGAGGACAAACTGGAGGGCAATCTTCGCTGGCTCAAAGAGACTCCGAGCTTCGCGAAGTTTCAGGACCGCATCAAGGTTGGTCCCGAACACCGGTTTGTCGGATTCGATTCCTATAAGAAACTGCTTGCTTCCGACATCGATGTAGTGATGCTTTGCACACCTCCCGGCTGGCGTCCGATGCACTTTGAGGCCGCGGTGGAAGCAAAGAAGCATGTGTTCTGCGAGAAGCCCTTCGGCACGGACCCGGTCGGTGTGCGGCGTTTCATGAAGGCTGCCAAGAAGTCAGAAGAACTAAAGCTCACGGTCGTCTCGGGCGCGCAACGCCGCTTTGCGACGGAGTACGTTCAGACCATCGACAAGATCAAGAACGGCGCGATCGGTGACGTGGTGGCGAACTATGCCTACTGGGTCGGCACGCCCGTGATTCAGCAAAAGGGCCGCGATCCGAAGTGGGGCGACGGCACCTGGCAGCATCGCAACTGGTATTCCTATGTGTGGATCTGCGGCGATCAGGTAGTGGAACAGCATCTGCACAATATCGACGTGATTTGCTGGGTGATGGGCACGCATCCGGCACGTGTGTGGGCCAGCGGCGGCCGCGCATGGAGACCAAGCGAAGAACTCTACGGCAACATCTACGACAATCTGTCCGCCGAGTTCGAGTTCGCCAACGGTGTTCGCATGACCAGCTATTGCCGCCAGTATCCTCGCGGGAACGGGATCTACGGCAACGTAAGTGAACTCGTGGTTGGTTCGAAGGGCCGCAGCAAGTGCAACGACATGGGCGAGAAGGGCGGCAATCCTTACGTCAGTGAACACACCGCGCTCAGCAAGAGCATCCGTGGCGATGGCCCATACATCAATCACGCGATGCCGGTGGCCGAGAGCACCATGGCCTGCATCATGGCGCGCGAAGCTGCCTATTCCGGCGAAATGGTGACATGGGACAGGATCATGCAATCGCAGCTTGACCTGATGCCGAAAGAGATGGGCTATGACATGAAGGTGCCCGTCACGCCGATTCCGGTGCCCGGTGTTTACAAGCTGATCTAGTGCGTGCCGTTACATTAGTTGTCGCAAGTACTCTTCTGGTTGGGGCCTGCTCGCAGAAACGCATGGCAGGCCCGTTCGCCTACGAGTACACATCCGCAGGCCGCCAGACTCTCCTGATTCCTCCAAACGCCGCGACACCACAGCAGGGGGAGTTGCGTCTCCGTGTTCCGAAGATGAAGCCGCAACAACGAACCGGCTGCGACATGAAGGGCGAGTATGTGCGGCTGTCGTGGCAAGGCAAACAAGCCAACCTCAGCATGCCGGTTGATCAGGGAGTGGAGGGCACCCGCACGCCGCTTGCCCTGCTGGACGAGATCAACGCGCTGCGCGCACTGGTTCGCACCTGCCTCAAAGACAGCGATGCGAGCCGCTTCATGACCGGGTTGGTGGAGGGCATGGCTCTTCCTCCGGCGACCGTCTTCTACTTCCGGTACGGCAGTTCTCCCAATGCCGGCTACGTCGATATCGATCCCCCGCTGAGAATGAAAGTCACCACGCCGATTCGCGACGCTCAGGCGAAGATCACGGGCTTCGAGTATGTGTACTACGAGATGCGTCCCCGCGGCGGCGGCAATGGCTATGTGCCGCGCATCGAGCATGTGGATACCGTGATTGGTGGAAAGCCCGTCACACGCAAGCCGGGCAACAACCTGAAACTCCCGGCGAACATGAACTACTACCGGCTCTTCTTCCTCACGCGGCGGTCGCCCAAGGATCACGACATTCTGCTGGTGGGATCGCGAACGGAAGAGGCGCTTGCTTCGAGCACGCAGAAGATCAAGGCCGAAGGCGAGCAGGCGTGCGCGAATCTGGCGGGAGATGTCACCTGCATTCAGGTGCCGATCGACAG
>JAEUQE010000290.1 GCA_016789785.1 Bryobacterales bacterium
CAGTCGGGACGGGTGTATTCGCCGCGCATCAATCTGGATCTGAACAACGACGGAAACATCGCCAACGAGCGGGTGCCGTTTGCCGCCCGGAATAGTCTACGGCTGCCCTCGTTTGCGACGATGGATTTTCGCGTCTCGAAGGACATTCCCGTGGCCGGCGACGGGCGAGTGAAGATCAAGCTGATCGGCGAGGCGTTCAACATCACGAACCGGTCGAACATTACCGGACAGAACGCGGTGCAGTTCAACGCGAATCTCACGACGTTCCAGTTCCGGCCGAACTCGGCGTACCGGTTCACGACAAGCACGGGCGATCCTCGCATTCTGCAGTTGGCGGCGAAGATCGTGTTTTAACGCTTGCGGCACGCGTCGCACACCTTGCCGTGGAGCGGCGCGTCGCGTCGGACCGATGAGTAACTTACGGGGGCGGCCGTCCTTTCAGGGGGTGGCCGCCCTTTGCGTTTGCCCGCCCAGAGAAGACCACGGAAGCCCCATCACATTTTCCTCGCTGTCATGTAGTAATATCGCCTCCGAGACAAGTCTGTAATAGAGACGGATGGGGGACTTCCTGAGTAGCGACCTGGCATGGGACCAGCCTTTCTCGCGCGTCAGCGGGGGAAGTAGCCGTCTGGTGGAGTCGATCCACCAGCTCTACCTGGATGTGCGAGCGCCTCTGCGCAACTATCTGCAGCACGCGGCCGGGGCGGGCGCGCAGGAGGCGGAAGACATTATCCAGGAGGCGTTCGTTCAACTTCTAAGCGAGATTCTCCACGGCAAGACGATTCGCAATCCACGGCCATGGGCCTTTCGCGTGGCCTATCACATCGCGATTGACCGTCTGCATCGGGCGGGGCGTGAGGCATCAGCCTCAATCGATGAGGCGCACTCCACCGCCGCGCCCGAGGCAAACGCCGAAGAGCAGTTGCTTCTGGATGAACGCGGGCAGCGCGTCCACAATGCACTCGCGCTGCTGACGCCACAGGAACGGCAGTGCCTGGAGTTGCGAGCGGAAGGGCTGCGCTACCGGGAGATCGGCGACGTGCTGGGGCTTCAAGTGTCGACGGTCTCGACGTTCGTCCTGCGCGCCGTGAAGAAGATCTCCCGGTCGCTGGAGAGGAGGCCTGAGGATCCCGCATGAGATTCTTCCAGTGGCTGGCCGGGACACCACCCGCCACACACCCGGACGAGGAAACGCTGCTGCTGCACCTGGATGGAGAGCTTCCCGCCCAACGAGAGGCACAGGTGCGGGAACACCTGCATGCATGCTGGAAGTGCCGGACAGAGTCGGCCCGGCTGGAATTCGCGGTGCAGACTTACATGCAGTCGCGGAGGGTGAATCCACAGGCTCCAGGTCCGGACGCGGCATCGAGCCGGATGCTGGATCGTTTGAAGGAGGAACACGCAAAGCGACTGGACTCGGTGGCGGGCCAGCGTGCGACGCGGTTGATTCCTGTGTTCGGTGCGCTGGCGGCAGCCGTCGTGGCGCTGTTGATACTGCGGCCCGGTCCGCCGCCGAAAGCCGCGCCAGTGCCGGCTGCGTCGGACCTGTTGCGCCGTGCGGCATCGGCGGAAACCGCAGTGCGCCTGCCTGGCGCAGTTCGCGTGACGGCGGACTCGACGGTCTCCAATTCGCTCGATCAGTTGCGGGGAGCACTGCGCAAGAGTGGTCTGGATGCGGCGGATCCTCTGTCGGCGCGGGCAATTGATCACTGGCGTAAGTCGGCGCCCGCCGTTCGGGAGTCGGTTCGCGCAATTACGCTGGAAGATGGGACGAGAGGATGGGAAGTAAGTGCGGCGCCGGAGGATCATCAGGCTGAACATCCGGTCAGGGAGGCCCGCGTTCAACTGCGCGCCTCGGATTATCGTCCCGTCCGGGCAGTCTACGCCGTCCGGCATGCGGGCCACACGACTCGCTACTCCGTCACACCGGAGGTTCCTTCACGGTTGACCGTTGCGCCCCTCCAACCGGGCGGTGACGACGCCGCGCGAATTCTGGACCGGAGTGAGTTCGAGGTTCACTATCTGCTCCACCGGTCTGAGGCGTGCCGCCGCGACTTTGTGCTTGTGAGCCGCAAGGATGACCACATCTTAGTAACTGGCATTGTCGACACGCCGGAGCGAAAGCGTGAACTGACAGCGATCCTCCGGGCGGCGAGGGACACCAGGACCGCCATTTCGACCGCCGCGGAAGCCGCGCTGGGGGCGAATCCACTGGACGATGAAAGCGATGGCGCGGTGCTGGAACTGGAGAGTGCACCGCCGCTTCTCCTGCCGTTGATCGAGCAGCATCTGCGGGCGGGACATAGCCGCGCCGAAGCGCACAAGCTGGTGCTGAACCTGTCCAACCGGGCCGTGCGGCTTGCCGACGTACTTACTCAGGAGTCGGCATTGCTTGCACAATTGATCCAAGCCTTCCCGGCTGATTTGACATCGAAACTTGGCGCCGGACAGCGGCTGTTACTGGAGCAGATGCTGCGAGATCACGCACTGACTCTCGGGTCCGCGGCCGGCGAGTTGCAAGCGCTCTCACGGGGAATTCCCGTGGAGAGGGACGTACAGTATCCGGGGGCAGTGCTTCCGCCCGGCGGTCCATTGAAACTCCGGGCCGAGTTTCTGAAGATACAGGCAAGCGCTGCGAACCGGCTCGGGGGAGCGCTGTTTGCCGGCCTGAATCTGAACGCGGGCGATGCCGCTGAAGTCCGCGCGGAATTCGACGCGCGCCTGGCATCCATCCAGACCGCTCTCTCCGGAATCGACCGCCACATCGCGGATGCGTTGCGGCAACGATCCTATGCCTCGGCGCCAGAGCGCCTGGTTGGCCCAAGTACAGAGTCCAGTAGAAAAGTCCAGTAGAGAAGTCCAAGGAGACTGAACGAATGAATCGAAGTCTGTCCATTGCGCTGTTACTCATTGCCTCCGCACTCTGTCACGGACAGAACGCACAGGTCACCGGAATCGTCAAGGATTCCACCGACGCTGGGATTCCGAACGCCCGCGTCGTTGTGACGAACACCGACACGGAGATCAGCCGGCGGACGGCGTCGAACGACCAGGGCATCTATGTCGTGCCGCTGCTGCAGCCTGGGCGTTACCGGATCTCGGTCCAATCGGACGGGTTCAAGCCGATCGACCGGCAGGGTATCACGCTCGCGGTGGACCAGGTGGCACGCATCGACTTCGTGATGCAGATCGGACAAATGACGGAGTCAGTAAATGTGACCGCGGAGACGCCGCGAGTGGATCAGGAGACATCATCGCTCGGCCAGGTAATCGAGAATAAACGGATTGTGGAGATGCCGCTGAATGGGCGGAATGTGATGTCGCTGATCCAACTGACGGCAGGTGTTACTCCCCAGGCGGGGATTAACGCGGGCTTCGCCGATCCCGCGGGGTTTGTCACGTCGAATGTGGCGATTGGCGGGGGGCGCGGGTCCATGAACCAACTGCTATTCGACGGAGCGAACAACGCGGCGCCGGAGCGGCAGGAGATCGCAGTGTCGCCAAGCGTGGATGCCGTGGCGGAATTCAAGGTTTATACGAACGGCGCACCGGCGGAGTTCGGAAGGACAACGGGTGGCGCCATCAGCATGGTAACCAAGAGTGGAACCAATCAACTGCATGGCACACTCTATGAGTTCTTCCGTAACGACAAACTCGACTCGAGGAATACGTTCGCGGCCACGCGCGCGCCGTTTCGTTACAACCAGTACGGGGGATCGGCTGGCGCTCCCGTGGTGCTGCCTAAGATCTACAACGGCAAGAACCGGACGTTCTGGTTTTTCAACTATGAGGGTTACCGGTACATCACGTACGCCAACAATGTCCTCTCGGTGCCCACGGAGCTTCAGCGCGCGGGTAACTTCTCCGAGACGCGCCTTGCCAACGGTACGGTGCTCGGTGTCTACGATCCGGAAAGCACGGCGGTCAATCCGAATGGAGCCGGTTTCGTGCGGACTCCATTCCCCGGCAACACCATTCCAACCAGCCGTTTCAACCGGATTCCGGTGCAGATCCTGCGTGATGTACCGCTGCCCAATCGAGCCCCCACCAACGCGATCACAAACGTGAACAACTACGGCGAGCAAACGCGGCGGCTGCAAAACAATGACCAGTACATCGGCCGCTTCGATCACAACGTCGACAACAACAACCGGCTGACTTACCGCCTGGCTTACAACTACAACGTCATCCGGCCGGACTCGCAGTTCGGCAACTATCTTACACAGGGCGAACAGAATGATGTGTTCGACCGGAATTACTCGCAGCAGGTGGCGAGTTGGACATACACGATCAGCCCGAGCACATTCAGCGAACTCCGCGCCGGGTATGTGAGGACCCTCATTGTGCGTGATCCGCCGACGTCGGGCGCCGATCTGGACAGGCTTGGATATCCGGCGATTATCCCGCGGGTGCAATTTCCCTCCCACAACATCGCGGATTTCACAGAATTAGGTGGCGGCCAGACAGTGGATGGCGGACTGCACACCATTTCGCTGCATGAGTCGATTACGAAGGTAATGGGCAAGCACACGCTGAAATTCGGTGGTGAGGTGTGGACCATCCGGCGCAACCGGTTTCAGTTCGGTGGTCTGAGCGGCGCGTTCAACTTCAATCGCGACTTGACCAATAACCCTCAAGCGCCGCAGACCACCGGCTATGGTGTGGCGACGTTTCTCCTTGGCGCTGTCAATGCGGGCAGCCTTACGATTGGCAGTAAGCGTCACGAGCGCGGCAAGTATTTCGCCGGCTTCTTGCAGGACGATTGGCGCATCAGCCGCAGGCTCACCTTGAATGTCGGACTCCGCTACGACGTGGAGACGAACGCGATCGACCACTTCAACGAGCGGTCCAACTTCAACTTCTTCCGCGTGAATCCGATTACGAACTTACCCGGTGTGGTGGAATTCGCGGGCAAGGACTACGGACGTCATCCGGTGCCAGTGGATCGGAACAATCTCGGCCCGCGCTTCGGCTTCGCCTACACGTTTGACGAATCGGCGCACACCGTCCTGCGCGGATTCTACGGTATTTTCTATCAAGGTATCTTCGAGAGTTTCGAAACGAACTTAGGTTGGAGCGCGAACACGCCATTCGCGAATCCGAGTATCGGCCCACGCCCGAACTTCTACCTCACACAGGGACCACCCGCACTGGTTCTGCCGCCGGGCAACAGCCAGGGAGCCGCAAGCTTTCTCGGACTGGGCGCCGAGGGCCGGATGGCGGATGATCGCGTTGGCTACACACAGCAGTGGAACCTCAGCCTCCAGCGCGCGCTTCCAGGCAACTGGGTACTCGAGAGCATTTACTCAGCGGCGAAGGGAACGCGGCTCGGGATCGGAGCGCAGGGAATCGCCGAAAACGCACTTGACCCGAGGTATCTCAGCCTCGGCTTCGACCTTCAAACGCAGGTGCCCAATGCCCTGTTCGAAAAGGGGATCTTCGGACGCACAGTCGCCCGTCAGCAGACGCTACTCCCGTTTCCCGCGTATCAGGGCATCACGCGCCGCAATCCGACTTTCGGAAGTTCCATCTATCACTCGTTGCAGGTAAACGCCCGAAAGAGCATGAGCCGCGGGCATACCGTACAACTGGCTTATACGTTCGGCAAATTGATTGACGACACCGTGGCGAGCCTCAGCGCCGGATTTGCGGGTTACAACACAGGGGTTGCGGACTATCAGACACCTTACAACCGGCGCATGGAGCGGTCGATTTCTCCCGCCGATGTCTCCCAGCGTCTTGTGGTCAGCTATTTGTGGGAACTGCCGTTCGGAAAAGGGCGGAGGTTCGGGCTTCGCGGCCCGGCCGACATCGTTCTCGGGGGATGGCAACTGAGCGGGATTCTGACCTCGCAGACAGGGCAGCCACTGGCCGTGCGGGGCGCCAACAATAATGCCGCCAATCGTCCGAACAGCACGGGAACGAGCGCCAAGCTGGACAATCCGTCGATCGGCCGCTGGTTGGACACGTCGCAATTTGTAACTCCACCGTTGTTTACATTCGGCAATCTCAGCCGCGTGTTACCGGATGTGCGTGCGCCAGGTCTGGTGCAGCTCGATTTCGGTCTACAGAAGTACGTTGCGTTTGGTGAAAAGGTGCGATTGCAGTTGCGCGCGGAGGCTTTCAATGCGACAAACCGTGTGAATCTCGGGCCTCCGAATGTCACCTTCACGGCCGCGGCGTTTGGTACGATCAACGCGACGGCTACGCCAGCGCGCGTGATGCAGCTTGGCGCCAAAGTGATTTTCTGACGGGCCGTTCTACCGCGGTACGTAGCGTGGCGAACACTGCGTGCGGCCCGGCGAGTGAAGGTGAGGAAAGACTGATGACACGACGGGACTTACTCGGTTCCTTAGCCTGTTTGACGCAGTCCGCCGGGGCGCAAGCGGCGCGCAGACCCAACGTGCTGCTCATCATGACGGACCAGCACCGGATGGACGCGCTCGGGGCATATGGAAACCAGGTGATCCGGACGCCGAACCTGGATGCCCTGGCGCGCGGCGGCACGCGGTTCACGAACTGCTGGACGCAGCATCCGGTCTGTATGCCTTCGCGGGCGTCGATATTCACGGGGCGGTATCCTTCCGCCCATGGAGTGCGCACCAACGGTATCCGGTTGCCACGGCACGAGGTGACGCTCGCGCAGGCGATGCTGGAGAGCGGATACGACACGTTTGGCGCGGGGAAGTTCCACTTCATTCCCCACTACCCGTACCGCAGCCCGCTGCCAACGATGGAGAGTCATCCAGGGCCATATTACGGATTTCGCGAATTCCACTTAGGGGAGGACGGGCGTAGCGGCGAGCACTGGATGTGGATTCAGAAGACACGTCCGGAATTTCACGGTAAGCCCGACCACGAGATCCCGCCCGAATTGCACAACAGCCAGTGGGTGGCGAGCCATACGGCCAATTTCATCCGGAGGTCGGCGGTGGCGGCAAAACCGTTTTTTGCTTTCGCCTCGTTCGTTGACCCTCACCACTCCTATAATCCGCCACCGCCCTACCGGGACATGTATCAGCCGCGCGACATGCCGCCCGTGCGGGCGCGAGCGGAGGAACGCGAAGCAAAGCCCCCGCACTACCGGGATCTGTATGACATGTACGCCAAATGGGGGGACCCGGCGCGTCACCGCGCTCAGTATTATGGAGAAGTTACTTTCATCGACGACTCGGTAGGGCGCATTCTGCGTGCGCTGGACGAGTCGGGCGTCCGGGACAACACGCTGATCGTATTTACTTCCGATCATGGTGACTTATTGGGAGATCATCATCTCTACACCAAGGGGCCATTTCATTACAGGCACTGCGCCGCCGTGCCGCTGATCGTGAATTGGCCCGGGCGTGTCAGACCGGGGAAGACCGTTGAGGGAATGGTGCAGCAGATCGACTTGCTGCCGACAATTGCCGACCTGGCGGGCGTTCGCGTGCCGGACGGCGTGCAAGGCCGGAGCCAGAGGGCAGTTCTCACCAGCGATTCGGCCGATACGGGCTACACATCGGCGCTGATCGAGTACGGCACTTCGGGAGTCAGCGATCCGGCGGCGGGGGATCGCGACCGGGCACCCGTGGATCTGTGCACGCTGGTGACGAGGCAATGGCGCCTCAGTTACTATCCTGCGATGAAGACCGGTGAGCTATATGATCTTTCCAGCGACCCGGACGAGTTCCGGAATCTGTGGGCGATGACACGGCACGACAGGATCCAGCGCGAGTTGAAAGACGAGTTACTGGACCGGGTGTTAATGTCACACGATCCGTTGCCGCGCCGGGAGAAACCGTACTGAGAGCAGCCAAAAATCTTTGCGATTCTTGGCTGGCGATCAGCCGTCAGCGATCGGCGCTCAGCTCCGGAGCGAGCCGCCCGGCGTGACTAATCTCCGCCGGTCTAACGCGGAGCCTCCCTGGCATCCAGGGCGAGGATTACGTGCGCCATTCGCGTGAGCGGATCAGGCCGCCGTTCAACACTTCGAGGGCAAGATTCACGTCCTCGACGATTTGGAAATCGTACATACCGACGCAGATGAAATCGGCGCCGTTCTCGAAAGCGTAGCGGAATCCGATTTTGGGCGGAATCGCGCCGGCCGCGAGCACCTTGAAGGCGATCCAGGGTTGCGGCAGCGCGCGCATGTAAGCGACGGTATCATCAGGATTCTCGCACCAGATGTTATCGTGCTCGGTTGCTGCTTTGGCGGACCAGTAATTGGTGTGGTGCAGCGTCTTCATCCAGAAATCCGGGGAGAAGCCTTTATCGACACAAGCCTGAATGGTCTTCAGCTTGTGGCCGCCAATGCCCGCGGGAAGCTTGTTGCGGCGAATCAGATCGAGTGATTTTGCGATGGTGTCGAAGTCGCCCTTTTCCACGAGTTCATCGGCCTTGGCTCCCTGGATGTAACAGGCGCAGGCTCCGTTGTCGATGGATTTCTGGATCATGGTGAGGACGTCTTTTCCACCGCAATCGGAAATGAATTGAATATGTCCGCCATTCCGCCAGTAATCATTAATCACGTTGGAAAGGATTGGATTGGTGAGGATGGTGTTGACGCCGCACTTTTCGGCGATGGCGAACGTCTCGAAGACTTTATCGCGGTGATGATAGGCCTTCACCAGCTTTGAGACGTAGATGAGGTCGCGCGCGTGAGCCCATCCTCCGATCAGGTTGCCGCCGAGAATCATGCGGCTGAAGGAGGCATTGCCGATCTTTGCCTGCGGCAGACGGCCCTTGATCTCGCTGGCGGTGGCGAAATGGAAGCTGCGGATGGTGGGGCTCGATACGAAGCCGTTCGAGGCGGTCTTGCGCAGAGCCACTTCCTCAAAGCTCTTCCACCCGTGCTTGCGCAGGACCGCCAGCGCCATCGCGCCAAGGACCGGGACGCCAGCCATGGCCGTGAGCAGGTCACGGCGGGATTCGGCGCTTCCGGCGACAGCCGTGGCGAGCGAGGGTGCAACGGCCGGGGCGCGCATGGTCGCGAGCACGGCCAGCGCAAGCATCTCGATCAGATTCTTATTGACGATGAGGTAGTTGCCCTCGGCGATGCCAGTGGTGCCGGGCGCGAAGAGCGGGGGATAGGCGATGTAGTAAAGGGCGAGAAGGAAAATGCCGGAAACGGAGGCAACGCGGACCGCGACGCCGAGCATCAGCGCGAGGCCGATGAGTACCAAGCCCCACATGTTGAGTGCATCCACCCACCCTACGCGGCTTGCGTCGCCCAGCCAGTGGAAGACGCCGGCCAGCGGCCCGGTGGTGGATTTGAGGAATCCGGCGGAGGTCCAGCCGGGATGCATCAGTTTCGCCCAGCCTTCATAGAGAAAATGCCAGCCAATGGCGAGGCGGAGGAGGATCAGGAAGAGGTCGGAACGCGAGTGAACGCGGAAGGGCGCGGGGGCGGAAGTCGCCATGAGCAGTTGCCTCCTGGGTGCTGCTTAGCAATTCAGTGGCCAAGGCGGGGATGGGCCGGAGTGTTCCCCCAATGCCTATCCAGTGAACTACTTAACTCTGGACGATCCGGCCGTAGGACGGCTAAGGAAAAACCCGGCTAAACTCCATCGCCGTTCCCACCGATGTTC
>JAEUQE010000291.1 GCA_016789785.1 Bryobacterales bacterium
CAGCAGCCGCGCACCCGTCATCCCCGGAATGCAGGAGTCCTCATAGGAGAGAATCGCCGCTCCGTCCACGGAGTCCAACGTTGCGCTTTCGCCATATCCCGCATGGCTCGCCACCAGATTCGGAGGCATGATCCTCCGCGGATTTCCCAGAACGTCATACTGCATCGCCGTTGTCAGCACGGCCGAACCTGCCGTGCTCCGCCTTACTGCGGTCACGTTCCCTCGCTCGGTCTTCCCCGTCGTGTAGGTGGATGCGTCGTGTCCGCTCACCGAGAAGTTCCCCTCCGCGGCGAGCAGCGTTCTCTTGTCGTATTGATACTCCGTTTTCGACGCCAGTCCTTCCGGCCCGAAAACCTCCTCGGTCAACGGCAGACTCAAGAGATGCGCAAAACGCGGCTCGTCGGTTTGTGCGGCCGTATAGGTGTACCACTCTGCGTCCAAGTAGGTGGTCCGCTTGAGGCGGGTGTAGCTTGGTGATCCGCATCCGATCGGGATATCCCCGGTGGGCGATTTTAGCAGTACGGCCCCGCTGTCGAACGCGTTCTCATAGGTCTCCGTTGGATTACCTCGCAGGTCATATCCAAAGTACTGCTCCTTCCTCCGGCTGTTTGCACCCGCTTTGCAGCAACCCGCTCGGGGTGACGTGTCATACCACCTTTCAGCCGCCAAAGGCGGCTTCCGGGATCTTTTGGTTATACAACGTTACCGGTCGGTAACCTGTTGTGCGCTCATGATTTGCGCGGTTTCGGCTCGCTCTGGGGACTCGCTCAAGGTTATATGCGCCGGTAACCTGTTGATTCTACAAGCGGCCACTTCACGCCGATTCCCGCGAACTCGTTGATTCGGCGTGGTTACCCCGCATAACCTCTTATTTCGAATCCTTGGCACGCAGTAGCGCCGCGTCGACTGCCTTGGGCATGGACTTCAGATCGATTCGCTTCAGCTTTACCGCTCCACACGTAATCTCCCGTGCCTTGGCCAGCGGCCCCGAGGTAGAGCAAGGTCCAACGGGCAGCGCTCGACCTCCACCGCTAGGGGCCGGTACCGTTTTTTCAGCGGCTGTCTTGTCGAAAACCACCTTGAGGGCTCCTCCCACGTTGCTCTTCCAGTGCCCGCCATCGGCAACGAAACCGCCATGGGCTTGAAGCTCATATTGCTTGGTCTTGCTGTATTCCCACACCTCTCCGGTATAGCGAATCGCGCTCCCGTCGCGTTTCAACACGATGACTGTACCTCCACCGACCTTCAACGTCGGCGATTCCGGATGAGGGGCCCAGTTCCCCGCCTTAAGGAGAAAGGCAGGATCAGAAGGCTGCGCTATCAGTGTCGCGAGCCCAAAAGTTGTGGCGATTGTCCAACGAGCCGCAGCCATCATCTGCGCACCAAAACCGGGATCGTTGGGAAGACTCCGGGCGTCTTATTCTTGGCCGTGTCCCGAATCCATCGCAGAATGTTCTCACTTCTCTCACAGAGGCAACCGTTTGTGTAGTCCAGCCGATCGCGGGAGCCATGCAAGAAGAGCCCTTTCATGTTCTCCGGAACGCCGAGCGCACCAGCAACCCACTCGTTGAGCCGAGCCCTTATGCTTCCCCACGGCGACGCTGCACCCATGAGAGACTCAGGAAGCTCCTGGACGCCGTAGTGAGGCCCAAGGTACCCATACCGAAGGCCATTCTCGCCAATACCCGTAAGAATATCGCGGGCTGTGAGCGTCTCGAGCCGGCCCAAGTTGATGCGGTACTTGCCTTCGCCAGCTGCCTCTGCGCCATGGCCGCCAGAGAAGATCTGACTCGACATGATCGCCCTACCTCTGTCGTTCCCGTAAAGCGTCAAAGTGCCCGTCGCCGCACCCTCTCGGTTCGTCCCAGTCTTCTGGAAAACCAGCAGATGCGTGTAGTCGCTGTGATGGCAGCCCTTGGTGCCCTTCTTGCACGCTTCGCCCTTGTCGTTCACATCAGAGCCCTCGTGCCATTGCCATTGCCCGTTGATCTCAAACCAATTGCGACCATCGGGGTCAATTCGCGAAAGGGGATTGTTCGCGGTATAGCTATACAAGTTCCAACTCTGAGGTTCGGATGGATGCTGCGCCAACATCGGAGTATCTGGCGTCGTAAACCGCCCCTGCGCGCTCGACATATACCTCGCCCCGAAGTAGTCCAACCCCGTCTCGAAGTCTCTTTCCTTGCCGGTAAACTTCAACCGCGTCAACCCATCCACTGCGTACCCCAACCCAGCCGTCCGGTACGGCGTATCCGCTGACGTCAACTCCACCCCAAACGGCGTGTAGTCCATCCGCCGCGCCACCGTCCCGTCCGTCACCAACCGCGTCGAACCCAAATGATCCGTATGCAAATAGTGCGTCCCTACCGTTCCGCTTCCGCCATACTCCACCGCCATCTGCCCAAACGCATCGTACACATACACCACCGCCGCCGCGGACGCCACCTTCATCGACACCCGCCGCCCCTCGCCATCATACCCATACTGCGTCACCAGCGACGGCGTCGTCGACGGCCAACTCTGCACCACACGGTCTTCCACGTCATACCGGTAGGTTGTTTTCATGTCCGACGTCATCCCTCCACCGGCATCGTATCCTATCCCCATCAGGCTCCACCGGTTCGCCGGAAACTTCGATGCCACTGCCGTCTTCGTGCACGTGTCCACGCTCGGCACCCACATCGGTAGCGACACCCCCAACATCGCACGGTTGCCATGCTCGTCGTAGCAGTACGTCTCGCTCTTCGTCCCTTCCGTGAACTGGCTCAGCCGGTTCCACGCGTCGTAGGTGTAGTTCTGCCGCGCCGTCCACTGCCCGGGTACCGTGATGTCCTGCCATCGCGGATTCCCATTGTTATCCGGCCCCCCACCCGCATTTACCGAATACCCGTACCCCAGCGTCAACAAAGCGCTCGGCGACACACACGCCGCCTGATTGTCCGTGCAGTGCTCTACCGCAATCGCGGTCGGCTGCAAACGCTGCGGATCAAACGTCACCTTCTCCCGCATCCGGTACCCATTCAGCCGCATCTCCTTCACCGCGCCATGATCGGCGTACATCACCGCGCTCACGTACGCCGTCGCTCCCGAACTCACGCTGTTCGCCCGCCCGGAGTCCTCATGCGTGTACGTCAGAACCCGTCGGCAGCCGCATCGTTCGCAACGCGCCGTTCCGCTGATACTCTTACCCCTCCACCGTGTCGCTGCTTACGCTTACGGATCACTCGAGGACGCTACTCAATAAACGGAGGCGCTTGGACCATAGCGAACGGTTCCGAAGTCCACACGACCAGACCGTTCCGCCGGATGTACCTATACGCGTCTCCCTTCCGGACTACGGCCAATGCACCAACGAATCTGAAGCACTGATCGAAGTCGGGGGGAATGCGCCAAGTACCCTGAGGCGAAACAAAACCAGCCGCTCCGTCCAGCGCTGCCGGTGCCATGCCGCTTTCGATCTCACCAAGTTCATTGTACTTACAAGCAATCTGCGTGTTGCCGCTGAAATCAACCAGCCCCCACTTGCAGTCAATCTTCACGGGAGCAAGGCCTTCTGAGAAGCGTCTGACATCCTCGTATTGAGGCATGATCAGCCAGTCACCCTTTGTGTCGATGAATCCCCACCGGCCGTGATAACAAACGCCGGCTAGGCCGTTAGTGAATGGTTGGGCTCTGGGACCCTCAAACTGATAAGAGATGACGGCGCGTCCAGTTCGATCAACGTAGCCCCACTGGCCGTCACGGCATACTGCGGCAAGTCCGTTGCTGAAACGTCTGGCGGTGTCGAATTGGGCCTTGATTGTGAATCGCCCAGATCTATCGACATAACCAAAAGTCTCGCCATTGACCGAGACAGATGCCATTCCCTCGCTGAAGTCACTTGCCACAAGGAACTTCGGCTCGATGTGCCATTTGCCGCTGTGGTCGATGTATCCAGCCTCCCGTTTCTTTTGACAGGGACACAAGCCCTCCTGAAACCGCCCGCCCCCGGCGAATTCAAAAGGGATCCTGATCTGGCCAGCCTCGTCGATGAAACCCACGCGCCGATCACTCCGGCAGACTGCAGCCAGGCCTTCGAAAAAGTAATACCCTTCCTCATAGGTTGGTGGCACCACACTTCGGCCAGTCGGGTCGATATATCCGATGAGATCTTCCGTGCTTTCTGGTTTGGGTACCGAGACCGGATACAGCATGGGCTAATAGATCTCGTCGTACATGATCGTGCTGTCCACCTTCTCTTTCCTCTTCTTCTCTCGGTACACAGGGTCGGTATACGGACGCGTCTCGATGAATATGATCAACGGCAGCCGCAAGAGTCGCGTCAGTCCAGATCCGACGATCTGGGCTACAAGACCCGCCGATGGCGTATAGCTGCTGATTGCAGCGGCCAAAGCCGGTATGGCCTTCCCCGCATTGTTGTTGTTCAGAAGATCGAGGAAGTTTCTGATACCCGGAAGTTGAGAATTCAAGATGCCGTTTGCGGCTTGGCGCCACTGGGAAACTGACCATGCATTTCGGCTGGCTCCGAACTGCTGTTCGAACTGCAGCAGTATGCCCTCCGCGGCGACGTTGTAGGCCCTGTGCATGGTGTTGAAGCCAGGCTGATTTGGGTAGTTGTTGGACAGTGGACCCGTCCTGATCGCGTTGGCAAATTCTGTCCCAATCGCTCCTAAGTTCACCCGGCTCGGGATCAAGTGATGTCCGGCTGGAACCGGTGACTGCCCAAACGGGTCAACGAGCGCCAGAGGGTTGTTTCGAACGTACGTATATCGGTTCCAATTCTGCGGGTTCTCCTGGAACTCTTGCATGTGGCTATGTGCCGCCTCTGCCGGCAGACCACCTGCAATACTCATCTGCGCGATCATCATCGGGTTGTACGGGTCTGGACTTGTGAACCTCCCCTGCGCCGACGACAAATACCGCGCCCCAAAATAATCCAGCCCCGTCTCGGCATCCCGCTCCTTGCCGGTAAACTTCAACCGCGTCAACCCATCCACCGCATACCCCAACCCAGCCGTCCGGTACGGCGTATCCGCCGCCGTCAACTCCACCCCAAACGGCGTGTAGTCCATCCGCCGCGCCACCGTCCCTGACCCGTCCGTCACCAACCGCGTCGAACCCAAATGATCCGTATGCAAATAGTGCGTCCCTACCGTGCCGCTCCCGCCATACTCCACCGCCATCTGCCCAAACGCATCGTACACATACACCACCGCCGCCGCGGACGCCACCTTCATCGACACCCGCCGCCCCTCGCCATCATAGCTATACTGCGTCACCAGCGACGGCGTCGTCGACGGCCAACTCTGCACCACACGGTCTTCCACGTCATACCGGTAGGCCGTCTTCATGTCCGACGTCATCCCTCCACCGGCATCGTATCCCGTCCCCATCAGGCTCCACCGGTTCGCCGGAAACTTCGATGCCACTGCCGTCTTCGTGCACGTGTCCACGCTCGGCACCCACATCGGTAGCGACACCCCCAACATCGCACGGTTGCCATGCTCGTCGTAGCAGTACGTCTCGCTCTTCGTCCCTTCCGTGAACTGGCTCAGCCGGTTCCACGCGTCGTAGGTGTAGTTCTGCCGCGCCGTCCACTGCCCGGGTACCGTGATGTCCTGCCATCGCGGATTCCCATTGTTATCCGGCCCCCCACCCGCATTTACCGAATACCCGTACCCCAGCGTCAACGAAGCGCTCGGCGACACACACGGCGCCTGATTGTCCGTGCAGTGCTCTACCGCAATCGCGGTCGGCTGCAGCCGCTGCGGATCAAACGTCACCTTCTCCCGCATCCGGTACCCATTCAGCCGCATCTCCTTCACCGCGCCATGATCGGCATACACCACCGCGCTCATGTACGCCGTCGCTCCCGAACTCACGCTGCTGGCCCGCCCGGAGTCCTCGTGCGTATACGTCAGCACCCGGCCCGTTGGCATCCGCATCGTTCGCAACGCGCCGTTCCGCTGATAGTCCTCGATCGCCCAGCCAAAGCCGTCAAACACTGTTCTCGAAACAATCTTCAGATCATCCCACGTGAGCAGACCCGATTTCGCCTCCGTATTGTCGTCAACCTGATTCCCACTTGGAGGTCTGCATGATTGCTGTATGTTCGGCTTCGTGATTCAACTCAGGCTCGCCCGGAGATCCCGAGCGATCGGTTCCCGAGGCACGCGCACATAGGTTGAAGTTACAGGTTGGGAGAATACGACTAATTTTCCGCCCGCCGTTATCTCGAACGGTACTCGTTCCTCGCGCGGTGCGGAAGGCTGGTCGATCACGAGTGTGTTGCTCTCGACTCGATAGGTCAAAAGAATTATCTGCTTCTCGTCGTTCTGGTGAATCGTATAGCTCAGTTGCCCAGCCGGCCCGAATTGCAGAGTAACCTCACCGTAAGCGGCGAGTGAATCCTGATCGAGCGGATCCGTCACCCAGAGGCCGATCAAACCATTCATCCGCCACTCCTTCGGGATGAGAGTTTCCGGAGGTGCATTTCCGCAAGACCAGCAGTGGGCCGCTCCTCTGCCAAAGCCTTCAACCTAGCGCTGACTGTAGCGGATTCAGTCAGGTCTCCTTCGATGTGCAGAAGGGCAGACAGGAATCTAAGTCGATCGGTCTCCGTCAAACCCGGCGCGCTACCTGACATCCACTCTCTTCGAACTGACGCGTCACACATGTGGGACTCGATTTCAGGCAGGCCGTGCTGAGTCAATGCCTCGATCACCTCACTGGCAATACCTGCGACAGCACCTCCCGTTAGGTGCCACCATTTGTCTCCCGCCGTCGGCAACGTGAAGCCGATTCGGTTCTTCCAATGACACTCCTCAAAAGATGGCCGCGTCTCTGGTTTTCCGAAGAACTGGCGAAGAGCCTTTGACGCCGTCCCTAGGTTTACCGTGAAAATCGTCACATCTGATGAACTCTCGGTGCTCCGCTGAAACTCAACAACTCCCCAACTCTCGCTGTTTGAACACCAAAGGGTCTTCCCGGCGCGCCGATACCCCTTGCGCTTCAGGGCAGCGGCAACGGCAGTCACGAGTAAATCGAACGAGGAACTACGCGCCATGCCTGTCACCTCTTCTTGGGCTCCCTAACGACGTTAACTGGATAACCCTGCCGCCGTAAATACTCGTCTTTTGCTCGCTGGGACGGCGTGTAGCGCGACGTGCCGGCTTTGGTCTCTATTCCACCAAGCACCGTCCCGCCCGGCTTGTCACTTACCTCGATATCGATCCTCCTTCCACCGAATGGTGTGCTCTTGTATACTTCCTTCTGAACGCCACGTCCTTCCGCACCGCAGCTAGGCCGGCAGCTACTTGATCGCGGAATGCGTCTCCCGCCACCTTATTAGCTTGAACACCCGCCTTATGAGAAGCCGCGCCTGTTTCAAGAGCGACTGTTGCTGTGGCTGACGCCGCCCGTTCAGCAGCCGCCTCGGCGACAGGCGTAACGACCATCGCTACAGCCATCGCCTCCATTCCTTGGCGTTGGTCCTCGTTGGTTGGCGTAAACGTCGTTGGTATGAGATCTGCGAACCTGAAATCAGTGAATGGGGCGATCAGTAAGTTTGCCAATCGATTTGGCGAATTCACGATGTCGCTGGGAACGTTCCCAATCGCTTTTGCCCCTCCAAGCAGGTAGTCAGCGCAACTGTCAACAGTCTCGTTGGGACGTAGGCAACGCCCCGTCGGATCCGTGTATCGCAACGGATTGTTTCGGACATACCCATAGAGATTCCAGCTCTGCGGATCTTGGACATGTTGATCGATCAAAGGGATGTCCGGACTGGTGAACCGCCCCTGCGCGCTCGACATGTACCTCGCCCCAAAGTAATCCAGTCCCGTCTCCGCATCACGTTCCTTGCCGGTGAACCTGCTGGACGCCATCACCATAGCACTACCAACCAGCCAAGCGGACCAATAGGGGAACCGCCAGCGCTTCCGCAAACGCAACCCCAGTGGCAAGGCGGGACCCGCGCAGCAATTGGATTCCGGCCACGCAAGTGGCGATCACAGTTCCCACTTCCATCAGACTCAGTGTGGCCGAGCCCCACGCGTAAGACCGCTGAACTGGATCCGGAGTATTGATCATGGTCCACAGCCACGGGAACGAACCGGCTGCCCATATAAACCCGCTCAAGGCTATGAGCCCCCTCTCGCCTCCACCGTCCTGATAGGTGTTGGCGTTTGCTCGACGGACGAGCCCTAGTGAAACGCCCACTACCAGTCCAATCATGACGACGATGCCGATGATCGCCTGGGCCCACGCAACGCTCGCTCGGGCGGCCACTGCCGGATAGAAGGGACCCTCACTGTATCCAACGGTCCAAAGAAACGTAGCACCTGCCGCGCCCAGATTCAACCCTCCTAGATGCCGCCGGGTCCAGTGGTTCGGGTCAGCACCAGCAGCGTAGACCATTCCCAGCAGGCAGCAAATGGAAAGTGCCTGCAACGGAATCATAATCGTAGAGACCCCAAGTCCGGCACCCATCGCCAGGAAAGCGGTCCAATGCACCACGTACGACGTTGCGCCAATGTGTATGACGAGGAGACAGCGGCGCATCGGCTATTCCCTCCTCTTCGGTGTGTTGTCTCCAATCCGATTGATCTCATCAATGACCCGCCGGTCGTCCCTGGTCGGTCTGAAGTACAAAGGCCTGCTCGGATTGGGATTCCCCATGCCCTCAGTCAGCAAATTGTCGGGTCTCAGCCTGTACATGCTTTCAGGTACAACGTCGAAACCCAACCGGTGACCTAGTTCGTGTGCCCCTACCTCGCCAGCCCCTGTTGCGAGATCGCTACCACTGAGCCCGAAGCCCGGTATTCGCAGCCCTAAGAAACTCGCGTCGCTCAGGTTTCCGAGGAAGATCTGCGACGGCCCCATACCAACCCCGCTATTGCCGAGCGTCTGTCCCTTGGCACCAACACCAAACTGCTCGCCAACAACGTTGGTGGTGTTTTGGAAGTTTAGCTGTCCTATTCCAACCCTGCCAGGGAGTTGCTTGATTTGCTCGGCGGTCAGGCTACTCCCGGCCCGGAATTCGACGTTCTTAATGCCTGCTTTGGTGAAGCGGTCTCGAATGGTGTCGAGAACCTGCTGACGGTTCTCATTCAGCCATTTTCGCTGCTCGTCAGTCAGATTCTTGCTGTCCCAGTAATAGACAACCAAGTCCTCGCCGTTGGGATCAACGAAACGCAGCGGGTTATTGCGGACGTAGGCGTACCGATTCCAGCGTTGCGGGTCGGCCAACCATTCCTTCTTGGCCAGCATTGCGTCCGGGCTGGTAAAACGCCCTTGAGCCGAACTGAAGTAGCGACTCTCGAAGAAATCGAGGCCCGTCTCCGCATCACGTTCCTTGCCGGTAAACTTCAACCGCGTCAACCCATCCACCGCGTACCCCAACCCAGAGGTACGGTACGGCGTATCCGCCGCCGTCAACTCCACCCCAAACGGCGTGTAATCCATCCGCCGCGCCACCGTCCCTGACCCGTCCGTCACCAACCGCGTCGAACCCAGATGATCCACATGCAAATAGTGCGTCC
>JAEUQE010000292.1 GCA_016789785.1 Bryobacterales bacterium
GCACCGCCGATATCCCCCTCGCCGATCCTTCGGTGAGCCGGCAGCATGCGGAAATCCAGCTTCTGGATACCGGCTGTTTGTTTCTCATCGACTGCAACAGCAGCAACGGCACGTGGTTGTTTCGTGAGGGGATTCCGAGACGCATTCAACAGGACACCGTCAGCGCCGGCGAAGAGATTCAATTCGGCAGCGTGCGCATTGCTGCTTCCGATCTGATCGACGTCGCGCAACGCAGTCTCGCGCCTCCCGCGCCGCAACCTCAGGCGCGCACACTTCCCAAGAGCACGAAGCTGGTGCGCTGCGGCTGTGGCGCAGTGGTGGCGCTGGGAAGCGAATGTCCTTTCTGTGGAGTGAACGTATGAATTCCGAAGCCTCCGTCTCCGCACCGATTCCGACGCCGCCCGCTTCATCCACCGGCTTTTGGTCGCTGCCCAGCCGCTCCATGGTGATGCTCGTGGCGGTGGCGCTGTCCATCGCATGCATCACTTTGCTGACCCTGACCCTGCGCGGGCGCGCCGCGGTGCTTATTCTCGACTACGGATCGGTGCACTTCCCCTATCCCTTCACCATCCAGAACATGATGCACGTCGTGTTCTTCATTGGCCTTGGCGAGATCTTCGTGCGCTGGCGGATCGGTGTGCGCGAGCATGCGTTTCTCAACAGCGGGTTTCTCCCGGAAGATGATCAGACGGTTCTCCAGGTCCGTGATCTCGGTCCGGTCCGCCGCCGTGTGGCCGCGGCCTTCGACCGCGAGAACGGCTTTCTTCCCTCCCTCATCAACCTCGCGATTCTCCAGTTTCAAGCAAGCCGCTCCATTGACCAGACTGCCGCGGTGGTGAGCAATTCCCTCGAGTTGATCGCGCACCGTGTCGACATGCGTTACGGTGTGGTGCGCTTCATCGCATGGCTCGTGCCGACACTCGGGTTCATCGGCACCGTGTACGGCCTGGGTGCGTCGCTTGCAGAGGCCGGCGATCCAACCAAGCAACTCGACACGAAGGAAGTGGCCAAGACGCTCGCGGTCGGCTTCGACTGCACGATGGTGGCGTTGATGCAAAGCGCGGTGCTCGTGTTCTTTCTCCAGTTGGTGCAGGAGAAGGAGGAGACTGCCGTCAACCACTCCGGAGACTACGTGCTTCGCAATCTCATCAACCGCCTTTACGTGGGCCAGTAGCGGAGCTATGCCATGTCGATGAAAGCGGGAAATCGCGAGGTCAACATCTTCAACATGTCGCTGCTCGACATTCTGTGCGGCGCGCTGGGAGCGTTCTGCTTCCTGATGCTCGCGCTGTTCCCTTACTACTCGCCGAAAGGGTTGACCGCGAAGGAGGCCGTCGAGCAGGCCGAGCAATTGCAGAAAGAGATCGAGGAGTTGAAGCGCAGGCTCGCAAACTCCACTGATAAGGACAAGGTGCAGGCATTGCTGCAGAAGTTGGAAGGCAGGATTCGCATGCTGCAGGGACAGTTGAACAAGGCACTGCGCGAGTTGGAAGTGATGCGAGCCAAGAGCGCCCGCGCGGAAGAGGCCGAACGCGCCGCCCAGGAATTGCAGAAGCGCCTGGAGGAGTTGAAGGCGCAACTGGAGCCGGGAGATCCCCGCAAACTACTCGAGAAGATCGAAGAAGTGGAACGCCTGATGCAGGAACAGCAGGCCAGGCTGCAAAAGGCGGCCAAGGAGTTGGAGCAGAAGCAGGAGCAGGTTCGCAAGCTTTCCACGCGCAACCCGGTGCTGGTCAAGATGAACAGCCTTGTCACCGCTCACGACGTGGACCTCTACGTCTACTTCAACGCCAAAGACGCAAAGCAGGCCAAGCCGGATCCCGCGGTCAAGCAACGCCACGAATACAGCGATGAGTATTACGACGGCTGCGAGCGATCGACGTGCAGCGAGACGTGGATCATGCGCGACGTGCCCCGCGGCGTGGACTTCGAGGTCTACTACAAGTTTCTTCAAGCCAACAAGGATAAGAAGCCCGCGCGTGTCACGGGTTCCTATTTCCACGATGGCAAGGCCTACCCGCTGCCCGAAGCCACAATTCCTCGGGAGAAGACGATGGTTCTCGCCGGCGCCATTCGGGCAAATCCCGACTACACGGTGACTTTCAAGCCTGCCCCGGAGTTCGAACAGTCTTACAAGCAACTGCTGGAGAAACAGGCGCCACCCAAGGAGACCAAGAAGCAATGATCCGCTGCAACGAAGGGCACTTCTACGATCCCGCGAAACACACTTCATGTCCATGGTGCGGGCAGCGCATCGACATCGGCGCTCGCATTCCCGAGACAGTTCCGGTGCGTCCCGGCCCTGCCGATCCGCTGAAGACAGTACCGGTGGCGCCGCCAACAGCGCCGCCCGCCGCTGTGCCGGCTCCGGCGCCGCAGGCCGTGGGAAAGACCGTGCGCCTGGTGCGGGAACAACTCGGCATCGATCCTGTGGTGGGTTGGTTGGTCTGCATGGAAGGCCCGGACCGTGGCAAGGACTACCGGCTGCATTCGGAGAAGAACTTCATTGGCCGCGCAGCGTCGATGGATGTTTGCGTTTCCGGTGACGACGCAATCTCGCGCGAGAAGCACGCGGTGGTCACGTTCGAACCGAAGAAGCAGACGTTCTGGCTCTCGCCGGGAGAATCGAGCGGCCTCGTGTATC
The DNA here is from genome assembly GCA_016789785.1 of Bryobacterales bacterium. The sequence continues at coordinate 2,645 of JAEUQE010000292.1, forward strand.
TGAATGGCGACATTCTGCACCTTCCGGCGCCGCTGAAGGATCGTGACGTCATCGAGATCGGCAAAACCAAGCTCGTGCTGGTGCCGTTTGTCTCGGGCGAATTCCGATGGGAGTGATTTGACGCCGTGCCTTACGCCTTCGGCAATGCTCAGCACATTGGCCTGCGCGAGCAGCAGCAGGATTCGTTCGGCTTCTCGGATCCGGCGAATGAGTCCTTCTGCTCGCACGCCGGATTCCTCGCCGTGGTGGCCGACGGGATGGGTGGCATGCAGCACGGGGATCTGGCGAGCCGCTCCGCGGTGCGCGCGTTCCTTCAGGCCTATGAGCGCAAGACGGTGGATGAGCCAATTCCTGATGCGCTCTGGCGATGTCTTCACGAAGCCGCCGCGTATGTACGGTCCGCGCAAACAAGTCTCGCGGCTGGCGAAGAGATTGGCACAACGTTCGTGGCAGCGGCTCTGCACCAGCAGCATCTCTACTGGATTTCCGTTGGAGACAGCGGGCTGTTCCTCTATCGGGAAGGCGAATGGACGCAGTTGAACACGCCACACATCTATGCCCGCGAACTCGATGCGCGCGCGGACCAGGGTGCGATCACGGTGGAGCAGGCGCTATCGGACCCGCAGCGGGAAGCGCTCACCAGCTTTCTCGGCGGCGAGATGAACGAGGTTGACCGCAACGTGCGCGCGTTGCCCCTGCATTCCAGCGATTGTCTCGTGCTTGCGAGCGACGGTCTGTTCAAGACTCTGGCACTCGATGAGATGAGTTCGGCCATGGTGGGCGCGCTGCAGGAGCGTTGCGAAGCACTGGTCCGCCGCACTTTGGAGAAGCGATCGCCGGCACAGGACAACGTGACCGCCGTTGCACTGGCCCTGGAGGAAACAGCACTCGGTGTTGCCTCGTCTCCACTGCCCAAGCCGCCTCTTCGCAGGGCGATGCGGCGCCGCGCCGGAATGCGCGTAGCCGTATTCGCCGCTGCACTGGCCGCGATGGCCGCGGGCTACTTTTGGCGAACGTACTGTTGCCAGCCTCCACCTGCGCCCTTGGCAAAGGAGAAGCCCGGTGAGGGCTACGATCCCGCCGTACTGCCACCGTCGGAAAAAGCTCAGGAGGACAAGTGATGAAGCTGATCTGCGCATTCCTGGGGATGCTCGCCGCACTCGCCGCCGAAGCGCCCATCGAGAAAATGAAACAGAGCACCGTGCGGGTTCACGTGGCCGTGTTCGATCCATCGCGGAATCAGGGCGCGATTGTGGGCAGTGGCAGCGGATTCATTGTCGGCGAGAAACAGGTTGCCACCAACTGGCACGTGTGCTGCATGCCGCTGCCGCGAGAACTGGCGCGTTTTCGCCTTGCGCTCATTGTTTCCACAGACAAGGAACATCAATACCCCGCGCAAGTGAAGTGGCGTTCCGCGGAAAAGGACCTTGCCATTCTCGAGACCGAGAAGCCGATGGAAAGGCAGCCGGTGCGCTTCGCAACGCGCAAGTCTCTGAAGGAGACACTCACGGTTTGGGCCATCGGATTTCCAGGCGCGGCGGATCGCGCGGGCGGCGAGGAAGGCATCTTCATCCCGACCATCACGGAGGGCAAAGTCAGCCGCTTCATCGCGGGCAGCTTCATGCCCGAAGGAACCGCCACGCGCGTGATCCAGCACACGGCCGCGACCAACCCAGGCAACTCCGGCGGACCTCTCTTTGATGACTGCGGGCGGGTGATTGGTGTGAATCGCGCGAAATCATTGACCCAGGTGATTACTCCGGATGGACGCACCGAACGTGTGCCGATGGGCGACGACATCAACTGGAGCGTGGAAGCGGCGGAGTTGTTGCCTGAGTTGTCGCGTTTCCAGATCACACCGGAATCGAGTGACGAGGCATGTACCGCGCCAGTGCTCACACAAACGCAGACGATGCCCGGTTGGATGATGGGTGGGCAGGTGGTTTCGCTTGGTGCGGCCGCCGCGGCGCTGCTCCTTGCAATGAACCGGCGCGTGAGAACCACAGTTGCACAGAAGGTGACGCAGCGCCTGCGCTCCGGCCCCACACCAACACCGGCACCTGCCAGCGGAAAAGGGAAGGCGTCGCTACGTGGACTTGCCGGCGCCTACGCGGGCTCATCGATCGCACTGGAATCCACCTGTACTCTCGGGCGCGATCCACAACTCGTCAATCTCGTGTTTCCCAACGACAGCGCTCAAGTGTCCAAGCGGCACTGCGAGGTACGCTTCGATCCCTCGCAAAAGCGCTTCTTCGTGCAGGACACATGGTCGAGCAACGGAACGTTTCTCGCGTCGGGCCAGCGCATTCCCGCGGGCAGCGCCGTGGAGTTGAAGCCTGGCGACCGTTTCTATCTCGGCACGCCCGACAACATGTTCGAGGTCCGCCTGGAGCAGTAGATGCACTTCGACACTGCCATTCTGTGCGAGTCCGGAGGCCGCGGCTACAACGAAGACTGCTGCGGTCATCAGCAGCATGATGGCAACTCCGCATGGGTTCTCGCGGATGGCCTCGGGGGACACGGTTCCGGTGACATTGCCGCGCAGACCGCCGTGGACGCAGTGCTGGCGCACTTTCGAACCAGGCCTGAAGTGTCTATTGAGAATCTGCTTGCGTGCCTTGTCAGCGGGCATGAGGCGGTGCTTGGCAAACAGAACGGCAGTGCGGCGACGCGTCAGATGTATACGACGGCCGTGGTGCTGCTTGCATCCCAGCACACGGCCTGCTGGGGCCATGCCGGCGACTCGCGGCTCTACTTCTTTCACGGGGGCCGGATCGCGAAACGCACGCTCGATCACAGCGTTCCTCAAACCCTGGTGAGCGCGGGTCAACTCCGCGAGCGCGAGATCCGGTTTCACGAGGATCGCAACCGGCTTCTGCGAACGCTCGGCTCGCGGCAGGAGTTGAAGCCAAGCGTCGATTCGCACGGCGCTCTGGAATCGGGTGACGCGTTCCTGCTCGTGAGCGACGGCTTTTGGGAGTACGTGTTCGAAACGGAAATGGAAGTGGAACTGGCTCGGGCCGCGAGTGCCGCCTCATGGATCGATGGAATGAAGCTGCGCTTGCGCACACGCGCCATGTCCGATCGCGACAACTGTTCGGCAATTGCCGTTTTCGTGGAGTGAAGCAGCCGTATGCAAGAGACCGTTTGCTTCGGATGTATGGAATCGACAGGCGGCCATGCCGTTTGTCCAAAGTGTGGCTATGCCTCGGGACAGCGCCCACAATCGGCACTCTACCTCACGCCTGGCACGATCCTCAAGGAGCAGTATCTGGTGGGGCGCGTACTGGGGCACGGCGGCTTCGGCATCACCTATGTGGGCCTGGATGTGAATCTGAGTCGCAAGGTCGCCATCAAGGAGTATTTTCCGGGCGGCGTTGCGATTCGAGGGGCAGGCGAGACGCAAGTGTTCGCGCATTCGCCCACCCTCACACAGGAGTACACCTTCGGCCTGGAGCGCTATCTCGAAGAAGCGCGGCTGGTGGCGAGCTTCGACAATCATCCGAACATCGTCTGGGTGAAGAACTACTTTGCGGCCAATGGCACCGGCTACATGGTGATGGAGTTTCTCGACGGCATCACGTTCGAGACGTTCCTCGAACGCCAGGGCGGGCGTGTCGATTGGGAAACCGTGATGCGCGTGATGGTGCCTGTGATGGACGCCTTGCGTGAGGTTCACAAGGTCGGGATTCTGCATCGCGACATTTCGCCGGACAACATCTGCCTGTTGCGCACGGGCATGGTGAAGGTGATCGACTTCGGCGCGGCGCGCAATGCCCTAGGCCGTGCAAGCCGCAACCTCTCCATCATTTTGAAGCCCGGATTTGCGCCGCCAGAGCAGTATCAAACCCGCGGGAATCAAGGCCCGTGGACAGACATCTATGCGGTGGCCGGGACCATGTACCGTGCGCTTACGAGCGAAGTGCCGCCGGCAGCGCCGGACCGTCAGGTGCGCGATGAACTCACACCGCCCAGCGCCATGGGATTCAACATCCCGTTCTCTCAGGAACAGGCGTTGCTTGCCGCTCTGGATCTCGATCCCGAACGCCGCTTCCAGGATCTCGGCGAGTTTCAAGCGGTACTGCTTGGATCGGAGACGTGGGTCGCGCCATCGCCGTTGCCGAAGACGCAGCCAGTGCGTCGGGATGTGCCGGTCCCGCCAGCCGAGACGCCGCCACCTCCGAACCGCATTGTTCCCGCGCCCACGCCGCAAAAAAGAGGCTTGCCGAAGTGGCTGGTTGGGGCGATCGCAGGACTCGCCGTCATTCTCGCCGGCATTGTGGGGATGATCGCCTTCTCGAAGAAAGTGGAGATTCGTGACTTCACCGGGGAGCCTCGCAGCATTCGCGCTGGCGAGGAAGTGCAACTTCGTTGGAGCGTGGACAACGCGGAGTCCGTCGTGATTGAAGGAATCGCTGGGAATCAGGCGCATCATGGCCGTGCGACCGTACGGCCCACACGCAATACGCGCTACACACTGGTCGCGGCACCGCGCCGGGGCACGCCCGTGAAGCAAAGCATCGAGATCGCAGTGGCGGCGCTGCGCGGCGCATCCATCGAACGCTTCGTCGCGAGTGAGCAAAGCGTGAAGCCAGGCCAGTCCGTCCTGATCTCGTGGACCGTGGCCGATGCGAAAGAAGTGCTGCTGGATGGGCAGCCGGTTCCCGCGTCGGGTTCCGTGGAGAAACGGCTCACGGCGCCCGCGAGTTTTCATCTTTCCGCGCGCGGTGAGGACGGTGGTGTGCGTGGACGCGCGATCAGTGTCGATGTGGAGGGACAGCGCTCACCCCCGCCAATGCGCGAACAAGTGGAGATCGCACTGTTTGTCTTTGATCCACCCAGCGTGCAAGCCGGTGGATCGTCGACATTGAAGTGGGATGTGCGCGGCGCGGCGCAGGTCGAGATCGCTGGACTTGGCAGCGTGAAACCTCAAGGCTCTTACCCAGTCCGGCCGGAGCGCAACATCCTCGCGAAGCTCACGGCGCGCGGCGCATCGGGCACAACGACCACCGGCACCGCGACACTGTCGGTGATCCCGCGCACCGTGCCGGTGCCAGTTCCCGTTGTGCCTCGGATTCTGTCGTTCCAGGCGAACCCGCCGGCTGTCACTGCCGGCCAGCCAGTGATCCTGTCCTGGTCGACGCAGGGGGCCACGCTTGTCGAAATCTCACCAGAGCCCGGACGCGTCGAGACTTCAGGGCAAGTCACCGTGACACCGCGAGGCGCCACACGATACATGCTGCGCGCATCGAACAACCAGCAGGTCAGCCACGCAGAGCTAACGGTGCAGGTGAATCGCAGTCCGCCGCCCCCCGTTCCGGAGGGCATCTCCTTCGCGGTGATTCATGACCACGACGGCCCGGTCAATCTGGGAGCAAACCAGCGTGCCTGGAACTTCTGCAATGGTGTCCTCAGCGTGTCCGGTGGAAGGCTTCGATTTCAGTCCCGCGAAGCCGCGTATGAGAGCTTCGATGCCGCCGCGAACGAGGTTGTGGAGATCAAGAAGAACCGCCTCGGGATTCGTGGCTACGGGGCATTTCATGTGAAGCTCAGCCGCGGCACGAACTACAATTTCGTGGTGAGACAGGGGAACCCGGAGATGGTAGCGAACGCATTGCATCAAGCGCTGTCGAAGTGAGGAATACACCTGTAACACCAGGACCTGCAATACGCTCGCGAAGCATGACTATAATGAGCGCATATGCGCCCGCTTGCCGTTCTGGGGATCGTGGTGTCTCTTTGCATGCCCGTTCTTGGTGCATCGGAATCGCGTGGCGATGCGGAGATCAAACGAGGCGAAGAACTCCGCAAGAAAGGGACGCCTGCCGCGCGGCGCGAAGCATTGCAGGCTTACGAAGCCGCCGTTGCTGCTTACCGGGAGTCCGGAGATCGCAAAGGGCTTGGAAACGCGATTCACGCCGCGGGCCGGATTCTGTTTGACCTCGAAGAGCACCCGCGCGCAGCCGCGGTGCTGGAAGAGGCCATCGAGATTCGGCGCGCAACCGGAGCGCCGCTCGATCTTTCCAATAGCATTCAGACCCTCGGCGCGGCGAGATGGGCGCTTGGTGAGAATGCGAAAGCACTGGCGCTCTATACAGAAGCGCTGTCCCTTCGCCGCAAAGTGGGCGATCAGCCCGGTATGGCCACCAGTCTTTACGCCCTCGCAGTCATTTACTGGATGTGGGGCGACACGCAGAACGCGGTTCGCACTTACGAAGAAGTTCTCCGGTTACGCCGCTCGCTGAAAGACACTTACGGAGAAGCGCATGCCCTGAATGCGATGGGGCTCGCGTTCGCAACAGCCGGCGATCATGGAACCGCGATGCGGCGGTATCAGCAGGCGCTGCCGCTCTGGCGCAAGTTGCGGAACCGCATGGGCGAATCGTACACGCTCAACAATATCGGGATGTCGCAGTCGGCTTCAGGCAACCATCGGGGCGCCATTGCGACGTTCCGTCAGGTGCTCGAAATCGCGCGAGAAACCGAGGAGAAGCGGACAATCGCTTATGCCAGCAACAACACCGCATCCGCTTATGCATCGTTGCGCGACTGGGCGAAAGCCGAAGAACACTACGGCGAAGGCTTGCAGCGAAGCCGCGATATTGGCGATCGCATGGGGGAATCGGCTGCGCTTGCGGGAATCGCACGAATG
>JAEUQE010000293.1 GCA_016789785.1 Bryobacterales bacterium
TCGAACGGTGCAGATGGATTTGCGCCAGCCCTGAGGTCTGCGTTACGGTGTGGGCGCCGGGGGAGCCGGAAGAAACTCCAGACCCGGCCCGCCCGGACGCTCGCCTCGATCGGAACCCGAGTGGCGTGGCGGCTCGCACGACGGTGCCTCGGGGGCTCGAAAAAAGTTGAAACTCCAAGCGTCCCGGCCGGCCCTGGGCCTGCCTTACGTTGTAGGTGACGAGGGAGCCCGGGAAAAGGTCCCCAACCCTGTGGGCTTGATTTTGTGCGCCGCTCCATCGGCTTGCGGAGCTCCGAGCCAGGCGGGAATACGGCGGTCAGTAGAGGATTCGCGTGCGAATCGTACCCGGCACCTCTTCCAACATCTTCTTCATCTGCAGTGTCTCCATGCCGTCACCCTCTCCGGTCTCGACATCGATCACCACGTAGCCGACCGTTCCGTGCGTCTCGAGATATTGGCTCGAAATGTTCAGGCTCTGTTCGGAAAAGATGCGGTTGATGCGCGAGAGCACGCCTGGCTGATTGCGGTGAATGTGCAGCAGACGATGCTTGCCCGGATGCTCGGGGAGCGAAACCTCGGGAAAATTCACGGCACTCAGCGTCGACCCGTTGTTGCTGTATTTGATCAGCTTGCCCGCAACCTCCACGCCGATGCTTTGCTGTGCCTCCTCCGTCGACCCGCCGACATGCGGCGTGAGAATCACGTTGTCGAACCTGCGCAGCGGCGAGGTGAACTCTTCCTTGTTATTGCGAGGTTCTTCAGGGAACACATCGACAGCCGCGCCCGAGAGTTGGTTCGCATCCAGGGCCGCCACCAGCGCTTCGATATCCACCACCGTGCCACGAGCCGCGTTGATCAGCCTCGCTCCCGGCTTCATTCGAGCGAACTGCGCGGCGGCCATCATTCGGTGGGTCTGTGGCGTCTCCGGCACATGCAGAGTCACGACGTCGGCGGCTTCCAGCAGAGCTTCCAACGAATTCACCGGACGTGCGTTGCCGAGAGCCAGCTTGGTCTCGATGTCGTAGTAGATCACCTGCATGCCCACCGCTTCGGCCAGCAGGCCCACCTGGGTCCCGATATGCCCATAGCCTACGATTCCGAGGCACTTGCCTCGCACTTCATACGAGCCGCCCGCCGACTTCAGCCAGCCACCGCGATGGGCCAGGGCGTTGCGCTGCGGCACACCACGCATCAGGAAGATGATCTCGGCCAGCACCAGTTCCGCCACACTCCTCGTATTGGAAAACGGAGCGTTGAATACGGGGATACCGCGTACTTCCGCCGCGGCGAGGTCCACCTGATTAGTCCCGATACAGAAGCAGCCCACCGCGATCAGCCGGGACGCATTCTCGAAGAAACGCTCCGTCAACTGCGTCGTGGAACGGATACCGAGAATGTAGGCCTCGCCCGCTGCCTCAATCAACTGGTCCTCAGGCAAAGCCTTCTGATATTGACGAACATCCAGGTAACCGTCGGCTTCAAACTGTTGGCCGGCGCTGGGATGAATCCCTTCGAGCAGAACGATCTTGATTTTGCTCTTGTCGAGCGAGGTCTTGGACATAGGTACTGCGGAGTCAATCCTTGTGTAAGCGTGTAAAATGGGCCCGACGCTACGCCATTGCGGCGATCACGGCATCGGTGAATTGCTCGGTGGTCGCCTTGCCGCCGATGTCGCCCGTAACGGTGACCCCTTCGGCGTAGACCTTCTCGATCGCGGATTCGAGCTTCTCGGCAGCAGCGGCTTCCCCGAGATAGCGCAGCATCATCACCGACGATTGCATCAGCGCGGTCGGATTCGCGATTCCCTTCCCCGCGATGTCGGGGGCGCTGCCATGCACCGCTTCGAACACTGCGTACTTCTCGCCCATATTCGCACCGGGCACCAGTCCGAGACCGCCCACCAGACCCGCGGCAAGATCCGAAACGATATCGCCGTAGAGGTTTGGCAGCAGCAGCACGTCGAAGGTCTCGGGCCGCATCACCAACTGCATCGACGCGTTATCGACGATCAGTTCCTTATAGGTGATCTCCGGAAACTCGCGCGACATCTCCCGGCAACATCGCAGGAATAAACCGTCGCTGAGCTTCATGATGTTCGCCTTGTGGACGGCGGTCACCTTCTTGCGTCCTTGCCGCCGCGCGTACTCAAAGGCGTAGCGGGCAATGCGGGTGGAAGCGGTGCGCGTGATCACCTTCAAGCTCGTTACCACGTCGGTGACCACTTCGTGCTCCAGCCCCGAGTAGAGATCCTCGGTGTTCTCGCGGAAGATCACCATATCGATATGCACGTCTTGAAAGCGTGTCTTCACACCTGGCAGCGAACGCACGGGCCGTACGTTGGCGAACAAATCCAGCCGCTTGCGCAGCGCGACGTTCACGCTTTGAAAGCCTCCGGCGATCGGCGTGGTCACGGGTCCTTTCAATCCCACGCGGTGCAGGTGCAGGGATTCGAGCACCGAATCGGGCACGGACTGCCCGGTCCTTTCGATCACATCGCCGGAGAGCTCGACGCGATGCCAGTCGATTTCCGCGCCGGTCGCATTCACTGCGCGCACGGTCGCATCCGTCACCTCGGGACCAATGCCGTCCCCAGGCAAGAGTGTTACTGAATGAGCCACCATTTCATTGTACCGACCAGCCTTCCCCGCCGACGGCCTATGGGAAAATGAAGGTTCCCCATGGCAAAAATTCAACGTGCTCTTCTGAGCCTGACTGACAAGACGGGTGTGGCCGAATTCGCGCGCGGCCTCGCAAGTCTCGGCATTGAGCTGATCTCCACCGGCGGCACAGCGAAGCTGCTTCGCGACAATGGATTGGCGGTGCGGGATGTCGCCGAAGTGACCGGCTTTCCCGAGATGATGGATGGCCGCGTAAAGACCATTCATCCGCGGATCGCCGGAGGAATGCTCGCTGTACGCAGTAAGCCTGATCATATGGCCTCGCTCGCCGAGCACGGTATCCCCGCCATCGATATGGTGGTGGTGAATCTCTACGCCTTTGAGAAGGTCGCCGCGGAGGCGGGAGTCAAGCTGGAGCGCTTGATCGAGAACATTGATATTGGCGGCCCCACCATGATCCGCGCCGCGGCGAAGAACTATCAGGATGTCGCCGTGGTGGTCTCGCCCGAGGACTACCCCGCTCTGCTCGAAGAGCTGCGTGCGAACGATGCCGCGCTTTCACCAGCCACGCACTGGACACTGGCGCGGAAGGCATTCGCTCTCACGGCGGCGTATGATTCCGCAATCACGGAGAGATTGGCTAAGGTAGATGCGCCCAGCGAAGCGCTGCCGGAGGCGCTGAATCTACGGCTGCCCCGCAAAATGCCGCTGCGCTATGGCGAGAATCCGCATCAATCGGCGTCGCTCTACGCAGCGGGTGGGCAGGGAATCGCCGGCGCCAGGCAGCTTCAAGGCAAGGAGCTTTCCTACAATAACCTCGTCGATCTCGATGCGGCCTGGCAGTTGATCCAGGAGTTCGACGCCCCGGCCTCGGCGATCATCAAGCATACGAATCCCTGCGGTTGCGCTGAACAGTCCACTCTCGCCGGGAGCTATCGCAAGGCCTTCGAGGCCGATCCGGTGTCGGCGTTCGGAGGCGTGCTCGCGTTCAATCGAATGCTGGATGGGGAGACTGCGCAGGAAGTGGCGAAGACGTTCATTGAGGCGATCGCCGCGCCAGGTTACTCCGTTGAAGCGCTCGCCGTTCTCGCATCGAAGAAGAATCTGCGTCTGCTCGAAGTGACTCCGGTCGCGGAAAACGGCCACGCGATTCGCTCGATCAGCGGAGGGATTCTCGTGCAGACCGCGGATGCCGCGCGGCTCGACCGGAGCGCTTGCCGCGTAGTGACTGATCGGCAGCCGACGGAGGAGGAGTGGATTGCGCTTGCTTTCGGATGGAAGGTGGTGAAGCACGTGAAGTCGAACGCGATCGTGTATGCCCGGGCGGGCCAGTTGATCGCCGCGGGGGCGGGCCAGATGAGCCGCGTGGATTCCGTGCGGTTCGGTGCGGCAAAAGCTGTGCTGCCGCTCGAAGGATGTTCCCTGGCCTCCGATGCGTTCTTCCCATTTCCGGATGGTGTGGAGCAAGCCGCGGAGCATGGCATCACGGCGGTGATTCAACCCGGCGGATCGGTGAAGGACTCCGAGGTGGTCGCCGCGGCGAACCGGCTCGGGTTGGCGATGGTGCTCACGGGCGTCCGTCATTTCCGCCACTAGACTTTCGCAGGTTCTCACGCAACTCTGGTCGCAGCGGACCTGCGCGCTAGGCGCTGATACCTGAGTGCATCGCCTGGGTGATTTGCCCCAAACCGATCGGCATCGGAACTCCGCATCCCGCTTTAAAACCATGCGTTTGCCGCCCTCCCCGCTTTGGAAGAGCGATTGCACTCTCAGAGCCGCTCGAAGGGAGAGTCGACATGCCCACCACTGCGAGGCCAAAAACCGCAACGCTGAAGACGCTGCCGGGAGACGACGTGCGGCAGATCTTGTGGCGCTACAGCGATCGCTACGATCTGCAGATGCTGGTCAGCTCTACCCGCGCCGTGGCTCGCGGCCCGGTCGCTCGCCTGGTTGCCGGCGGCGCGCGCCACACCCATGAGTGGACCGCGGAAAAATCGTCCATGTTGAAGGAGTTCGATGCAGGTGGAATCACCGGTGCCTTCATGGACGCCGCGTATGGCGGCTACATTGAGGGCCCCAAGAACCTCGCCCTGGCGCTGACCGCTTTTGAGCTGGCATGGGTGGACGGTGGCGCCGCGACGGCGAGCCTTGCGGGCTGTCTCGCGCTTGCTCCGATCCATGAGCGCGGTACGGAGGAACAGCGTGCCACCTACATGCAGCGCTGCTCTCCGGCCCTGAATCCCGAGCCCGCACGTGGCGCTTTCTGCCTCACCGAACCGCTGCCCTACGTCGGCGTGGAGACCGGTCTGCTTTCTGGCAAGGTTCGCATCGCGGAATGGAACGAAGGACAGGAACCACTGCTGGAAGTCGCCAAGCGGGGCCGGTTCATCACGAACATGGGTTTTGCCAACTTCGTCACTGCCGCGGTGGATTCCGGGGACGAGCGGATCAAGGGCAGTTGCATGGTGATCCTGGAGGAGACCGACCCCGGCACCTATGATCGCGGGGCCCCCACCAAGAAAATGGTGCACCAGCTTTCCTCCACCACGGATCCGGTGTTCCATTTGAAAGTGCCAGCCAGCCGGATTATCGGCGGCTATCAGATCAAGGACGGCGTGATTGTCCCGAATTACGACCATTCGGAGATCATCGAAGCCGTATTCCGGCGTACGCGAGTCACTGTCGGCCTGATGACCGCGGCGAAGTTACTCTCGGCCATCGAACCGCTGCTGCGTTATCACCGCGACCGGTTCCGCGGCGGTGAGACCACGGCGCCGGGGACTCCGCGCTACGAACTCGGCCTGCAGCAGAAGGAAGACGTGCTGCACCGGCTGCTGGAAGTGTGGGCGAACGGCGAAGCCGCGGCCTCGCTGGGATTCGCCGCCGCGCGACTGTTCGACGACTTGGACCCCATCGAACGGGAAAAGCACCGCATCCTCACCGAGCAGGGAACCGCCAAGGGCATGTCCGCCTATCGCGCCATGCGCAAACTGGAGCCCGACGCGGTGGCGGTGGTCAAGGCGCGCGGCACCAGCGACAATCCTCTCATCCAGTACTTACTGCTTGATTCAGTGGCGAACGTGGTCTGCCCCGCGACGAAACTGTGGAATACCGGCCACGGCGCGAATGAATTACGCGAGGCAGTAAGTCTGATGGGTGGCTATGGAATCACGGAGGACTGTCCCGGTTTCTTGGTCCATAAGTGGACGGACGCGCAACTCGAAGCCACCTACGAAGGGCCCGAAGCCGTGCAGCGCCGCCAGTTGTCGCTCACGATGACCAACGACGTGTTTCTGGCGCAGTTCGAGAACTGGATTGGAGAGTTGCGCGAGATCGCATCCAAGCGGCCCTCCACCGGCGCCTGCGCGCTCGCCACTTCGATGCAGATGTGGCTCTGGACGCTGCGCCATCTGCAGAACGCCAAGGATGCCGACGGCGCGAAGCTCTATCAAAGTGCGCGACAGGGCGTCACGTTCCCCATGGCCGACGCACTGTGCTGGATCCTCTCGGCACGCCAGTTGGTGCTCGACACCATGGAATTGGAGCAGAAGGGCCGCGCAAACGACGCTCTGGCGGAGGGCTTCGAAGGCCTGATGGAGTTCTACACCGACCTCTGCTCCATCCAGAGCGCCCGTACCGCGGGCGAGGTGGGACGCATCTGTGCCGAACTGGTCTTCGGCTACAACCGGCACACGCGTTGGAGCGACAAGGACTCCTGTTTCCATCGCGACGAGCTGATCGCACTTGAGGGGGTGATGCCGGGGATCGAGGCGGTCGCCACGGACGTGTTGGAGGAGGATGGCTCGCATCCCTCCAAGGCTGGACCCTGTGTCAGCTTTGCCGGCTACGGGCAGTTTCAGGCGTTGCGCGCGAAGATGGACGGCTGCATCACCGGATCGCAACTTGCCAAGGATCGCGCCGCGGAATCACTGATCGCCGTGATGATCCCCGCCGCGCTCGACTACCCAATGTAGGCCAAGGAACACCTCATGGAACGCCCGCGCATGGATGTCGATATCGTCTGCGTCGGTTTCGGCCCGGCGACGGGCGGGTTTCTCACAACGCTGGTGCGCGGCCTGCCGCTCGAAGACGGATCGCTCCCGCAAGTGATGTGCTACGAGCGGGCCGACGACATCGGCTTCGGTGTGTCGGGCGTCGTGACCAAGGCGCGCGGCATCCGCGCTTCCTTCCCTGGCCTTGATCCCGCGGATATTCCGATGGCCGCTCCCGTTCGCGGTGAGAAAGTGGTGTATCTGCTTGATCCGATCGGAGCGAGCCGGCGATCTGCCGCGCTCAAGTCGGCCGACAGCCTGCTGCGAGCGGCCGGCGTCTGCGAACATGATGCCTTCGAGCTGCCCTACACGCCGCCGTTCCTGGAGAAGCATGACGGGTTGATTCTCTCCATCGGCCAGTTCAATCAGTGGGTCGCGCAGCAGGTGATGATGACCGGCGCCGCGCAGATCTGGCCGGGCATGCCCGTCGCATCGCCGCTGATTGAGGGCGATCGCGTGGCGGGCGTGCAATTGCTCGATCACGAGTTGCAGCCGGGAATGGAGATTCACGCCGCTCTGACCGTTGTTGGCGATGGGCCGGTCGGTCCGGTGGGACGCCAGCTCGACGAACACTTCGGCATGCCCGCGGGACACGAGAAGCGCGAGTGGGCCGCCGGCATGAAGATGGTGATCGACCTGCCCGGGAACAGCACTCTTGAGCCCGGCACCGTCCTGCATACGTTCGGATTCCCGGAGCCCGAGATCTTCGGCTTCTTCTATGTGCATCCCGATCGCGTGGCGAGCGCGGGCATCTTCGTTCCCTCCTGGTTTGAGAACCCGGTCCGCACTTCCTACCGCTACCTGCAGCACTTCCTCATGCACCCGTATCTGTGGCGGTACGTCGAGGGAGGAAAGCTTCGCTCCTGGGGCGCCAAGACACTGAACGAGTCCGGGCGCCGGGGCGAGCCGCATCTCGCGGGAGATGGGTGGGCGCGCATCGGCGAGGGCTCGGGAAGCACGAACGTGTTGACCGGGTCGGGCGTGGATGAGGCCTGGACCACCGGCGCGCTGCTCGGCGAAGCGGTGCTTGAGTTGTTGCGCGAAGGCAAACCCTTCAGCCGCGAGAATCTTGATCAGACCTACGTCAAGCACCGCCGCGCAAGCTGGCTGGAAGAAGAATCGCGCACGGCGGAGAAGTCGCGGGATGGCTTTCATCGCGGCGTAGTTTCCGGAATGCTCGGCATGGCGCTCGCCGGTTTCACGCATGGCAAGCTGCACATTCCGGGCGCGCCGCACGATCAGCTTCCGGCAGTGGAGGACTTCTTCAGCGAGCGGATCAGCACGGCGCAAGTCGAAGAGATCCGGCAGGAAGCAGCGGCCAGCGGCAAGCCCTTCCATGATGCGCTGATGGATCGCTGGGGATGGCCCGCCATTCCCTACGACGGGCAGTTACTGGTCACGCAACAGGATGCGCTGCTGGTCGGCGGCAAGGTGCAGGCAGCGCCGGGCTACGCGGATCACGTCGCCTTCCGCGATGAGGCGCTGTGCGAGAGCTGCGGCGGACAGACCTGTATCGCGATCTGTTCGGGACAGGCGTTGTCGCACGGAGAGAAGAAGCCGGCCTTCGATCGCGAAAAGTGCATCCATTGCGGCGCGTGCATGTGGAATTGTGATCACGGCAACATCGTGTTCATGGCAGGCGCCGGCGGATTGCACTCCGCGGAGAATTGAGTCCAAAACAATGAGCTACCAAATTGTCGTCTGCGCGGGCATTGTGCCCGACCCTTTGCAGACCCTGGAACCCGTGTCCGGCCCGCAAGGCCCGGCATTGAAAAACGAAATGATGCTGCCGGCGGTTCTGGATCCATGGGCCGCTCACGCCTTGTATGAAGCAAGCCATCTCGCGAAAAACGTGCCGGGCAGCAAGGTGTTTCTGGTCAGCCTTGCGCCGAAGATGAAGCTGCAGCAGGTGCTGATGACCATTGCGCAGAAGGTCGGCTTCGAGCTGATTGCGCTGGATGGACCCGCGAGCGGATTCACCGACAGTTACGACGTCGCGGCCGCGCTGGCTTCCGCGATTGAAGCGATTCCTGGCCTCGACAAGTCGAAGCTACTGCTGTTTGGAGGCTGGGAATCCGCGGCCCGCGCGGCAGGCTCCACGCTGGCGATGGTGGGCGAGCAGCTCGGCATCACCGAGCAGTTCCAGGGAGTCGACTCGCTGACCATTGGCGCGGATGGAGTCTTCGAAATTCGCGAGCGCGTGGAAGGCGGTAAGCATCAGGTGTCGGCGTGCAGCGGTCCTCCTGCGGTGTTGGGTTGGGCCACTGGAAATCTTCCGGAGCCGCCGAACAGTCCGCAGACCGGCATGCAGAACATGCGAACGGTGATGCCCGCGCTTCAGAAGGCGAAGCCCGCCCCGGTGGCGCCGCAGACGTTCTCCGCAGTGGCATTGCCAAAGCAACAGCGGAGCACGCGGGTGGTGAAGGACATGCCCGCGGAAGAAGTGGCAAAAGAGCTGGCGGCCTGGATTCGCGGCTGACCCTAGAAAAGGCCG
>JAEUQE010000294.1 GCA_016789785.1 Bryobacterales bacterium
GCACCTCCACCAACGTGGCATGCCGTTCCTTCGTCCAGCCGAGCGACCAGCCGAAGCGTTCCTGCAGCTCCCCTGCCAGCACGTGGATGCGCACTTCCACAATGCGCAGCTTGATTCGTCCATCCGGTTGCACACGGATAGTGTACAGCCGCGAACCAGAGCACGTTCGAATCAGGCCCGCCAACGTTCGGCGCCGCCCCGCGGATCGGCGCAGCGGCGACCCGTTTGTTTCGTCCATCCGGTTGCACACGGGCCGTGCAAAGCTACGAACCACGGCGCGCTCGCACTATAATCGAACAAAGGCCGTGGCTACACTCCAACGACAGACTCTCACTCTGGGACTCGCGGTGTCCTTCGGTGCGCTCACCTGGCTTGCCGGCGCCGCCACCCTCGACAAGGACGAAGCCTGGATCGGGAACCGCAGCAAGTTCTGGGCCTATCAGAAGCCCCAGCGCCCCGTTGTGCCTGCGCTGAAAGACAACTGGATTCGCACTCCCGTCGATGCGTTCCTGCTCGAAGCCATGCGCGCGAAGAAACTCGCGCCCTCACGCCAAGCTTCGAAGGAAACTCTCATTCGACGCGTCACGCTCGACCTGACGGGCCTTCCGCCCACCCCCGGCGAAGTGGACGCCTTCCTTCGCGACAACTCTCCGGATGCGTACGAAAAACTCGTGGAGCGCCTGATTGCCTCGCCGCACTATGGTGAACGTTGGGGACAGCGCTGGCTCGACGTCGCGCGATACGCCGATACCGATGGCTACGAACTCGATGCCGAACGTCCGCATGCCTGGCGGTATCGCGACTACGTGGTACGGAGCTTCAACTCGGACAAGCCCTACAACCGCTTCGTTCAGGAGCAGATCGCCGGCGACGAACTCTTTCCCGGCAACAAGGAAGCTCTCATCGCAACCGGCTTTCATCGCGTGGGCCCCATCCACATCGTCGGCGGCAACCAGGACGAAGAGATGAACCGCCAGGAAGTGCTCACCGAGATGACTGGCGCCATCGGCAGCGTCTTCCTCGGCATGACCATCGGCTGCGCCCGTTGCCACAACCATAAGTTCGACCCCATTCCACAATCCGACTATTACCGGCTGCAGGCCGTCTTCGCCGCCACCGATTTCAAGGACACCGTTCTCGCTTCCGAGCCTGAACAGAAAGCCTATGAAGCAGCGAAGAAGGCCTACGAAGCGCGCTTGAAGCCAATCAAGGACGAGATCGCGAAGATCGAAAAGCCGTATCGTGAAAAGATCCGCGCGCAGAAGTTCGCCATGCTCGAACAGCGCTATAAAGATGTCCTTGCCATCGACAAGGACAAGCGCGACGAGAAGCAGAAGACCCTCGCCAAGGAAGCCGAAGGCCAGATCAAAGTCTCTTGGGACGAAGTGCTGGCCGTGTTGACTCCGGAGGATCGCGAACAGCGTGCCGGGCTTCGCAAGCAGATGCATCGGATCGAATACGATCAGCCCGATCCGCCCGAAGCCGCCTATGGAGTGCGGAATCTCGAAAAGGCGCCCGCGACCCATATTCTCAAAGTCGGCGACCATCGCCATAAGCTCGGAGAAGTGGGCCCTGGCTTTCCGCGAGTAGTGCCCGGCATTGATTCCAATGCGCCGGCCACCGCAGGCCAACGCCGCGCCGCACTGGCCACATGGCTCACCTCACCCGACCATCCCCTGGTCGCGCGGGTGATGGTGAATCGCATCTGGCAGTTCCGCATGGGCACAGGTATTGTCGCCACGCCCAATGATTTCGGCACGCTCGGCTCACGTCCGTCCAATCAGAAGCTGCTCGATTGGCTCGCCACTGAGTTCGTGGCCGGCAATTGGAGCGTCAAAACAATTGATCGCCATATTGTTTTATCCAATGCCTACCGTCAGGTAACGGCCAACGATGAGGCCAAGGCAAAAATCGACGGTGAGAACAAGCTTCATTGGCGCATGAACCGGAGGCGGCTGGAAGGCGAAGCAATTCGTGACAACATCCTGGCGGTGAGCGGAAAGCTCAGCCCGCAACTCGCAGGCAAGCCCATCAAGGTGCCCATCGAGCAGGAGGTCTACGACATCATCTTTACCGAAGGCGAACCGGACAACCTGTGGCCCGTCGCGCTCGATCCGAACCAGCATCACCGCCGCAGCATCTATCTGCTAAACAAGCGCACGGTCCGACTGCCCTTCCTGGCCAACTTCGATCAGCCCGACGCGATGAGTTCCTGCCCTATCCGTCCGGTCAGCACGCATGCGCTGCAGGCGCTCTCTCTCATGAATAGCGACTTTGCGCATCAGCAGTCCGCCTTCTTCGCCACGCGCCTCGAAACGGAGTGCGGCGAGGATGCCGATTGCCGCGTTCGCCGCGCTTACAAACACACGCTCGCTCGGGCACCGCGCCCCGTGGAATTGCAGATGGCCCGAACCTTCTTCGCTGAAGGCGGGCGCCTGGAGGACTTCGCACTCGCGTTGTTGAATCGCAATGAATTCGTCTACATCCCGTAGCCACATCCCCGGAGTCCGCACACGGCGCGACGTTCTTCGCAACGCGGCCCATGGCTTTGGCGCGCTCGCACTGCAACAGATGCTGGTGCGCGATGGCCTCGCCAAACCGCGCGTCAGCCCGCTTGCCCCGAAGCCCGCTCACTTCGCTGCCAAGGCGAAGTCCGTTATCTTCCTCTTCATGGTCGGCGCGCCGAGCCAGATCGATACTTTCGATCCCAAGCCGCTGCTCAAGAAGCACGAAGGCCAGCAGTTGCCTGCAAGCTTCGGCAAGATCCAGAGCCAGTTCACCGACGGTTCCACACCGATCCTCTCTTCACCGTGGAGCTTCAAGCAATACGGCAAGTCGGGTGCGTGGGTCTCGACGTTGTTTCCCAACCTGGCGCAGTGCGTGGACGACATGTGCTTCGTGCGCAACTTCTATACCGAGAGCGTGGTGCATGCTCCGGCCATGTATCAGGTGCACAGCGGCCGCATTCTGATGGGCTATCCGAGCATGGGCGCATGGGTCACCTACGGGCTTGGGTCGGAGTCAGAGAATCTGCCGGCTTACGTCGTGATGCCGCAGCCTGAAGGAACTCCCGAAGGCGGCACACCTTGCTGGGGATCGGGCTTCCTGCCGGCAGTGTACCAGGGCACGCTGCTCCGTAGCGGAACGAACCCAGTGCTGCACTTGAAACCTCCGCAGGGCGTCACCATGGAGCGCCAACGCAAGACGTTGGATCTCGTACAGAAGATGAACGATCTCGACACCGAAGAGACCGACACCGAGATGGCGGCGCGCATCTCGAGCTATGAGCTTGCGTTTCGCATGCAGCAGCATGCACCCGAAGCGGTCGACATATCGAAGGAGTCGGACGCCACGCGCAAGATGTACGGCCTCGACGAGAAGCACACCTCGGAGTTCGGGACGCGGTTGCTACTGGCGCGGCGCATGGTGGAACGCGGGGTTCGCTTCGTGCAGATCTACTCGGGAGGAGGGCCTGTCTCGATTCAATGGGACGCGCATACCGATCTCGTTCAGAATCACGAGAAGATGTGCGGCATGACCGATAAGCCGATTGCAGGTCTGTTGAAAGATCTGAAGTCGCGCGGCTTGCTTGATTCCACGCTGGTGATCTGGGGCAGTGAGTTCGGCCGTCTGCCGATGTCGCAGTCCGGCAATGGCCGTGATCACAATCCGCACGGCTTCACAATGTGGTTTGCCGGAGGCGGGACGAAGGGCGGGACCGTGCTCGGCGACACCGATGACTTCGGGCTTCACGCCATCCAAGGCTGGCACATGCGCGACTTCCACGCGACCATTCTGCAGGCGCTCGGCCTGGATCAGCACAAGCTGTGGTATCTGCACAATGGCCGTCATGAGAAGCTCACCGATTTCGGCGGCAAGGTGATTGAGAAAGTCTTCGCCTGAGCCTATCAGCTCACCGGCCTGCGCACGGCCAGGCGTCCCGAAGAACCGGGGCGCGGCATGACGCCGACGCTGCCGTGAGGCCCACGGAGCCAAATGGCCAAGTGCACAGTATTGAGCCTGTGCCACCGCCGCCGCAAGATGTCCACACCCGAAGGTTCGACCTGCACCCGAATTGCGACTGGGCGCCGCTATTTCTTCATGACGATGTAGTGGCTCGATTCTTTCAATAAACTCTGGTAGGCGCGACCGCTGGAACGCACTCGGGGGTCTTCGGGCCCCAGGGCGGTGGTCAGCACAGGCATCGCTTCGCGATACAGACGAATCGCCTCGACATAGTACCGCTGGGCGCGTCGGACTTCCGCCAGCCGGATGCGCAACATCACGGGAAAGCGATGCACCGGGCCAAGCACTGGCTCGACGATCGCAATCGCCCGCTTCAGGTTCGACGCCGCGATTCCTTCGTTGCCTTTCTCATGCTGCATGTCCGCATAGTTCGAAAGACACATCGCGAAATCGATTGAGGTATCGCCGCTCGAAGCTTCCAGGACGCGGAGCGCCTGTTGATACAGCGGCTCGGCGTCTTCCAGGCGGCCCTGATGGCGCAAGGCTTGAGCGAGGTTGTTCCAAGCCAAAGCGGTCTTCGGATGGTTCGGACCAAGGGTCTGCTCGTAGATCTGCGCCGCACGCCGGAACAAGGGCTCGGCCTGATCAAAGCGTCTGCGCTGCGCAGCCACTTCTCCGATGCCGAGCAGTGCCGCTGCGGAAAACATGTCTTCCCCGCGGCCCGTGTTCTGAAAGATGGTGAGGGCCTGGCGAAGACCTTCTTCGGCTTCTTTGAGGTGGCCCAGTTCGAGTTCGATGCATGCTACCACTTGCAGCTTCTCGGCCAGGGTGGGATGGCCCGCATGCAGCCGCTTCGCCGTGATCCGGAGAGCGCGCTCGGCAAGCGGCAACGCTTTCAGTGCGTCGCCCAGCGCACGGTAGAAGTCTGCCTGATTCGCAAGGGCTGTCGCGAACTCCAGGCTCTGATTGCCGCTCTCGCGATCGGTCTCTTCAATCGCCTTGCGATAGGTGGCTTCGGCCTCGGCATAGCGGGCCTTCGAACGATAGATGCCCGCGAGATTTGTCAGAGTGTTGCCGATGCGAACATCGGCCGGGCGGTGGCGCTTGTGTTCGGCGATTGCCTGCATATACAGGGATTCGGCCTCTTCGAATTGGCCGAGGATCTGGCAGGCGGCGCCGAGGTTGTTCAACATCACGACGAGGCGGGGGTCCTGGGCAGCGGCGGAGTGGTAACGGGTGATTGCCTCGCGGTAGAGGCCAGCCGAATCACGATGCTGCCCAGCCCGAAAGGCCGCCTGGGCCTGTTCGAAGGTATCTTCCCATTGGGTTCGATTCGCAGACATAACGGCGCCTGCGAATGCTACCACCATGATCGTTCGAGTGATCCTCTTCATGATCCCCTCCTGAAACAAGCTTCAGGCAAGAGGTTTCGCGAGAAGAGTAACGAGCGGTAATCTTACGGTGGCTGATTACGGTAAAGAGGCTTGCTTTTCGAGCGAGCGGGTGGTGTCAACCATCAGGGCGCAAAGGCCGAGCACGACGAACCCGCCGGCGCAGAGCCAGAACACTTCGCGCCAGTCCGGATAGTGCAGCGAACTGGCGAGGATCATGGGGATGACCTTCGCGACCGCGGATGCGCCGAAGTTGCCCCACATGTTGCTCCAGGCCATGGTAGCCGCGACATGACGCCCGCCGATGTCCTGGCCGACGGCCCACACCGCGGGTCCGAGGCTATCGCTGGCAAACGCAACCACACCACAGGCCACCGCCACCATCACGGGATCAGAGAGCAGCGGACAAACCAGATAGGCGGCCACGCACACCGCGCTGCCGAAGAGGAATGGCAGCCGGCGTCCCCATCGCTGGCCGTAACGGCGGGTCAGAGTGTCGCACCACCAACCGCCAAACAACATGCCGCTGAGGCTGAAGGCAAGCGCGATGGAGACGTAGCGGCTTGCCGTGACACGATCAAGGTGGCGCACCTCCACGAGATACGCGGGCAGCCACGTGATGAGAAACGCCCATCCGATGTTCAACCCCATTGCCCCTGCGTTGAAGAACCATAGACCGCCATGGCGCACCAGCGCTCCCCATGGCGATGCGAGCCTGGGGGCGGCGGCCGGCGGTGAGCCTGAGCGGATCAGCTCGCGCTCGGCGTCATTGGCCCAGGGATGCGAGTCGGGATGATCGCGAAAGACAACGCGTGTGGCGATCGCAAGCACAAGCCCGATGGCTCCATAGATCCACAGCACAGGACGCCACGAACCAAGCGCGGCAATGGCGCCCGCAGTCAGCCATAGCGCGAGTGAATTGCCCACACGACCACCGAAGGCGACCACGCTGTTGGCGCGACCGCGTTGGAGAAACGGAAACCATCGGGTGATCAACAAGCCGCTTGCGGGATAGGCGCCGGCTTCGGCGAGTCCGCAAGCAACGCGCACGGCGAGCATTGACCATAGCCCCGTGGCAAAGCCGGTAGCCGCGGTGCACAACGACCAAAGCACGATGTAGGTGACCAGCATGCGGCGCGGGCCAAAGCGATCGGCCAGCCAACCGGCAGGGGTTTGCCCGATCGCATATGCGAAGAAGAACGACGCAAGCACATCGCCGGTTCGTTCCTTGTCGAGGCCAAGCTCCTGTTGAAAGCTCAGCGACTGTACCACGGCGCCCATGCAGATGCGGTCGAGATACAGCAGAAAGGCATTGGCCGTGGCGACCGTTAGCAGCGCGTAGCGAATGCGCGTGGGCTTGCCCTGAGTGGCTTGCAATGTGCTCACCGCAGATGCTCGCGGAGGAAGCGAAGGAAGTTGCCGTGGAAGATGTTCCCGATATCCTCTTCGGAATAGCCGCGGGCGGCAAGCGGAGCAATCAGCTTGTGCAGATCGGCGATGCTATCGAGGTCCATCGGCGTTTGCTCCGTGCCGTAGCCGCCATCGAGATCGGTGCCGATGCCTACATGACGGGCGTTGCCGGCGATCTGGCAGATGTGGTCAATGTGTTCGCAGATCTTCTCCATCTTGAGCCCGAACTCCGCGGGCGTGGAGCGCTTGTGGACCCAGCCGTGCACCATCATGATGGCGTCGAATGCCATGCCGATCACGGCGCCTCGATCCACCAGCGCTTTGATCTGATCGTCAGCGAGCTGGCGGTTCCAATCGGCAAGTGAGCGGCAGTTGTGATGGCTCGCCCACATCGGGCCGGAGTAATGATCGAGCGCGTCCCAGAAGCTTTCGTCGCAGAGATGCGTGACGTCGAGAATGATGCCGAGCCGTTGCATCTCCTTGAGCAGTTCCCTGCCTTTGGGAGTGAGCGGGCCCTCATCGTCGGTGCCATGGCCGTAGATGCCGGGCCCGTAGTGCACGGGGCCGATGGCGATGAGCCCATCGGCGCGCGACCGTTCCAGATGCTTCCAACTCAGAATGGAGTCCGCGCCTTCGAGGCTCAATAGATAGCCTATGGGAAGCTTCGCGGCCTCTTCGTTGGTCGCGTTCTTCCACTTTTTGGCAAGGGCTTCCACTTCGGGCCATGTGCGCAACTGCACCAGTTGCCCGCACTCTTCCATGGCGCGATACCACGCGAGTTGACCCTGTGTCTGCGCCCACGCCTGTTCGGGGCTTTGCCATCCGGGGAGCTTCGAGAACCGGCCGGAGAAGCGCGCGATCTGAGTGGCAACACAGAGGCCGATGCGCCCACGCCGCATCTCGGGGAGACAGACGGTGTTGCGGGTTCGATCGGGAAGGTCGTGCATGCCGAGTTCGCGGCGGCGGATCTCGACCTGCGGCAGGCGGATGTCGCGATTCCATTCCATGGCGTTCATGGAGAGGTCGAGGTGGGCATCAAGGATGAGAGGGACGGTCATAAACTCCAGATGCCCATGCTACACCGATGGGCACCATGGTTTCTTGGGAAGATGGTGGCAGCAGGAGACATTCTGTGAAAGCGATCATCCTTCTGATTCTTGCCGCTGGAGTTTCACGGGCGGCGTCACTGAGTGCGCTGACGCTGACCGTTCCGCCGGCCTTCGAAGAGAACCGCGGCCAGTCGCCAACGGCTTTTCGCTACGTGCTGGGTCACCTGACCATGGGTTTCGGGTGCGATGGCGTGTATGGAGGGCGCACACCATTGCGGCCGCCCTCGGAGATCCGGTTCGTTGACGCGCGCACGTCGTGCTCCGCGGAGGCGAGCGAGAGCGATGGAACGTTTACGCGGTTCTATCGTGGAGGGGAGTCGATCGGGCCATTGCCACGTTACCGCGTGCTGCGCTTCCGCGATGTGTGGCCGGGAGTGTCGTTGGAGTATCGTGCCAACGACTCCTCATTGACGGCCCGCTTTGAACTGCGGACGGCGGCGGATCTTCGTGTGATCCGCCTGTCGGCGCAATCGATCCTTCCCGGCAGTAACACCATCTCGACGAACCTCGGGGTATGGCGCATTTCGGCATCGCAGGGCAACGAGGTCGCGGTGAGCGCACGATTGGACAGCCTAGGTGTGCATTTCCTCGCACCTGCGGCAAATCCGAGCCTTCCGATGACGTTGACGATGGAAGTGCCCGTGACGATTCCGACGTGGTCCACGCGGGTGTTTGCCGCCCCACAAGCCATCGCGGACGCTGCCGGCAACTGGTACTTTGCAGGAACAACGACCGTTTATTCAGAGGCGGACGAGAATTCCTCGATCTGCATTGAAGGCGGACTGACGAATCACTGCCCGGACGCGTTTGTGGCCATGTTCGATTCCAAGGGAGCATTTCGCTACGCCGTGTACCTTCTGGGATCACGATACGAACAAACAGGTTCTATCAGAACGGACTTGGATGGAAACATCTATGTAGCGGGTTGGACTTATTCGCGGGACTTCCCAACCACGGTGGGAGCGATTCAGACGCAGTATCAGGGCCCGGATGAGATGAGGCCCGTGTCGAGGGTGTACCGGGGGGGCGATGGCTTCGTCGCAAAGATTCACGGCCCGACGGGAGGTCTGATCTATTCCACGCTGATCGGCGGCAAGGGTGAGGATACGATTCAGTCACTGGCGGTGGATACTTCGGGCCAGACGTATTTGAGCATGAATAGCAACATGGCGGATCTCCCGCTGGCAGGCGAAGCGGTAACCAGCGCACCCCATTGTTGCGGGCGCCTGATGAGCATCTCGGAAGATGGATCGCGGATCCGT
>JAEUQE010000295.1 GCA_016789785.1 Bryobacterales bacterium
GGCGCTGCGCAAAGAGCCCGACCGCCGTTATCGCTCCGTCGCCGAGTTCATCCAGGACATCGAGCGTCATCATGCTGGACTGCCGGTATTGGCGCGGCCCGATGCCTTCGCCTATCGCGCCGGCAAGTTCATCCGCCGAAACCGCGTGCAGGTGCTGGCCGCGGGCATCGCCGCCATCGGGTTGCTCGCAGGCACGGTGGTGGCTCTCGTGCAAGCGCGGCGGGCAACGCGAGAAGCGCAAGTCGCCCGTGAGCGCTTCGATCAGGTGCGCGGCCTCGCCCGGTTCTATTTGTTCGATATTCACGACAAACTCGCTCGTGTGCCGGGCACCACCGAGGCTCGCGAGCAGATGGTTCGCGGAACGCTCGAGTATCTTGACAAGCTCGCCGGTCAGGCGGGTGCGGATCTGAGCCTGCGGCTGGAGATCGCCGCCGCTTACTTGAAAATCGGCATGGTTCAGGCGAGTCCGTTCGGCCCGAGTTTGGGCAAGTCCGCCGAGGCACGGCGCAGCTTTGAGAAGGGCCTCACCGTCATGACGGATCCGCCCATCGACGTCACGACACTGCCGCCGGCTGCCCGCATCCAGGTCGAGTCGCAGATGGAAGCGTTGGAGGCGAGGATTGGAGATAACCTCCAGTACGGCGGGAGCGTCACCGGCGCGAAGAAGGCATACGAGAGTTCGCTCGCGCGCGCAATGGAGATCCGCCGCCTTTCACCAGGACCTTCTTCAGCCCGCACTCTCGCTGCCGCGCAACAGCGCTTAGGGGGACTGGCGCTTCGGTTCCGCGACACTGCCGCGGCCCGGCAACATTACGAAGCCGCGCTCACGCTGGTCGAAGAGATTGACGGCGTCGAGAAAAGCCCCGCCAGCCGTGATGCTGTGATATCGGCGCGCAACGGCTTGGCCGATGTGCTGAGCCTGCTCGGCGACTATCCCGCGGCGGAACAGCACTGGCGGCTCATCCTCGCCAACAACGAACGGTTGGTGTCGGAGTCCCGAAACACCGGATCGCTCCAGAATCTGACGCATGCCTACCGCCAGTACAGCCACGTCAAAGCCAATCTCGGCGAATACGAAGATGCCATTCGGCACGCCCGCAAGGCGATTGCCGTCAGCGAAGAGTTGACACTCGCCGACCCGAAAGATATTCAGGCCCTGAGGCTGCTCGCGTTGGCGCACATGGCGCTGGCGGGCAACCAGGAGTTCGTCGATCGCGAGGCGGCGCTCCGATCCTACCAGCAGGGTCTCGTCTACACGCGCAAAGTCCTCGCCGCGGACCCCGCCAATGTTGATGCGCAGGTCGACGAGTTGTCCAACCACTTGAACATCGCACGGGCGCATGTCCTGCAGTCAAGATTCCAGCAGGCATTCGAGCCGTTGCGCGTTGCGCTCGATCTGGCGGAAAATCTGGTCCGCAATAACCCCGACCGGAACTACCTGATCGCCTACCGTGCCCGCGCGCTGTCCTACCGAGCCGAAGCTCGGCTCGGCATCGGCGACCGGCGGGGGGCACTGGAGTCGATCGAGGCTGCGCATCGCATCGCCGGTGCGAAGGAGAATGCCTCCGTGGCGAACCTTCGCCGCGAGTGGATCCGCTCGCTGGCGTTGCGCGGACGGATTCAACTCGCCTTCGCAAGCGACGGCACTCTCGACATGGCGGCGCGCCGCAAGCACGCGCTCGCCGCCCGCGAGTCGTTGGAACAGGCGCACAAGGTCTTTCCGGTACCGGGCACAGGGTCGAGGCTTCCCGACCTCAAGATGTTCTATGACCGGCTGTTGAGCGATCTCGATCGAGCCCGGAAGCTCGCGGCAGAACTTGGCGGCTCATAACGGCTGTTTGACTGCGGATGATCCTCCTATGACTACGCAGGGAATCAAGCGTCGCCAAGGTCACATCACCGGCCCTGCGTCACGATCTGCGGCAGCGACGCCGCGGCAGCCGCCTGTCCCACCCGCCGGCTCGCTTCATCGGGCAGCCGCAGGTCGATCTCCAGATCGGGAAACTCCCGTCCAAGCACCTCTTGCGCCGTCCGGAGAATGATCTCGCCGCCCGTACCTGTTGTCACGCGTCCCATCACCAGCACCGTGCCGACGTCGTAGTAGTTCGCGTAATGCGCCACCGCATGGCCGAAATACACTCCAATTGTCTGGTAAATCCGCGCCGCCCTTTCGTCCCCGTGCCTCATCAGCGCCTGCACATGCTCCAACCGCTCCGGCACGCTCATCTCCGCGGGCACCTCAATGCCGGCCGGCCCCAGCAGACGATCCACGGCCTGCTGCGAAAGATACTGCACGCCACAGCCGCGATCGCCCGACCATTCATCGGCCGGCGCCAGCGGATTCATATCGATCGGCACAAAGGCGAGTTCGTCCAGCCATGTGGTGATGTTGCCTGCCGCATCCGCGTAACCCGCCGCCAGGCTCGATCCGAACGCCAGGCCCAAAATCCGGTTCCGCCCCAGCGACATCGACCCCGCCAGCGCCGAAACCGCACCGTCGTTGGCCACCACCAGCGGCACTCCGCCAAACTCCTCGCGGATGCGGTGATACATCGGCACGATCTCGCGCGCGAACGCTTCGGCCGGCACACCGCGGAACAGCGAAGCGATGCGCGGCTCGTTGTTCACATACACACCAGCCGAACTCACTCCAATCGCATCCACGCGTGGCAGCGCCGCGGCCGCTTTTCGCAGCGCGTGACGGATATGCTCGTAGTGATACGCCGGGTCGGCTTGCGGCTTCGGGTCCCACTTGAACTCACCCGCGAACACCGTCTTCCCATCGCGCTCCGCGTAGGCCTTGATGTCCGAGGCTCCCTTGTCGATCGCCACCCGGCAGCCGCCATGGTGTCGCCCGAGCGGCAGTGTCACATGCGACGGCTTGGGAAAGGCATTCCGTTCGGCGTGCACGATCGTGAACGGACGGCCATAGATGGTCGCGCCCAACACCTTCATGTCGAACAAGCGGTTCGGCGAATACTTGTAGTGGTAGTCGCGCAGCAGACCCACCAGCATCTCCGGAGCGTCAATGTGCAGCCGCCAGCCGCCCACCGCCCACAACAGGAACTTGATGTCGCGCTCCAGAAAGCGCAGGTTCGCAGCGAAAGCCGCACTGCCCGTATCGCGGGCAATCTGCCTCTCGAATACGAATGTCGATCCGTCACCTTGCTCCACGGCAATCCGGATCGACTGGCTTCGACCTTCGATTGAGCGCGCAAATGCACGCCATGCGAGCGATGCCGGCCGGAACTCCGCATCGAGTTCGGGCCGGACCAGGGGGGCTTGCAGTTCCATGTTTGTTCTTCAACTCTCCGTCGTCAGATAGCGGCCGTCCTGATGGACAACGCCGCGGCTGTGTGAGGGTGCAACGGCCAGATCGATCCCGAAGCGGCTCAGCGCGGGCTCCAGGAACGCGGCCGCATTCGTGGTCACGGCGCGTTCGACAACCGCCGGCGGAATGCCCCATTCCACCGCGATCTCCATGCACTCCACCAGCGAGGTGCAGGATCCGCTCAGGTCGTACGACCGTACTCTGCCCGCCTCGTCGCGGCGAATCTCAAAGCGGTGGCCCCAGACGTCAGCCTGCGTCCCCACTGGCGCGCCCACCAGAGGGCTTTCGTCGGACACGAAGATCACCTTGTCGGGTCCCTTCCCATCCACCATGAGACGCACGGCGTCGGCAGGTACGTGAATCGCGTCAGGGATCATCATCGACCATGCCCGGCGGTCCGTGAACTGTGCAATCATGCGCAGATCCTTGGCCCCGATCTTGTCGCGCGTGGCTGCGTTCAGCACGTGCGTGAATCCTCGCGCCCCTGCCGAGAGCGCGGTCATAATGTGGTCCACGCCAGGGTTCTGGTGGCCCAAGCTCACGCTGACTCCTTCGCTGGTGAGATAGCGGATCACGTCACATGCGCCTGGCCTTTCGGCGGCCATGGTCACCCATCCGAGGAATCCGCCCGACCACTCCAACAGCTTGCGCGCGAACTCGACCGACGGATCCAGGCGGAGTGCCGGGTTGTGTGCACCCATGCATTCAGGCGAGAGCCACGGCCCCTCCAGGTGCGGCGGGAGAACTCCTTGACCCCAATCCGTGTCGCGAGCCGCCCGGAACACCGGAAGATTGGTCCGGTACGCCTCCTCGCTCGCGGTCACCATGGTCGGACAGAACCAGCCATAGCCGAGACTGTAGTAGTACTGGGCCACAGCCTCCAGTCTCTCCAACGTCAACCCGGGCGTGTCGAAAGCGACAAAGCCCGTCCAGGCCCCATCCTTCATCAAGGGGCCGCCATTCACCTGCAACGATGCAGGGTAGCAGCGCGGATTCATTCGGATGTCAACACCTTCTCCACCAACTTACTAAAACCGTCACCTCCGCGTCATCCGGCTGCGGTGAAGACGTTGGTACCGAGGAGGAGGGATCGGGTGAACGGTTTGAACGCGATGGCAGGGTCGGCCAGATCGCTTCGGAAACGACGGCCGAGAACGCCGTCAGCCTTCGCAAGGCCAAGGGGCACGACGCGCCACGGTAACGCAGACTTTCAGCCTGCCGCCTCGACAATCGTGTCGAGGCCGTGCTCGGGGCCCGTAGATCACCCCTGGTTGGATCAAAAGTCTCGGCGGCAGCCAGGAGTGCCGTGAAAAGCATTGACACTTGGCTGCCGCTGTAACTCCCGCCCATCCCCCGTCAGGACAGCGAGTATCCTCTAAAATCGAATCCGCAACCGCAACTCGATCTGCCGTGGATCGAATGTCGACATGCCAAACGTTCCGAAGTTGTCGTTCTGTGTCATGCCCGGCCGGATGCCCTGTGCCGCCTGCGTCGCACTCACGTTCGTGAACGTGTTGCCCAGGCCGCCATTGAGTTGCGGGCGGAACTGCGTGTTGTTGAGAAGGTTCGACGCTTCGGCCGAGAAGGTGAAGCCCACACGCTCGCGAACCGCGAACTCCTTTTGCAGACTAAGGTTCACATTAAAGCGGCCATTTCCCCGGATATCGCCATACCGGTTATCGGCCGTGCCGAACCAATAAACATCCGGCCCGATGGTGCCGTTCGGAAACTGCACCGTCCTGCCGCGAAACGCGTCCACGTTGTATTTCAGGAAGCAGTAGCGGCAAACCACCAACTGACGGCCGCCGGGGAGAGTCACCGTCCGGTCCGCCGGGAGGGCGCCGGTGTACCATCGCTGCAATTCCTTCGGAACTTCTATTGGTGTACCGGAAACGCGGTCGCCACGTCCGTTCAGCGACCCCGCCGGCCCACCGAAGCCCTGCTGCGGCTGCCCCGACTGTCCGATGATCACGCCTCCGGTTTGCCATCCGCCCACCACGGCGTTCGCAAAGCGATTGACGAGGTCGAAACGCCGGCCCTTGCCGATCGGCGGCGTCCACACAAAGGTGCCCACAAACCGGTGCGGAATATCATTCGGCGAAATGTTGTAGTTGTTCCCCAGGTTCCGCCGGTCGAGCGCGAACGTCTGCAGACCCGCATTTTCGCCGAAATTGTTGTTCTGCGCCTCGCTGCCCCATAGTTCGATCGTCCGGGACCAAGTGTAGTGCATATTGAACAGAATGCCGTTGGAGAATGACTTCTGTAACTGCGCCATCAGCGAGTTGTAAGTGTAGAAACCGGTCGGCGCCCCAACCAGATTGCCGGGAAGGAAGGGATATGGCAGAAGCGTATCCCGCAGCGGCATCGTCCGCGTCCCGAGCGATCCGTTGAACGGAATCAACTGGTTCGGATTCGGCTGGAACGGGTTGGTCACCTGGCGCACCGCCGGATTGGTGCCATTCGTCGCGATGTACTCCTGCCGCCACGACTGCAACAGCGAGTCCGGCAATTCCTGATCCGTAACATAGTTCCACCGCCCCATCTGCAAGCGGTATCCACGGGTTCCCGAATATCCCACTTGAGCCAGAAAATCCTTACCCAGGCGGCGTTCCACAAACAGGTTCCATTGCACGATCTTCCCGCTCTTCATGTCTTCATAATCGAAACGCGGCTCGTTCACGCCGGAACCGTAATACTGCGGCGCCCGCGCATCTCCGCCGATCAACGGATTCAGAATGGTCGAACTGGTGAACGGATTCACCAGCGCGCCTGCCGGCACCTGACCGTACTGCAGGGCCACCGGGTCCGAAGTCCGCGGGAAAAAGTTCTGCGCCCCGAAATAGTAAGGTCCCCCGAAGTAACCCGTGTTCGAAGGATTGTAAGTCACTCCAAAGCCCGACCGGATGACCATGGTGTCCGTCGCCCGGAACGCCAGACCCACGCGAGGCCCGAAGTCGCCGTAGTAGGTCTGATACAGGCCCCGGCCAGCGCCATCCTGGCCTGGAAACACCAGACGGCCAGGCGTTCCAAATGGATTCTGCCCGCGGTAGCTGATCGCCGACGCACGATTGTAGCGCTCGGTCGGCCCCGGTTGAATGTCGTAGCGGAGACCGAGGTTCATGGTCAGCCGGCTGTTCACGCGCCAGTCGCTTTGTTGATAAGCGGCGAAGTACTTCGCTGACAAAGCAAGCGGCACTGCATTTTCACCGGCCTGGATGTCGCCCGCGCCGAGCAGGTAACTCGCCAGCCCGGAGCCGCTGCGTTCACCCGTCACCGTATCCAGGTTCTGCCCCTGCGGCCCAATCACGTTGCCCGATGTGAAGCCGTTGCCCGAACGCATCCAGAAAGACCCCCGGGCATCGCTGTAGTTCGACAGGTAATTGCGGAATTCCGCGCCCCACTTATGCGTCCACCGTCCGGAGATCTTGGTCACGGAGCCGTTGAGATTCCAATTGGTCTGACGCTCAATCTTCGCCAGATACGCCGTCTGGTTCAACGGACTGAGAATGCTCCATCCGCCACCATAGCTGGTGATCTCCGGATAGGCGCCGACCAGACCGGAAGCCGGCAGAAAGTCCTGGGGGATGCCAAACTGGCTATAGTCCAGGTCATTGAACGTCTGTGACCGGTTGTCGGCCGCCACGCGCGTAAGTCCGACGCGCATATCGGCAATCAACGTCGGAGAGAGGATCCACGTATCTCCAATCGCGCCGTAGTAATTGCGGTCGCCGTTCACCTTACCGATAAAGCCGCCCTGCTGCACGAAAGCCCGGGTTCCGTCTCCCCAACCATTGGGAGAGTCGATGAGTCCGATGTTGCTGCCCACCGTACCGTACAAGGAGTGCGACTTCATGCGGTGATCCAACCTCGCGTTGATCGCATCGCGCGTAAATGTGCGGTTCAAACGGTTGTAGAAGTTGTTCAGTCCTCGCGGATCGTCCGGCGCACGGTTCGGCAGCGGAAACTCGTTCGTGAATCTCGTGGCGAACGGATTTAGGCGGCTCGCCGGAATCACGCCATCCGCGAACGGCATGCGGCGGAACCGTCCAGGGGCATCCACCATCACATTGAACGGATCGAATACCTGCACCGGAACGAACTGCGCGCCCACCTGAGTAACCGTCTGCGAGAAGCTACCCCGCCGTTCCAGCGCCGTCGGCACCGTGCGGAAGTAATCCAGAGCCTGGCTGAAACGCAGCCCCTCATAGCTCACGAAAAAGAAGCTCTTGTCCTTGCCGTTGTAAATCTTCGGAATCAGGATCGGGCCGCCAAACGTCGCGGAGTAGTTCTGCACCTTGAACGGCGGACGGCTCACAAAGGGAGAGTTAGCGTTGTTCTCGAAACGGTTGGCATTCAGTGCTTCGTTCCGCATGCGGAACTGGCCCGATCCATGGAAGTCGTTGGTTCCCGACTTGGTGGTGATGAGCACGGTTCCCTGCGAGCGCCCATACTCCGCGCTCATGTTGTTGATCGTCGTCTTGACTTCCTGGATGCCTTCGGTGTTCGGCATCACGGCGACTTCGTTCCAAGCCGACGCCTGAATGGAAACTCCATCCAGTTGAATGTCGTTTCCGAACGCCGCGCCGCCATTTACCTGGAAGTTCGAAAAGGTACGCCGGCCTTCGGTCCCGATGCCGAACGACTGTGCGCTTTGAGTATCATTCATCGCGGCACGCGCCACCACACCCTGCTGCAGCACCGCGTAATTGAGTGGATTGTTATTGATATTCGGAATCGACCGGATGACTTGTTCCGAAACCGCGTTCGTCACGCGGCTTGACTCCGTCTGCAATGCCAGTGCGGACTCCACCACTTCCACCCGCGTTTCCACCGAGCCGACTTCCAGACGCACATCCACGCGTACGGTCTGCGAGGTGGTCAGCCCGATGCTGGTCTGGGTAAATGTCTTGAAACCCGGCTTGCGGGCCGACACCTCGTAGGTGCCTGGAGGCAAGTAGGGTACGGTGAAGTCCCCAGCCTCGTTCGTCTTGAATGGATAAGTGGCGTTGGTTCCCGTTTCGCGGACCATAATGTCGACATCGGAGATCACCGCACCCGCGGGGTCGGTGACAGTTCCAACGATGGTGGCGGAACGGATTTGGCCCATCACTGGAATGGACCCGAGACAGAATGCTACAAGGAGCAACTTTTTCATACAATCCCCTGCATTCGAACCTTGACTTGAGACAGGAGATGGCTCCGGACATTGAAACGATTCAAAAAATCGCCCGTTCGATGCGAGTAAGCCCAGCCCTCCCTCGGAGCCCCGTTTGGAGGGCGCGCGCCGTCCGTTACCCGCCACCCGCGCGCCCTTCACGCAAGTCTAACGGTGGCAGATGGCCGGGTCGATGGATATCTCCTCGAACGGCACCCTCGCGTACTCCAAACCGAGCTTACTCCAGACCGGCTTTCACACACCCCACCGGCGCGGCCCACAAACCAGGATGTCGCCTTAGCACCCAAAGACACCCTCAAATCCCTCAAATCGATGTCCAGGGCCGCCAAGCTGATTTCCACAGGGCGTTCTCGTTGTCAGCGCCGGTGAGAAAATCCCCATAGTGCCGGACGAAAAATCCCCACCCCCTGACAAAGGCTAGCCTCGATGCC
>JAEUQE010000296.1 GCA_016789785.1 Bryobacterales bacterium
TCTGGCGCCGGCCAGCGCGGGCTCAGTGGGTATGGACAAGTTGAGGGACTTCCGACGGACGAAACAGCGGCACCAACCGCTCGACCAATTCAACGTAGGTGCGGAACTGTTGATCGTAGACACGGGCGGCAGCCGGTTGGGGAGTGTATTCAGTCTCTACCGACAGCAGGGCCTCGCATGCCTCCTGTTCGCCGGAGTACCAGCCGAGAGCGCGCCCAACCACCGAGGCCGCCCCAAGTGTGGTGATCTCGTGATCGCGAAGACATAGCAGCGTCTTCCCGGTCACATCCGCTTTGATCCGGTTGAGAATCCGGTTCTGAGATAGTCCGCCAGCCAGCTTCACCTTGCCGATCGGGATCCGGTTCGAGGACATGACCGCCTGAATGTGTCGTAAGGAGAAGCAGATCCCCTCATATACGGCACGGGCGATGTCGGCTCGCGTGGTCGACCCCAGGATACCGAAGAACACACCGCGCGCACTCGGATTCCACAAGGGCGACCGTTCTCCAGACAGGTAAGGGAGAAACAATACGCCGTTCGCGCCAGGCGGAGAGGCAGACACCAGGCGGTCAAACGACTCGAAGCCATCCGCTATGAACTCCCGCTTGGCCCATTCGAGCGCGCTGCCAGAAGCAGAGGTAGATCCTCTCACCAGCCAGTTGGAGGTGCCTGGCAGGGGGAAGGCGTAGACTCGCCGTTCGAAATCGATCACAGGAGCGGGATGCAAGACACCGAACGATGTGACGGTGCCAGAGATCTCCAGAGCGTCTCCCGTTTCGTGCAGGCCTGCTCCGAGATACGCCGTCATGCTGTCGTAGGGAACGGAGATCACAGGGCACTCCGGGAGACCAACTGCCAAAGCAACCTTGCGGCAGAGCATGCCGACCTGCTCACCCGATGCAATGGGGCAGCCGAAGCGGCGGGCATCCAGATCGAGTTCCGCGAGCAGTCCGGCAGGTACGCCAGGCTCGGCCGGGTGGGCATAGCAACTATAGGCGGAATAGGTTTCGAGGGTGCGGCGGCCAGTCAGGACAAAATTCAGGTACCC
This sequence comes from Bryobacterales bacterium, assembly GCA_016789785.1. Next base: position 1,049 of record JAEUQE010000296.1, read on the forward strand.
CGTCGAATCGAGTAAGAGTTGTGCGCGGCCATAGATGCCGGGCTCCTGGCGGGACAACCACATCGCCTGAGGCAGCAGATCACCCGCGAAAGCACGCCAGCCGGTGAGGCGTTGGAGTTCGCGGAAGTGCTTTGTTGCCTCGACCGCTTCGATGTAATCGGAAGGTCGCGGATCGCTGTACAGGAGTGCTGGGCGCAATGGGCGGCCTTGGGGATCGATTGCGACCAGACCGCCGAGCGTTCCACAGGCGGCGATAGCCCGAATGCTGCCAGCCAAATCCCGATCCGCGCCAACGGTGGCGAGTAGTTGAAGCATGCCGTCACGCCATTCGATTGGGTCCTGTTCCTGACAGGAACCCGTCCGGTGGGTCGATACGGGCAAAGATTTCGCAAAGACCCTGTTGCCGGACCGGTCCAAGATGGTTGCGCGGAGGCTCTGAGTCCCGAGGTCGATCAGCAGAATGAGTGGCTCTCTCATTGGTCCGAGGCTCTCGTTACCAACATTCTCAAGGCATCGGCGCCTTTGCGCATGGCGGAGGCCAAAAAACCGCGATCGGATCCGGCGGCGACCAGGCGGAACCCAATGGAGAGGTAGCTGTCTGCTTCGGTTTCGTTCCGAGCGAGGATGCCGGCGCTCTTCCCCGAACGGTGAGCCGCCTCGACCACGGAGACCAGGGCTTTCCGAAAGCGCTCATCCCGGAGAGGATCTCTCACGCCCATCGAGATGCTCAGGTCGAGAGGGCCGACGAAGAGGACGTCGATACCGTCGACCGCTGCGATCTGGTGAACGTTTGCAAGGCCCTCAACCGACTCAATCTGCACCACCAACAGCAGGGATGAATTGCTTTTCTGAACGTATGCCTCATATCCGTATCCGTATCCACTGGCCCGCGTGGAGGTTGCGGCTCCCCTCGATCCAAGCGGTGGGATCCGGACGGCCTTCACGGCTGCGACGGCCTGATCGGCGTTCTCGATGTTGGGGAGCATGATGCCGTGAGGGCCGAGGTCGAGCACTCGCTTGATGTCCGGCGCCCACAGAGCCGGAGCGCGGACAATGACAGCGGAGTGACTGGCTTGTGCGGCCCAAAGCTGCTGGGAGAGGTCCCGATAATCGCCTGAACCATGTTCCAGGTCAACCAGAAGCCAGTCGTATCCGGCAAGAGCGGCGATCTCAGCGGAGACGGCTGACCCGAGGTTGAGCCAAACGCCCAATTGGGGGATCCCCCTTTCCAGTCTGGTGTTGAAAAGGTCCACGGGATCAAGTATGCAGACCGATCCAATAAAATGTCAATACGAAACAAAAAAATGTTCATGACGCGAGGTCGGCAACATTTGGCCGGACCGTTGCTATGATGGAGACGTGTCTACCCAACACGAGAAGGTCCCTTACGAGGGCGATCTGGCAGAACGCGCCTACCAGCACATCCTCGACCGTATTCTGCGGGGGGTCTGGCCTCTCGGTGCGGAGATCAATCGCCGGGCGATCGCCGCAGATCTCGGGATGAGCGTGCTACCGGTAAGTGAGGCACTTCAGCGGCTGGAGCAGGAACTGCTGGTAGCGAGCGGGCGGCGGGTAGGAACCAGGATACGGATTCCCACGCCGCAGGAGATTCGGGGGTTCTGCATTGTTCGGGAAGCGTTGGAGACTCAGGCAGCAAGGTTGTTTGCCGAACGGGCATCGGCAGTGGAACGGCGTGAGATCCTGTTGCTGGCCTCCGAGTTAGACGGCCTGTACGAGAAGAACGCCGAACAGTCCGACCAGGCGACCGAAGACTCGATGCATCAGTTGCGGCTGCGTCATATGAACTTTCACCTCCGGATTGCGGATGGTTCCGGCTGTCCATATCTTCGGCAGCAGATTGAGAAGAACCAGCACCTGGTGTTTAACTCGTTTTATGACAAGCTTTTTGGTGCACGGCGCTTGCCCCGGAACTGGCATGTTTCGCTGGCCGAAGCATTGACTTCCGGCCAAGTGGATGAGGCCGACCGCGCGACGCGGCAGCACGTCCGGCATCATCTGGAGGAGATCATGTACCGGCTTGAGCCATATCTTAGCCTGGATCATGGGCGAATCGTCACAGATCGCTTCGCACTCTAGAATTTTTTTAAAGCATATTGACATTTTTATGCAAGCAGCGTAGCATCTTGTTTTGGGTGCCCGGGAGACCCGGACATCCGCGCGAGCCAACGATGCCAACGCAATTCCTGGCGGCGTCCATCCATGTGGATGAGCCGCATTACCTTCGCCCCACACGTCCCAAGCGGCTTCCAGCCGAAGCGTCTGGAGAAGTTTCGAAATGATTAGCAGGCGAGCTTTTTTGGGCGCCGCGGCCGCGCCGCTGGCGGCTGGCGATCAGGCTACGGACTGGTCAGCGGTGGCAGCGGCAAACGCGCGGCGGGACCGCACGAAGGTTGCGTATGACGGGATCAAACCCAACAGCATGGTTTGCGACACGACCCTGCGCGAACTACCGGACGGCTCATGGATTTTGTTCCTTCTCGCCGGCGGCGACACGGAGCCATCTCCGCTGAACTACACCGGCGTGACCCGCAGCCGCGACAAAGGCAAGACGTGGACGCCGCTGGAGACATTCAACGTCGGAATCCCACGGGAGGGCAAGACACTGGGGCAGGGCCCGACGGAACTGCTGGTCCACAGAGGACGCTGTTCGCTGTACTTTGCGACGCACTCGTTTCACTGGCGCAATGACTGGAAGTCATACGTCATTCACAGCACGGACAACTGCCGAACATGGAGCAAGCCGGAACCCCTGCCGGGCCGGCTGGAGGACCGCACGTTCATTCGTAACGGGTTCATAGCGCGGGATGGGCGAATCTTCCTGCCGTTCCAGCACTACATTGGACCGGAGGATGAGAGTTCAAAGCCTCCGTTGGAGCGTGCGCTCACGAACCCTCGCAACGGTGTGTTGATCAGTGCTGACGGGGGCAAAACGTGGAGCGAACACGGGAATGTCCGGTTAACTGCCGATGACCGCTACTTTGGTTGGGCAGAACCGAACATTGTGGAGTTACCCGGTAATCGCATCATAATGATCATTCGCGCGGACAAGCTTGGCGGAGTCCTGTACTCCGCGGAGTCCCGAGACGGTGGCCGAACGTGGCCCGAGTTCGCGACAAAAACCGAAATCCCTAATCCAGGTTCGAAAGCGACGATGTATTCGTTGGGCGGAGAGGCAGTGGCGCTGTTGCACAACCCGAATCCCCGCCATCGAAGTCCGCTGGCACTGTGGGTCAGCTTTGACGCCATGAAGACGTGGCCATACCAGCGAGTCCTTGTCAAGGAATCGAGTGACGGGCCCAGCGGCCGCATCAACTACCCGGATGGCTTCGTAAGCCGCGATCGGGAGTGGCTTCACCTTGCTTACGATGATAACCGCCACCGAGCTGTCTACTACGGTGCGAAGTTACCGCGCGGGAAACGCCGATAGGCCGATCGAGTTACGCGGCAGGTTCGGGACAATTCGGGCTTGACGGGAGAGACCGGCTGACGCGGTAGAGAGACCGTTTCGGTCGCCACAATCTCAACCAAACAGGAGAACACGATGAGGTTCATAGGATACGTGTGCGCGCTTGCGCTGGCAATCCAAACCGCCGAGGCGCAGGAAACGCGCGGAGCGATCTTTGGCAGAGTTCTCGACCCGCAGGACGCTGCCGTTGTCGCCGCGGCTGTGGTGGCGAGAAACGTGGAAACGAACATCCGGGCCACGGCAACGTCCAACGAGACCGGATACTTCGAGTTACCGCTGTTGCTGCCGGGTAATTACGCGGTCGAAGTTGAGGCTGCCGGCTTCAAGAAGACCGTCCGCACGGGCATCGTACTACCGGTTGGGTCACGAGTGGAGGTGGGCGTCCGCCTTGAGATCGGGTCGGCCTCGGAAAGTATCTCAGTAACTGCCGAGGCGCCGCTGCTGGAAACAAACTCGGTGTCCGCCGGACGTATCATCGACAATCGCACCATCATGAGTCTTCCTGTGATGAGCAACAGCATTGCGCTGGTTTCGCAGTTTTCGGCGGGTGTTTCGACCAGCGGAAACAATCAGTATCACCAGGTGATCGCGATCGGGCGCGCATCCGACTACACGACCGCGGGCGGGGTTGGGGGGAACGAGTGGTCGATTGACGGAGCTCCCAACAATGGGAGAAGGCGCTGGGTGTCCATGGCTCCCGTGACCGACACGATTCAGGAAATGAAAGTTGAAACGATGAATTTCGACGCCGCGGTGGGGCACACCACGGGGATCAATTTTGCGATGATGTCTCGCGCGGGCACGAACGAATATCACGGCAACCTGACGTGGCAGCACTGGCAGCAACGCTGGCAGGGGACGCCGTTCTTCCAGAAGCAGCTCTATTATCGCCGTATTTCGGAAGCCGAAACGGTCGGCAATACGGTGCTGGCAAACCAACTCCGCAACACTGACAAACAAGCGTCAGGCCGCTCGAATACCTACGCAGGTACAGTTGGCGGACCGGTTACGATCCCGAAACTGGTGAACGGACGCAACCGGTTGTTCTTCTTCTTCAGCTTCAACGGCTTCAAAGACGCGAAGCCCGTTCCGGCGGCAGCCTTGAACATCACCCTTCCCACCATGGCGGCGCGCATGGGGGATTTTTCTCGGATGCTGCAGATTGGCCCTCAATACCAGCTTCACGATCCTCTCTCGGTGCGGCCGGATCCCGGCCGGGCGACACACGTTGTTCGAGACCCGCTTCCGGGCAATATCGTTCCGCGCAGCCGGATGATCAACCCCATGTACGAGCATTACGCCAAGTTTCTGCCCGCCACCAACAATGAACCGGTAAACCCGAGAGCGGAACCGCTGAACACCTTCATTGCCGCGAACATGCCGTTCAATTGGGAATACAAGTCTTTTACCAACCGGGTGGACTATCAGGTTTCGGACCGGCATCGTCTTTTTGGACGAGTAAGCTACGGCCGGTTCTTCTGTGACGAATATGACTGGACGTGGCAAACAGAGCGCGGACTGCACTTAGGCTGCCAGGCACGGTGGAGCAGATCCGGAATGATCGACTACACGTGGGTCAAGAGCGCGAGTACGATCGTCAACGTGATGCTGGCGGCGAATCAATACCGTGAAGGCGCCACGTGGACCAAACCACAACAATTTCCTCCATCGAAGGTCGGGCTTCCTGCCTACCTCGACCAGCGGGCGGGAAGCGAAGCATTGTTGCCGCGTGTCAACGTAGCGGGATATATGCCTATCAGTCATCCCGGTTTCCAGTACAATAGCCGGTTCACCACTTACAGCATCAAGTCGGAACTCTCGCATGTTCATGGCAACCATACCGTTAGGGCGGGGATCGATTTTCGGCAGCAGATGTACACTGGCGGCGGTGGCGGAAATACCTCGGGAGCGTTCACTTTCGATAACTCCTTTACGCGGAAGGACGATGACGGACTCGTGCCGGCCGGCTCGCTCGGGCACAGTTGGGCTGCGTTTCTCATGGGCGTTCCTTCGCGTATCACGCTCGGCACTGAAGACAACTTCGTTGCCACCAATCCATATTACGGATGGTTTGCTCAGGATGCCTGGCGGGTGAACCGGAAACTCACGGTAAACTTCGGGCTACGCATGGAGTATGAACTTGGTCCGATCGAACGCTTCAACCGTTTGATCGGCCGGTTTGACCCGGCGCTCGTTCTACCGATCACCCAAGCAGCACAAGCAGCGTACGCGAGAAACCCACTGCCAGAACTGGCGGCGTCGAGTTTTCGCGTACTCGGCGGGTCAACCTATCCGAACGTCAATGGAGTGCCACGGAGAATCTGGAGGAATGAGTTGATGTTCTTACCTCGGGCATCGTTCGCCTATCAAGCCACTCAGAGGACGGTGGTTCGTGCGGGTTACGGCATTTACTATGACACGATGAACGTACTGAACGAAGGGCCAACCGCCGCTTCGTGGCTCCAGGCAAACTCAGCGTACACTTTCCCGGAGGACCGCACGGGCTTCGCGCGGGAGACGGTCACCGTTCCAACGAATGACTTTGGTCTGACTTGGAACACCGGGAATCCAGCGCGGGGGATCTCACCGGTGACCGATCCTTTCCCCCTCCGCGCGGACGGAACAAGGTTCAACGTGCCTGTCGGATCAGCGCTCGGACCGATGGCAAGGTCGGGGCAAGGCTGGAACTTTATTGACTTCGATCGCCGGCATGCCAGACAGCAGCGTTGGCGGGCGGGCTTGCAACGGCAGTTGGGGTCCCACATGATTCTGGATGCCGCTTATGCTGGTTCCTACTCTGACCGCGTTCCACTCGCGCAGACCATGAGCCCTCTGCCAAGCAACTTCTGGGCCGACGGCATGGCCCGAAATGACGCACTTGCGAGTAATATGAACTCCAATGTCACCAACCCTTTTCACATCAGCCATTTCGGCGATCTTGCGCGGACCGACCCCATCGCCTATCAGAACATCAGCACGCAGCCGTTCTTTCAGCAGACCATTATTCGAAAGAATCAACTGTTACGGCCCAACCCGCAGATGAACGGATTGGTAAATCGTACCGCGCACGTCGGCGCCGTGCGGACGCATTCTTTCGAGGTGAGTTTCGAGCGGCGGTTCCACAAAGGGTTCAACTTCCATACCTCTTACACACGGATGTACAACGAGACGGCGGATTTCTTCTGGAACGAATTTGACGCGGCGCCGTCGTGGCGGGAGAGCAACGTTACCCGGCCGCACCGGTTCACCTTCACCACGGTGGCCGAATTGCCATTTGGGAAGGGGCGTGCGTTCCTGAGCCGTGGGCTCCTCAGCCACATCGCTGGTGGGTTCCAGGTGGCCGCCACTTATGAATACCAGCCTGGCGCATTGTTGGATTTCGGAAATCTTTTCTACTATGGAACATTCTCCGAAATTCTGAGTGGCGAGCGGACGCTTGAGCGCTGGTTCAACACGGCCAACTTCGAGCGAGTTCCCGCCAGGACTCCAGCGGCATTTCATCGGCGGGTATTCCCGACTCGGATCGACGGGTTGCGTGCTGACAGAACAAACCACTGGAACGCTAACTTGCAACGAGAATTCGCCTTTCATGAGAGGCTCCGGCTGCAAATTCGAATGGACGCCTTCAACTTACAGAACCGTTCGCAGTTTGCTGCCCCCAACGTGAATCCGGTTTCGACAGATTTTGGGCGCGTAGTCAGCCAGTCGCCGACGACAAACCGGTTCCTGCAGGTGCAGGCGAGACTCGTGTTCTAGAAGCCGTTGTTCGAGTCGCAACAAGAATCTGGGTCTCGTTGAAGGGTCCAGGCGGGCGACCTTGAGTCCAGCCGCGTGCAGCAGTGCGTCCATGTCATCGCAGCCGCGCGGATAGAAGTGGTCGAGTTTGCAGCGTTTCTCGTCACCGGGGCGCGATCCCCGCGGAAAGGGCTTGGATCATTTGGTGAAATCCGGGCCGATCTGGGCAAGCAGAGTCCAGCCGCCGCCACCAGATCCTTTCTGGGCCAGACCGCTAACATGGGTTGAACCGCCTTGCCGCCCTGATAGGTGGGCTGGGCTTGTTATTTCCAACTCCCGATGATGGCCGCTTCAAATCGATGGTGGCAATCCTTTGGTCCGCGCCTCGCCGCCCGATCTCTTGCACCAGTTCCCGATTCACTTGGGCCAAAGTCCGCTGTGGCCACTCTCATCGGGGACATCAATCACGTGTCCCAGCGGTATCTCACTCTGCACCTGCTTCAACTTCTCCTCGTCGTGAAACTGATCGAGGAGCTTCCACGCCGCTTCCGGCGAGGGGGCACTTCATGACCGCTTCTTCGAGTGCGGGATCGATCTCGAACAACATGTCCCCTTCGACCGGAGATTTCGG
>JAEUQE010000297.1 GCA_016789785.1 Bryobacterales bacterium
AGCGCAGCCGCCCCGTACTCCGGCGCCGAACGTTCCGAGTTTGCCGAACGCGTCTTGCGAGAAGCCACGCGCCGGGGTTTTGATCGGGCTCCCCGACGCGGCATTCTCGGTGACTGTGCTCAGTGGATCTGGAATATCGCCGCTGAATTGTTTCCCAGCGCCGTCCAGATCGCCGATCGCTACCACGTCAAAGAACGGCTTTGTGTCATCTCCAAGGGCATCCATGGGACCGACCACGCGCAAGCAAAACAATGGGCAAATCTCCGTCATGACGAACTCGACGCCGAAAACATCGATGCGATCATCCAAGCCCTAACCGAACACAGTCAGATCTGCGACGAGGCCCGCAAAGGGATCGACTATTTTCACAACAACCGCCATCGTATGCGATATGTGGAATTCCATGCGCAAGGCCTGTGCACTTCCACCGGAGTAGTTGAGGCGGGCTGCAAAGTGGCTATCGGCGAACGCCTCAAACAGTCCGGCATGCACTGGACCGTCCGTGGCGCAGACGCCATTATCGCCTTGCGATGTTCACGGCTCAGCGGACGCTTCGAGGACTTTGGGGAGCGTCGCTCCGCTCGCGGGGAGGTCGAATGACTGCGTCATTTTTCATTTTCTTGTCGTGCACCCTTGCGCTTTCGCTCCAGCCTCGACCTTCGCCTTCGCGAGCTCTTTCAGCGCGTCGGTTGTTGGCACAACGAGGCTCCTCGGGCCTGACTACGCGAATGTGAGCAAACATGCACCCAAAATCTACGCCCCCAGGGGCAAACTCGCGTGATGTCATTACTCAACCAGCACTCGATCGCGCGACGGCGCCAAGATGTCCAAACTCCGAGTGCCGGCTTTGAGAGCCGGCAATGGCGGTCTCGAAAAGACCACCATTGATGGGTCTGATGCAATCGCGAAAGGCCCGTGACCAGTGGATTCAAAAACACCGATGGCGTCAGAACTGGAACCGGGCGCCGACTTGCAGCGCACGGGCACCACCGGAGCCAAACACCTGCGGAATCCGTTGCGTCGGCTGGCCGAATTGATTCGCCACGCCCGTGGAATCCGGCGTGAGGTTGAAGTTGAATCCGCTGAGATTCGCGACGTTGAACACGTTGAACATCTCGGCGAACACACTCAGCCGGAAGCGTTCATTGTTTCCGAAGTTGATGAACTTCGTGATGCGGACATCCTGCGTGCTGAAGGAATCGCCGAACTCATAGTTCGCGGGTAGACGCAGAAACGGGATGCTCTGGCCGCGCAAGTCCCTGGCGAACTGAGCCGCGGTGGACGGAGGCCCGTTCGGATAGTAGCGCTGATTCCATGCCTCGACCGCCTTTTGCAGATCGGCTTTTCCAAGGCCGCGATTGAAGCGGTTGTACTCGATGCCTGGAAGCGGTGTGCCGTTCACGCCATTGCCATCCGGATCGACGTTGGGCACCATGAAACCTAACGGACCGCGGGTGGACGATTGCGAGATCACGGAGAGTTGCATGTCCCACGGCAGTTCGACAATGCCAGAGACGTTGAGGATATGACGCGCGCCTTGGGGTCCCCAACTCTGATTCCAGCGGTCCATGTTGATGATCCCGTTGTAGCCGTGTTGATCGGTAAGCGCATAGGAGGCGGTGAACTGGAAGCGGCGCGAGAGGCGCTTGTCCACTTTCACCAGCATGGCGTTGTATACCTGCCTGCCGCCCGGTGTCCAGAAGTTCATTGCGCCGGTGGAGCATTGGGCGGCGGGATTGCTCGCCTGCGCGCCGGTGCACTGCGGAATCACGGGAGTGCGCACGCCGTTGATGCGGCGCTGGAAGCGGTTGTAGTCGAGTTCGCCCAACAGCGTGTTCACGAAGACGCGGCGCACGAAATCGGCTGACACGACAAGGTCACTGCGGATCTCGCGTTGCACGCCAAGATTCATGTGCAGGCCCTGCTGCACGGGATAGTCTTTCGGATACAACTGGGCGCCTTGCTTGGAAATGTCGATGTTGCGCACGGTGAGGTCGTTGCGTTTGAGCGAGTTCAACTGCGCCTGGATGGTTGGCAGTGCGACGTTGTAGACCTGGAGGAAGTGCGCAAGGGTGAAATCCGTGGGGCCGCGATCATAGAGCAACGCGTCGCCGGGTCGCGTGTAGAACAAACCAGTGACGGGATTCGGAATGCCGGATGTCGAGAACTGAATGCGGCCGTTGCCGACGGGGCCGATGAAGGCACGCTCCTGCAGGCGGCGCCACAGAAGTTCCGTTTCGTAGTAGATGCCTCCTCCGCCACGAATGACCGTCTTGTTGTCCTTCCCAACGTTCCACGCAAAGCCGAGCGACGGAGAGAAGTTGTTGTAGTTGTTGTTGGTGGCGGAGAGATCGCTGCCATAGAGCGGCGCCAGCAGCGAAGGCTTCGAGAGATCACGGTTCACCAGAGTGCTTTCGTAGTTCCACGCCAGACCGTAGTTCAATGTGAACTTCGGCCGGATGCGCCACGTGTCCTGGAAGAAGAAGCGGTAGCGGGCATTCAGTTTCGCCTGGTCCAACTGGAATGGCGGCGGTTGGCCGGGATCACCGACGCCGATCACACCACCAGCGAAGGGCAAACGCAGAAGGTCGGCGTTGGTTCGGATTTCGGTTGGCACTTGCAAGCGAGGCGCGCCCGCGGGGAGTGCGGGATTGAACAATCCGTTCACAATCTCCGGCGAATAGACCTGCACGCAGGCGGGATCACAGAAGCCCCAGAATCCAGTGCCCGGCGCGCGCTCAATCTCAGTGCCGAAACGAATGCGGTGCGTGCCCTTCTGCCAGGTTGTGTTGTTGAGCAGGGTGAAGCGGCGAAGGTCGCGGCCTTGTGTCGCGTTCGATGTATTGCCGGATGTGAAGTTCGTGCCGATGATCTGGATTTGCGGCAATCCAAGTCCGATGCAGCCGGGGCAATCTTCTTCGCGAGGGAACAGATTGCGGTTTTGCCAGTAGGTGTAGTTGAAGCGGAAATCGTTCACCAGGTTCGCGCGCAAGCTGCTGGTGACGCCGAGTACGGCCTGGTCGGAGAAGTTTGTATTGCGAAGCCAGTTGGATGGCAAGGTGGCGCCACCGCTTGGTCCGAAGCCCTGGTTGCCGTCGTGGGAGTATCTCGCGAAGAGGCTGTGATTCGCGTTGAACCGATAGTCGAACTTCGCGCTGAGCGTCTTGCCCCGGTAGGGACTGCCGTAGCTGCCGGCAAGTCCGCGAATCGACGGAGCGTCGGGCGAGACCGTGAACGACTGCACCTGATTGATGTACTCGTAGTTGAAAAAGAAAAAGAGCTTGTCCTTCTTGATAGGGCCGCTGAACCAGAAGCCGGGATTGCGGCGTGCAAAGAACGGATCGGGGTTCAGGGGATTGCGCACCAGCGCCGGATAGGCAGCCATGTTGTGATCGCGGAAGAAGTAGTAGCCGCTGCCATGAAAGTCGTTGCCGCCGGAGCGCGTGACGATGTTCACCGACCCCGTGCTGGTGATGCCGGTGGAGAGATCGAAGTTCACCGAGGAGAGTTGGAACTCCTGCACCACTTCCTGCGAGAAGTTCATGCCGGTGTTTCCTTCAATCGAATTGCGGATGTTGCCGCCATCCACGGTGATGGCGGTCTTGTCGGACGCTCCACCCAACACAGACACCGAGAAGAGCGAGTTGTACTGCGAGGTGGAACCAGGATTGACGGTGACACCGGGTTCGAGAAACGCGAGGTTGAGAAAGCTGCGGCCATTCAAGGGCAGTTCCTGGATCTTCTTGCGAGTGATCACGCCGTCGATGGTGTGGCTGTCGTAGGAGAGCTGAGCCACGGCGGATTCCACGGTGATCACTTCGTTCGTGGCGCCCACCTGGAGCGCGGCGTTGATGGTGGTGGTTGTGCCAACGTTGACCGTCGCTTGTTGTAGCAATTGACGGAAGCCCTTGGCCTCGACACGGATTTCGTACTCGCCGGCGGGCAGCAGCGGCGCTTGAAAGATTCCGCCGTCATCGCTGGTCAGCGCGCGCGAGGCTCCGGTTTCGCGATTGCGAATCGTCACCACCGCGCCGGGCACTACCGCGCCGGACTCATCGGTAACCCGGCCTTCAATCGTCCCCGTTGGAACCTGCGCCAGAAGCGAGGCCGCGCAGATGCTTAGCAACAAGGCAGTCCCGCAGATTTGTCGGTTCATTCGCATCCTCTCCCCATTTGAAGTCGAACACCCAGAATGTTTAGCGGAGGGATGTTGTCACAGTTGCCTGAGGGTGTCAAGGGAGTGAATGCGGACTGTATAGCGCTGCTACGCAGCCCACGTGGACGCGGCGAAAGGGAGCGATGGAGGTCAGACGCGAAAGACGTCTTCGAGGGTTGCGGCAGTAAGAAGATTCGAGCCGAGGCGTTCCAGTTCGGCTTCGCCGGCTTGTTCCAACTGCTCCGCAGCCCACTCCGGAAGACGGCCAAATTTCTGGACGAGTTGCCTTGCGAGCATCCGGCGCTCCCCTTTCAGCACCGCCGGCCCGAGCACCTTGTTTTCCATGATGTTGATCATGTTCAGCCTTTGAGCAACGACTTCTTCAATCCGCGGACAAATGAGGAAGGGCGCGTTCGCGCTCAGCCGCGAAAGACGTCTTCCAGCGTTGCGGCTGTGAGCAGCCTGAGGGTGAGGCGATCCAGTTGGGCTTCACCAGCTTGTTCCAACTGTTCCACGGCCCACTCCGGAAGGGGTCCGAATTTCTGGTCGAGTAGCGTTGCGATGGTCCTGCGTGATCCTTTCAGCACCGCCGGCCCGAGCACCCTGTTCGCCATGATGTCGATCATGTTCAACCTCTCAGAAACGACGTCTTCAATTCCAACTATACCGGAAATGATCACATACAGCCGCGCAGCCGTATCCTGCTCCTCACCCTTCAGCCTACGGAGTTGCGACTCGATTCGTTCCAGCACACGAATCTGTTCCACTTTCGTCAACAGCGCGAGCAAGTTGTCTCCCCAATCGTCACTCGCCAGAAGAGGCTCTCCGTCAAACTCGCGCATGTTCAGCAAGCGGAATTCGTATCGCATGGATGGCGTTTCGAAAGCGTTGCTCATCCGCAGAGGCGCCGCGCTCGCATACAACATCACCTGCTCCACGTGCTCGCCAAGAAGACGATGAAACCCAAGGTAGTACTCCGCCTGACGCCGCGCAATGTCCGACTCATTGCTCGTTTGCACCTCGACATGACGCAGCGACCCATCGGCACAGCGAGCGAGCAGGTCCACCCGAGGGTTGTTGACTTTGGGAAGCTCGATGTTGACCCATTCCCGCACGGGGCCTCCGAACAACTCCGTGGCGATTACTCCGTGCGAGTGATGAAACAGGAGCTTCAGGGAAACATCGTAGTCTTGAGCCATGGCGGTCTTCGACTATTGTGACCATTCGCGCATCCCGGCGCAGCAGCAACGCCACCTGCTTCAGAATCCGCTATCTTGAAAAGTTTGCCTCACGCTCCTTACACCCTGCGGTTGTGGCTGATACCCGCGGCCGTGACACTCGCGATCTACTGGCGCGCCCTCGGCGCATGGTTTCAACAGGACGACTTCGCATGGATGAGCCTCATCGCCAGCGTTCGCGACGGGGAGAGCGTGTGGACCACGCTGTTCAAGCCTTCCCAACATGGCACGTGGAGACCGCTCAGTGAGCGTGCCTATTTCCTGTTGTTTCCGTGGCTGTTCGGATACGAGTCGTGGCCGATGCGCGTGGTGTGCTTCGCGACGCAACTCGGGAGCCTCGCCGTGGTGGGCGCGATCACGTTGCGGCTTACCGGTTCGCGGCTCGCCGCAGTCACAGCGCCCGTGTTGTGGATCGCCAACAGCAAGATGGTGATCGCGATGATTTCGAATGGCGCTTACGTTCATGTGCTGGGGGGCTTCCTGCTTCTGCTCGCCACATGGTTGCTGATGGTGGAACGGTGGCGGTTGATGTGGATCGCTTTTCTGACGGGCTTTCTGGCGACGGAAGCGAACATCGTGTTCCCGGCGATGGCATCCGCATACTGCCTGATGATCCGGCGTGATCACTGGCGGCGAGTTCTTTGGCTGTGGCCGGTGAGCGCCGTCTACTGGCTGTTGCACATGTGGCTGGCGCCGAAGATGAGCAGCGGATCGTACGCCATGCACTTTGGCGCCGGGATGTTGGAATCGCTCTACCGTTACTGGACGTGGGTGTTTCAGCCGGACAATCTCGCCGCATTCAGTTCGTTTCCGGAGCCTGCCGCACGCTATATCGCGGCTGCATCGGCGGCGCTGCTGGTGATCTACGCGATCTGGCAGGCATGTTTGAAACAATTCACGCCACTTCTGTTCTTGAGCTGGTTCGCCGTGCTCATCGGGCCTGTGCTTCCCTTGCAGGGGCATGTCACCGATTACTACCTCACCATTCCGCTTTCCGCGTTCGGCATGCTGGCTGCGTCTGCGCTGGCCCGGCGGGAGTTGAGGCTGGTGGCGGGGTTGGGCTGCGCGATCTATCTGGCGCTGATGATCCCGGTCAGCTATGGGGCCACACGTTGGTGGACCGAGCGGAGTCATGTTGCGGAGGGACTGGTCCGGCGCGTGTTTGCCGCGCACCAGCTTCATCCGGAGAAGACGATTGTGCTGGAGCGTGTGAGCGATGAACAATTCTGGGCGGCAATCGCGCACTATCCCTTCCTGCGGCGCGGCAAGACGTATGTCTTCCTCGACCCTGCCTCACGCGGCAACATCCAGCCGCATCCCGAGTCGGGCGTGATTCTCGACGAGTTTTTTCCGCCGCGGATCGAGGGTCCCGTGCTGCGGCTTGATGCCAGCGGGCGATAGCCAGGGTCACTCGGGTCATAATCAAAGAGATGAGTGCCATTCCGTTTCGCGAGGCTCGCGACATTGTACTCGAGCGCGTGCGCCAAGGCGCAGCAGCACCTGCGATGGAACACGTGTCTCTTCTCGAAGCATGCGGGCGCGTGCTCGCCGAAGATGCGGTGTCGGACCGGGATTATCCTCCCGTGGTGCGCTCGGTTCGCGATGGCTTTGCCGTCCGCGCGGCGGATCTGCCAGGGACGCTGGAAGTGATTGGCGAGGTGCGGGCCGGTGAATCCACGGCACAGGCTGTGGGGAAAGGCCAAGCCATCGAGATCATGACCGGCGCTCCGGTACCGGCAGGCGCCGATGCGATTGTGATGGTGGAGCATGTGACGCGTAGCGGCAAGACAATTCACACCGATCGCTCGCAGAGACCCGGAGACTTCATCAATCCGGCGGGCTCGGAGTCGCAGGCCGGCGCGTTGCTGATTCCGCGCGGAGAACGGATCACATTCCCGCGCATCGCCATGCTGGCGACCATCGGTCAGGCGCAGGTGCGGGTATTCGGCAAGCCGCGAGTCGCCATTCTGCCGACCGGCGACGAAGTGATCCCGGTGGAAGCGACACCCGAGAGCTATCAGGTGCGCAACTCCAACGCGCATTCGCTGGCGGCGCAAGTGCTGCGGTCCGGCGGCACTCCCGATTTGCTTGGAATCGCGCGAGACGAATACAACCACACGCGTGAGTTGATTGAACGCGGGCTTGCGAGCGATCTGCTGCTGCTTTCGGGTGGCGTTTCGGCAGGCAAGTACGACATTGTGGAGACGGTGCTGGCGGACCTTGGCGCGGAGTTTTTCTTTACGCGCGTCGCCATACAGCCTGGGCAACCGGTGGTGTTCGGAAGGGCTCGAGGGACATTCTTCTTCGGGTTGCCTGGGAATCCCGCGTCGACAATGGTGACCTTCGAGATCTTCGCACGAGCCGCTGTGGAACTGCTGGGCGGGCTCACCACCCCGTCGCTTCCGTTTACGTATGCGACGCTGACACGCGAGTTCCGGCATAAGCCAGGACTCACGCGCTTCCTGCCCGCATTGCTCGACCCGGATGGAATTCACGTGACTCCCATCGCGTGGCAAGGATCGAGCGATGTGCCTTCGCTGGCACGATCGAACGCGTTCCTCGTGGTAGACAGCGCACAGGAACGCTGGGCCGCCGGTGACATGATCCCTGTCTTGCTCCAATGAAGAAACTCTCTCACTACGACGCATCCGGAGACGCGCGCATGGTGGACGTCTCCGAAAAAGCGCTCACCAAGCGCACGGCACAAGCACATGCCTTCGTCCGCATTCGCCCGTCCGTGCTAAAGAAGCTGCCTTCGAATCCCAAAGGCAATCCGCTGGAGGTGGCGCGGTTCGCGGGCATCTCCGCGGCGAAGAAGACGTCGGAGTTGATTCCGATGTGCCATCCGCTGTTGCTCAGCCACATTGACGTGGACGCGAAGATCGAGGTGAAGGGTGTGCGGATTGTGAGCACTGTCTCGACCACGGGACCCACGGGAGTGGAGATGGAAGCGCTCACCGCGGCCGCCGTGGCCGCCCTGACCGTGTACGATATGACGAAGGCACTGGATAAGGCCATCGAGATCCAGGACGTGTTGCTTCTGGAGAAGACCGGCGGCAAGAGCGGAAGCTTCCATCGCAAACCCAAATGATTCAAGCAGCGATACTGACCATCAGCGATTCGTCGCATCAGGGACTCCGTGCGGACCAGTCGGGCCCGGCGCTCCGGGAAGTGGTGGAGAAATTGGGTTGGCAGGTCACGTGCACGGAAGTTATTCCCGATGACCGTTATCAGATTGCACAGCGGCTGCGCGAACTCGCCGATTCCGAGGCAGCGATGGTGATCTTCACCACCGGCGGCACCGGAGTGGCTCCGCGCGATGTAACGCCAGAGGCGCTGGGCGATGTGATTGACCGTGAGATCCCAGGGCTTGGCGAGCAGATGCGCGCCGAAGGGCTCCGATACACACCGCTGGCTGTGCTGTCGCGAAGTTTGGGCGGAACGCGAGGCAAGACGCTGATCGTCGCGCTTCCGGGCTCGCC
>JAEUQE010000298.1 GCA_016789785.1 Bryobacterales bacterium
TGGGGGATGAAGCCCGCCGTTATGGCGGCCGTCGAGCACTGTATCGGTTCTGTCACCTTTCGTTCGAGCACTTCCTCCTTGATCGCCTTGGCCCAAGGGCGCGCCGATTCGAAGGTTTCGAGCGACATCGGCGCTTTCCCGCCTTCAAAGTGGCAACTGACGCAACGCTTCTGGAATAGCCGGGAGATCTCTTTGGAGAACGTGATCTTCGTGGTAATGGGATCGTGCGCGGACACGACCGCCGCTCCCGCAGCCAGGATCACCCACCGGCTGAGCATACGCGCTATTCCCCTCCGGAAGGACGTGGAGACGGCTTCTCCGACTGATACAACTTCATGGGGTTCATGTCCGCTGGAAATGCGATGTCGAACCAGCCGATCATCATCTCTTCCCAACTCTGATCGCCCCAACGGACTTCTTTCGAGGGGTCGGGGTTGTACCTGTTGTTGGCCGAGTTGTCGAAGTGCGCGATGCACTCGATACGCGTGCCTTTCGGAAACACGCGCGGCTCTTTGAGGTAGTAGAAGAGCTGCCAGTTGAAGTCGTAGCGCGGCACGGTGAGAAGGCGTTCCTTTTCACCAGTGGGATAGACGGCGAAATACTCAAACGACTTGCCCCGCAGGTGCATGTGCGGCATCAGGCCGACGAGCCGGGTGTCCGCCTGAAGAGTGAACTGCGAGTCGACACGATGGTTCGTAGCGCCGGCGGGAATCGCAAACTTCGGATTCATGGCCGCAATCGTCATCACGCGTTCCTTGGGAGGTTCCTTCGCGAATACCAGGCCGATCCTGGTCTGATCGGTGGCGGCTGTGCCGTTGGCGGTATAGTGCAGTTGGAAGACGACATCGGTGCCGGCCTTGACCAGCTTAGCCTGACCTGGAGCCCACATCTGGGCTTCGAGACCCGGCGCATAACCGACCAGCAGTTCGGTGCCCGGCCCGCCAGCTTCGGAGTTCTCCTGGTTGGCATTGCGGGCGCTTCGCTTCTGCGGCTTCGGTACGAAAGGTTCGCCGTACTTCGCATCGGCCATCCATTTCGATCCCGGCTCGCGCAGGAATGCGATCACGTGATGCACCACGGCGCGGTTCCCTGGGCGGACTTCCACGGCTTGAACCCAGGTGTCCTGCGTCAGGTCGAGGGGCAGCACAATGTAGGTGTATTCGATGGTGCCACTCGCCGGAACAGAGAACGGTGATGGCATCTCGACCACTTTGTCCGGCTTCCCGATGTTCCACCCGCCGGTAAAGGTGACTGGGGGCGGGGCATCGCCACGGTTGCCCTCCGGAGCGCCGGCATCCACCCATGCGGTGATCTTCGAGACTTCGTCCGCGGTGAGGATCCGTTCGTTGTGGAACTTGCCTTTATCATCGGCGGATGCAAACCAAGGGGGCATGCGTTTCGCGAGAACCGCTTCGCGGATCGCCTTGGCCCAGGGGCGGACGTCCTGGTAGGAAGTGAACACCATTGGCGCCGCCTCGCCCGCCCGGTGGCAACCCTGGCAGTTCTTCTGCAACACCGGCAACACGTCCTTGTAAAAGGAAACGGGAGCGGGCTTGTTGGCCGCTCCCAAACATACTGGCAGAACGAGGCTCAGTAACAGCGCTCGATGTTTCATACCTTCTCCCCAACAGTGATCGCGACGGTTGCCGCCACGGGATGGTTAGTCAGCCTTGGCCTTTTTCGGCCGGAACAAGTCGACTGGATTCATCTTGACATCAATTGCGACGTCGAAGAAACCCATCATCATTTCTTCCCAGCTTTGTTCGCCCCAGCGTACTTCCTTGGAAGCGTCGGGGTTGAACTTGTTGTTGGCGGAGTTGTCGAAGACACCGGTCACTTCAATGCGGGTGCCTTTGGGCATCTTCTTGGGCTGATCGAATTCGTACCAAAGCTGCCAGTCGAAGCGGTAGTTGGGCACGTTGAGCAGCACTTCGGATCCACCTGTCGGATAGACGGCGCGATACTGGAACGACTTACCGCGCAAATGCATATGCGGCAGCAGACCGACGAACTCGCTCTCTTCCTGCAGCGTCATGGCGGCACTGACGGGATGGTGTGCGGCGCCGGCGGGGATCGCGAAACGCGTGGTCTGCACGGCGGCGGTGATCACTCGCTGTGTCACCGGGGCCTTCGCCCAGACCAGGCCCACCGAACTCTTGTCCTTGCCCGCTTTGCCCGTCGCTGTGTAGTGCATCTGCAGGACGATGTCGGAGCCGGCCTTCAGCAGTTTGGCTTTCCCAGGCTTGAGGATTTCGGGAGGGGAACCCGGAGCGAATCCGACCAGGAACTCAGAGCCGCCAAAACCTTCGTCGTTACTGCGTTGCTGGCGTGCATCGCCTGGGGCCGCCTGCTGCCGGCGAGGCACGAACGGTACGCCCGGCTTGGCTTCCGCCATCCACTTCGAGCCAGGCTCGCGAATGAACGCGATGATGTGGTGTACGATCCTGCGGTTGCCGGGACGCCCCTCGGCCATCTGGACCCACTTGTCTTCGGTCAGGCCGGTCGGGATGACGACGTACTGATACTCGATGGTGCCGTCGGCAGGAACCTCGAACTCGTTCGGCATCTCGAGAACCATGTCGGGTTTGCCAATGCCCCAGCCTTCGGTCCAGGCGACTGGCTTGGGCGCGTCCTTCGCGTTGCCCTCGGTGGCGCCCGTGTCGGCCCAGGCGATCAGCGTGTCTGTCTCGGATTGCGGCATGGTTCGATCGTTCGCCCACTTGCCATGAGCCGGATCCGCGAACCAGGGTGGCATGCGCTTGGTCTGCACCGCCTCCTTGATTGCCTTGGCCCAGGGGCGGGTGTCCTTGAACGAGGTAAACGCCATGGGAGCCGCTTCACCGGGACGATGGCAACTCTGGCAGTTTTTCTGTAGGACGGGCAGGACGTCCTTGTAGTAGGTGACCGTTTTCGGGGTGGTTGCCGCGGCGGCCACGGATGCGATTCCAAGCAGTAATGTCATCGACTTCATCGCTGAAGTGCTCCTGGTTTTCAGTTGTCGGGTGGTTCCCCAGAAAGGCGGGACGGCCTCGGGCCGCCGTCTCCCCTGTCTATTACTATACGGCAAGGAACGCAGGCCGGTTCTTGAAAAATTGAGACTGACTGGTAAGGTTTCGGTAAGTTGGACGTCTGCCGGCGCTGGCCGGGGGGCGGTTGACGTGCCGTGGAATCCGAGGGCGGCCTCAGTACTTGGGTACGCTCGGGTCGACCTTATCGCTCCAGGCGAGAATGCCGCCCTTCATGTTGCGCACACGCTGGAACCCGTTCTGCCGGAGCAGATCGCATCCCTTGGCGCTACGCATGCCGCTCTTGCAGTGCACCACAATGTCATCAGCCGGACTCAGTTCGTTCAGCCGCTTCGGCAACTCGCCCAGGGGAATCAGCTTCGCATAGGGGATGTTGCAGATCTGATGTTCATGCACTTCGCGCACGTCGACCAGGACGAAGTTGGACTTCTGGTCGATCAATGCCTTGACCTGCGCGGGCTCGATCTCTTTGTCCGAGGCACTCGCCACGGGGGCTTGCGCAACGGGTTGTTGCGGCACACCGCAGAACTGGTGATAGTCGATCAACTGGTGAATGGTGCGATTCGGGCCGCAGATCGGGCACTCGGGGCTCTTGCGCAGCTTCATCTCGCGGAAGCGCATGTTCAGCGCGTCGTAGAGCATCAGGCGCCCGGCTAAAGTTTCGCCGGTGCCAAGCAGGATCTTGACGACCTCGGTGGCCTGAATCACGCCGATCACGCCCGGAAGAATGCCGAGCACTCCACCTTCGGCGCAACTCGGCACCAGACCCGGAGGTGGCGGCTCCGGATACAGGCAGCGATAGCACGGGCCTTCCTTGGTGGCAAAGACGGAGGCCTGTCCTTCGAAGCGGAAGATCGAGCCATAGACGTTGGGCTTGCCAAGCAACACGCAGGCGTCGTTGACGAGGTAGCGTGTGGGGAAGTTGTCGGTGCCGTCGACGACGACGTCGTAGTCCTTGATGATGTCGAGCGCATTTTCGCTCGAGAGCGCCACTTCGTGACGCACCACCTTCACATTCGGATTGATGTCGGCGATGCGGTCGGCGGCGGAGTCGAGCTTCTTGCGGCCAACATCCTTGGTGCCGTGAATGATCTGGCGCTGGAGATTGGTTGTGTCGACGACGTCGAAGTCCACCAGACCCATGGTGCCGACTCCGGCCGCGGCGAGATACATGCCGATGGGCGCGCCGAGGCCGCCCGTGCCCACGCAAAGCACGCGGCCTGCTTTGATCTTCAACTGGCCATCCATGCCGACTTCGGGCATGATCAGGTGGCGGCTATAGCGGAGGATCTCCTCGTTCGATAGCGCGGCGGGCGATGATGTAGTGGGCGGGGCGGCGGCGGCTGACATCAGTTGCCTCCCGCAATGGATGGCACGATGCTGAGGGTATCGCTTTCCTTCACGGCCGTCTTTTCCTTGTCCAGATAGCGGATGTCTTCGTCGTTGAGATACACGTTGACGAAGCTTCGCAGTTTGCCTTCATCGTTGTAGAGGTGCTTGCGAAGGTCGCCGAATTCGGTGGTGAGCGCCTGCAGCACTTCTCCCACATTGGAGCCGGCCAACTCCACGGAATCCTGTTTGCCGGTGAACTGACGCAGGGGCGTCGGGATGAGAATCTTGGGCATGTTGAATCGAACCTTAAACCGAATATTCTAGCGATTCTTTCTCGGCTGCCGTTTGATCGAAGTTCGGCAGGAAACTGTTGGCGTGATCGAACTCGCCGCCTTTGATCGAGAGCACGACGAAGGAGTACCACGGGCAGGAGTTCTCCAGGTCGCGTTTGGAGAAGTAGGCATCGCAATCGGGATGCGAATGGAAAATGCCGACCACGCTGAGTCCCTGGGTGCGGGCTTCCTTTTCCACGGCGATCTGTTCGGCGGGGTCGAGCACGTAGGTGTCTTCCTGCGGGCCGTCGTAGGCGTTGCGCATGGGCCGCGCTTCGGTGACGTGGCGGCCATTGGCGTCCTCGGTGCCGAACATCGCGCCACAGCACTCGCGTGGATAGGTGGACTTCGCATGGTCCACCATCTTCTGCCAGGCTTGCTTTTCGATCCGGATCATTTAGTCTTCTTCGTCCCAGAATGACTCGCTCAGATACTTTGCCGCTCCGTCGCAGAGCACGGTGACAATTACGCCGCTGCGCCCGGCCTTGGTGAGCCGCTCCCCGAGTTGACGCGCCGCGACGACATTGCCTCCCGCCGAGATTCCCACCAGCAGCCCTTCCTGGCGTGCTAGCCGCCGGGCCATGGCGTAGGCGTGCTCGGTTTCGAGCCAGATGTTATCGTCGGCGAGCGAGGAATCGTAGATGGCCGGGACAATCGCCGTGGGCATGTGCTTCAGTCCTTCGAGTCCATGGAAGCCGGAGGAAGGCTGGGCCGAGATGCAGACCACGTGCGGCATGTCTCGCTTCAGACGGCGGGTGGTGCCGACGAAGGTGCCGCTGGTTCCCATGGCGGCCACGAAGTGCGTGATGCGGTTGTCGGTCTGGCGCATGATCTCGGCTGCGGTGGTTTCAAAGTGCGCCTTCCAGTTGGCGGGGTTGCTGTACTGGTCAGGGTAGAAGTAGCAGTCGGGGTCGGATTCGTAAATCGCGCGGCAGCGGCGGATGGCGCCGTCGGAGCCTTCCGCGGGGTCGGTGAAGACGATGTCGACACCGAACGCCTTGAGAATGCGTTTGCGCTCTTCCGACGCATTGGAGGGAAGGCAGAGCTTGACGCGGTAGCCCTTCACGGAGCAGATCATCGCGTAGGCGATGCCAGTGTTGCCGCTGGTCGAGTCGAGCAGGATGCGGTCTTTGGTCAGCTTGCCGGTGCGCTCGCCCTCGAGAATCATGTTCAGTGCGGGCCGGTCTTTGACGGAACCGCCGGGATTGAAGAACTCGGCTTTGGCGTAGATTTCGATACCGGGGAGGTCGGCGGTGAGCTGGTCGAGGCGGATGAGAGGGGTATTGCCAATGGCGGAAAGAATGCTTGTGGCTTGATGCCGCCAGATCTGTGGTGCTGCTACCGGAGCCGCCATCGTCCTCTCCTCTGCTTCTCTGATAATACCTCAATCCCGCTATGCTTTAGGGGGATTCGCTGTCCAATCTATGTAGATGGGTCTGGGTGGCGTGGGGATTCAGGGCGCAGAAGATTGCCGCAACTTCCTGATGGTGAGCCGCGTTAGCTAGATTGGGTACAATTTCAACGAGGTTCTTTCTATGACCATGCGTTCGTTAGGCGTGGCGGCCGGCATCTCCATGCTGGCGGCAATGACGGCTCTGGCGCAGCAGGAAACGGCGGCAGGGAACGCGCCGGCGGCAGCGCAGGAGAAGGCGGAGAAGTCCGAGGCCTTTGAAGTGGCCAACGGGACGCGTATCCCGCTGAACCTGATCAATAGCATCAGCACGAAGAATGCAGCCGAGGGCGACCGGGTGTATCTGGAGACCGCGTTCCCAATCGTGGTGGACGGCAAGGTGGTGATCCCGCCGGGCAGCTACGTTGCGGGGACCGTGACGCAAGTGAAGCGGCCGGGGCGGATGAAAGGCAGAGGCGAGATCTACCTGCGCTTTGATTCGCTGACCCTTCCCAATGGCGTGACCCGTGATTTTCGGGCGCGGATCAGCGGGCTGGACGGGCGGAGCGGCGATGAGCTGGACCGCAAGGAAGGCAAGGTGGTCAGTGAAGGGAACAAGGCTGGCGATGCCCGGACGGTTGGGGAGACGGCGGTGACGGGCACATGGATCGGTACGGTGGCCGGTGCGGCGGCGGGGCGTCCCGGGATGGGTGCCGGTGTCGGCGCGGCGGCGGGTGCGGCGGCTGGTTTAATGGGCGTGATGCTGAGCCGCGGTCCGGATGCGATTCTTGCCAAGGGGACCACGATTGAGATGGTGCTGGACCGGGTGTTGTATTTTGAGCCAACGGAGCTTGATTTTTCGGGATCGGGATACATGCGGCGGGTATCGTCGGATGGTCCGGGTCCGATGCCGAGCCAGCGCGGGAGTCAGGGTGGGCTTGGGCGGCGGGGGCCGGGTCGGTTTCCGCTGGTGAACTGAGGGGATTGGGTGGTTGAGGTGGTATGGGAAGCGGCGGTTGGAGCGTAAGACTTCTTGTGTACGTCGGTTTTCAGGTACCGGAGCCGCAGCTAAGGGGTATGTCCGAGGGTGATTGGGACTATCCAGCTATGTGAAGATCACCGCAAGGTACTACAGTAATTTGGGAATCTCGGCCTATTTCTCACCCTGCCTGTCGCCGATAAGATGCTCAGGAAGGGTATGGATCCAGGCTTTACAGAGTTCCAGGTCATTATCGGCGTCTCGGTGATCCTGGGTCTGGCTTTTTTGGCGCTTGTGTTTGAGCACATGCGGAGCAAGGAAGCATCGCTGCGGGAGTTCAACATTGAGTTGCAGGTACGGCAGGAGGAGCGGGAGCGGAACAAGCCGTTTGAGGCCGTAGAGTGGCTGCAGCATTTGCTGGGGGCGAAGCAGGCCACATTACGGGTCAGCCGGAAGGGGGCTGAACCAGCAAAGCGGCGGGAAGCGGCGGATGCGCCTCCGGGTGCGGTTTCCGCGAAGGGATTCCGAGTTGACCCGGCTTCGGCGCCAAGTGCTGGCGCTCCGGCACCGCAAACCGATCATTCTGTTCCTGGGCAAGTGCTTCCTGGCCAGACCGCGCAATCCTCCCGGTTCGCGCCGCCGATTGAGCGGCGGAGCTGGCAGAAGGAGTCCGCGGCGGGGGACAAGCCAGTCGAGCACGCACCTGTGGAGAAGACAGCTACCGAACGGCCAGGTACCCAAAGGCAGGGTCTCGAAAAACCGGGCGTCGAAGCGGCGGAGCCTGTCCTTGCGGCGCGGTCCCGATCGCCGTTCGATCTTGCCAAACCGATTCAGTCCAAGCCTATCGACGTTCCTTCGATTGCCTCGGTGACACGTGCGAACGGTTTCGAGACGAATCCCGTGCCGAACACGCCCATGGCCGAGCGGGATCCGCAAGTCGCAGCGAATGGGCTGCCGCCAGTAACGGACTCGCCAGTGACGGATTTGGTGGCGGTTGACTCGGAGGTGCGGGCACGGAGCCATTCACGGCTTACCGAAAGACTCCAGCACCCCGATGAGCAGCGCACCCGCGCGGCCTCCAGCCTCCTTTCGACTTTGCCAATGCCGGCGTGGCTGCGCAAGGAGCAGGAAGAAAAAGCCGCGGCCCGATCGCGCCGCGAACCGCTGCAGGCGGCGGATGCCCAAATTTTCGAATCCAAGCCGCAGGTCGTGGCGCTAGCGCCCGAGTCTGTCACATCGGAACCTGTTGCGACGGAGACTGCCGCGAACCAGACTGCTGCGCCCGAGATCGCCTCTCGTGCCAGCGAGCCGGTGCATGCCGCAAGTCCGAAGAAACCCGAGAGCTTCTGGAGCTATCGTGGCCTCCTTGATCGAGTGGTGGCCGCGACCGGAGAACGCCGTAACAGCGCTCCCGAGCCCGCTGCCGCTGCCGAAATCGCCGCTGGCAAAACTGCTGCTGTCGATGTTGCCGAGGTACTGGTGAATCCCGAAGCCGCCGTTGAGGTCGAGACGGCGAGAGAGGCAGCGCCCGAAGTGGTGCTGGTGGAAGTCACGGAGTCGGCCCGCCAGATCAGCGCGATCTCGTCTTCACCGGCGCCCTCGTCCGGCCCGGTGTCGTTCGTGGAGGGGTCGTTCGTAGAGGCGTCGTTCGCGGAGGCGGAACCGTCCATGGAGATCGCCACGGTCACCATGGAAGTGCCCGAGCATCCGATGCTGGATGTGATTGAGCCCGAAACGGCCGGTGCGCAGGAAACCGCGATCGAGCAGGAAACCCCGATCG
>JAEUQE010000299.1 GCA_016789785.1 Bryobacterales bacterium
GGCAACAAACTCCTCGCGCGTGGAGGCGAGTTCAATGATCCCGTGGTAGCGCTCCACTTCCGGAAAACGGACGGAAACCACCGGCTTGCCGGCGCTGAGATACTCCCAGACCTTCATCGGATCGGAGGCCAGCGCGTAGTCACAAATCCGGTACGGGAGGATGCCGATGTCGAAGGCGTGTAAGTAGGCGGGTAGTTGCGTGTAAGGAACTTCGCCCGTGAGGACGACGTTGGGAAGCCGCTCCATGGCTGACATATCGACATCGCTGCCGCCGACGAGGACAAAGCGGTGGGTGGGGAGTGACTCGGCGGCATAGGCGATGAGTTCAAGATCGGTCCAGTCCGAGATGGCGCCATGGCAGCCAATGGTGCGGCCGTCAGGTTCGATGGCGAGTTTGGGCGGGGGGATGCGATAGTGTTCCGGATCCACAGCGTTGCGGACCAAATGGGGATTGGGCGCACCGAGGTTCCGCGCACGATCCTGCAGATGGACCGAGGAGCAGACGACCAGATCCGCGCCGCGAAGGATCAGCGGCTCGAGTTCGAAGGCGGGTGGTCCGGCCTGCCGGAAGCTTGTGTAGTCGTCCATGCAGTCATAGACGGTGATGCAGTTACTCAGCCGCTGGACGAGCGACCACCAAAACGGGTAATCGACGACGCACAGCGTAGCGCCGATTTCGAAAACGTCGCGCAGGCGCCGAAGGCCGAGTAACATGGCGGTAAGTTGG
Organism: Bryobacterales bacterium; assembly: GCA_016789785.1. The sequence continues at coordinate 728 of JAEUQE010000299.1, forward strand.
CCTTCGGTGGGCAGGCTGGCGAAGATGTTTGGCGGGCGGCGCGAGCCGGGTAACTTCCATCTCCAGACGTTGGGAGCGGCCTGTACTGGCGCCGGTTCGAAGATACAGTCGTCGGGAAGGAAATCGGTGTCGAAGTAGAAGACGCGGTGGCCTCGAAGGGCAAATTGCGTGGCGAGGTGCTGTGGGCGCTGAAAGCGGAAGTCCCAGTCGATGATGGGGAAGACGAAGACGTCGAAGGGGTGAGGTGTAAGTGGGTCGGGGATGTGCGGCGTCACGGATGAGTCAGCCCTCCTGTGGAAAACGGTGAACCAGCGCAGCGCGGCGGGAACAGGAACAGCGCGGCGCATGCCTGCGGCCTTGCCGATCGAGCGATGGCCGCGCTGTCATTACCGGATTCACCAGGGCTGGCGGTTGACCTGCGATCAGGAATCAGAAGTGCAATCGCAGAGTATACTGCACCTCGCGTCCGTAGTTCACTTGCGAAGTGATGCCGCCGAACTGAGTGCTCAACACGTTGAGCACCGGATTGCCGGGCATCACGCTGTTGGTGAGGTTGTAGCCTTCCAGACGAAGCTCGAGTTTGAAGCGCTCGGTGACAGGGAAGTTCTTCGAGAGTGTGCTGTCGAGCTGCCAGAAATTCGGGCCAGTGAGACCCTCGTATTGGAACGGATTGGTGCGCGGCGTGAAGGGCGTGGCCTGGCGGAAGACTGTGGTGTCGAACCAGCGCGACCAATCGCGGGCCGATTTGCCGGGCTCGCCCGTGACATCGAGTTGACCGAAACGAAGGAAGCTTCCGGAATTCCACATGAAGATATGGCTTGTGGACCAGCCGCCGAGCAAGGCATTCAGCACGGGATGCATGGCGGCGCCGAAGCGTTGGCCCTTGCCGAAGGGAACGTCGATAGTGGAGCCGAGCGTCATTCGATGGCGAGGCAGATTGGCCGGAATCATGGTGAGTCTGCCCGCGTACTGGTCGGGCGCGTTGAAGAAATCGCCGGTGGATTCGCGATTGTAGTTGTATCCCCAGACCACGCTGTAGCCGTTGGCAAAGCGGCGTTGCACGCGCATCTGCAAGGCCTTGTAACGGTTCTCCACACCTGGCAGGAAACCCTCCGTCAGGTCGCCGTAGTGCGGATAGGGACGAAGCAGGGTGGACAATGGCACGGTGCGCTGGCCCCGCAATTGGCCGGGCATGAGGCTTGCGGGCAATCCAAAGAATGGATTGGTGACCGGCGCGGAAAGCGCGGTCTTGTAGTCGTAGCCCAACTGCGGATTCACCATGTTCAGCGGACGTCCGAAGCCGGCGTTGCCGCCCTGGCCTTCAGGCACCATGTTGTGTCCGAAGTTCATGAAGAAGGTGCCATCCAGTTTCAAGCCGGCGAAGAGATCGCGTTCGATGGTGAAGTTGAAGCGGTCGTTCATCGGCGTCTTCAACGCCTGGCGTGCCCAGTAGGCGGGTCCGCCGAGATTGGTGTTGCGTCCCGTGCTGCGGCCCAGCGGAGCAACCAAAGGATTGTTTGCCGGGAAAGGATTGCTAAACACGCCTTGCGGCACGCCCTGCAGTTGCACGGGTCCGGTGGAGGTGACCGAGAAGCCATCGGTGGCGGGCAATCGCCACGAGTATCCAAGGATGCTCATGATCGGGGCCGCGTAGCGCGCATAGCCAATGCGCACGGCGGTACGGTCGTTGAGGCGATAGGCGATGCCGAGGCGCGGTAGGAAGTTTCTGCGAGGTGCGCGGTACAGGCCGGGGCTTGCATCGTCGGCATAGACCCATGCACCGTTGTAAGTGGGCTTCACCGCGCCTGCGATCGTGGACACTTGCGGCGGCATCACCGGCGTGTTGCTTTGAAACTCAGGGATGGGATTCGCCAGATCGAGATAACGCGACAGCCGGTTGAGCCGTTCCGACGGCGCGGTTTCGTACTCCCACCGCAAGCCGAGATTGAGCGTGATCCTGCGGCTGAGCTTGAAGTCGTCCTGGAAGAAAACGCCATACTGATCCTGCTCGGTGTAGCGCGGCGAGACGTAGTTGGCTTGCAGGCCATTGTCGATGGCGCCCAACAGGAATGTCGCCCACGCGCTGCCGTTGTTCAGCAGGTTGGGTGCGATGAATGTTTCCGCCGTGAGGTTCGCGGTGAAGGGGAAGGTGCCCAGGTTGGGCAGTTGCGAGTATTCGTAGGCGTGCCGGTAAGCCATCCCGAACTTCATGTAGTGCCGGCCGCGATCGTGTCCCATGGAGCCTTGATACGAGTACTTGCGAGGCCGGTAACTCCACCAACTCGACTTGCCGAATGTGGCGCCGCCGATGTTGAGATTCGGATAGTAGACGGCGGGCGTGTCGGCGAGGTAGGGCTTATACCAGGGGTTATTCGGCCAATAGCGTTCGAGGCCTTTTTCGCCGAGCTTCGCCCATTCGGAGTCGTATTCGTCTTCGGAGTAAACAACGCCCATGCGGAAGTTGAAGACGGTACGCGCGCTCTTGGTGTAGACGGTGTCGTAGGCGGCGTTGAGCGCGTCCATGAGGCCGCCATTGTCGGAAGGCGTGGCGGGGCTGTTGCCATAGTTGTTGTTATCGAGGCGGGTGCGGATGACGCTGTATCGTGCGAACATCTTCCACTTCGGCGTGGCCATCCAGTCGGTGCGGTTGGAGAAGTTCCAGTAGTTGAGGAACCATGCGTAGCCGGTGCGGAAGTTGTTGATGCCGGTGGGATCGTCGCCGGGATTGTTGGGGCGCCAGATGTCGTTCATGAAGAGCTTCGATGTCGGGTCGATGCGCGAGGCGGGAACCATGTTCCCTGCGAATGGCGTGCGCGTGGCGGTGTTGGTGGCGGCGTTGAGTTGCGTCGTCAGAGGATCAAAGATGGGCCGCAGCACACCGGCCTTGTTGAAGGTCTGCGTGAAGTCGCCGTTGCGCTCGCGATCATTGGGCAGGGTCATCACGCGTGAATAAGGCTGGCGGTTCTTCCATTTCTCGAATGTGAAAAATGTAAATAACTTGTTGCGAAGCACGGGACCGCCGAGCGTGCCTCCATAGACGTGGTTGCGCACGACATTGGGTGCGCGGGTGAAGGCGTTGGAGACGGCGTTGAGTTTGGGATTGCGGCCGAAGTAATAGAGGCTGCCGTGATACTCATTCGTGCCGGCCTTCATGCCGACGTTCATGACGCCGCCTGCCGAGAAGCCGGACTCGGCGTCGATGGAGTTCTGCTGGACGGTGAACTCCTGCACGGCATCCATCGGTGGAGCGTAGGAGCCGCGCGAGCCCACGCCGATGGGCGATCCGTCGATCTGCACCTCGTTGCGGCCGCTGGTCTGGCCGCCGACATCGACGCCCGTGGAGGAGAGTTGATAGAAGGGGTTGCGCTTGGAGACGTCGGAGTAGCGGTTGACGACGGCGGGGTCGAGGAGCGCGAGCGTGAAGGGATTGCGCGCCAGCACGGGAAGCTCCTTGAGCATCTTGCCGTCGATCGTTTGCGAAAGTGTCGTGGTGTTGAACTGCAGTTCGACCGCGGAATCCGCGACGGTAACCGTTTGAGCAACGTCGCCCATTTTGAGAGACATGTTCACTGTGAGGTCGGAGCGCACAAGAACCTGGATGTTCTCCTGCTGGAACTTGCCGAATCCGGGGCTTTCCCCGACCAGAGAGTAGGTGCCGGGATCCACATAGTCGAAGAGGAAGCGGCCATCGGCGCCGGTGGTGCGCGTGGTTGCCGTTTTCGTATTGGCGTTGATCAAAGTGACGGTAGCTTGGGGGATGGCCGAGTTGGTGGGATCGGTGACGATTCCCTGCACGCGGCCACGGAAGTCTTGAGCAAGGCAAAGAACGGTTGCAACGAGGAGACCAGTGAGACTCTTCATGGGAGCACTCTCCTGTAGCGGATTTCGATCTTTGGTAGTATACCCGCAATGTCAAGAGATTTCGCACAAAAATCCCAAGCGGAAGGAAGAGTGAAAGAAATCCGAGCGGCCCGTCGAGGGTGAGACGGGGCCGCACTCTGGTAATCCGGCCCCCTGGAGGTGGCGCCGACTGGAGGCGGATGGACCGGGGTCGGGAAGGCTGCGAAGCCGGCGCGGTCAGGATCTCGGCAAGTGGGGGAAATGCAGCTTCAGCAATGGTGAGCCGACTCCCCAGATGAGGAAGAACACGAACAGCGCGCCCGCGAGCAGGTCGTAGCGTTGCCCGGTCCAGCCTTCCAGTGGAGGCATGAGCCCGACAAACAGCGCAATCAGGACACTGATGGCGTGCCAGTACCAGGGCAGGGAACGCAGCGCGTAGAGGAGTGTCAGGGCGAGCACGAAAGCCAGCCCGTATGCCAGCAATACCCAAGTGAGGGACATATCGATGCTCCTGGCCATAGACTAATGCGGGCGGCGGCGGAGTGCAATGGGGATGTGACGAAGGATGGGGGGAGAGCGCCGACAGGGTCTGTTGTAGAGGCAAAGGCCAACCGCTCCAGTGCGGCGTGATGCTTCAAAACTCAGCCGGCCCGCCCAGCCTTGTGGTCGCTCCGGGCGCGTTCAGTTATTAGGCTGGCTGGAGAGATCCAGCGTCTCACAGCATCGGTGAAAAGGCGATGGGTCGAGCTTGAGTTGGTGCGTGGCGACATCGGGGCGGTTTGGCTGGAGAAGGTTCTACACGGACGTGTGTTACACTTTGAGCGGATGAGTAATACAATCACCGTTCGTTTGCCGGAAGATCTGGCCGAATGGCTGGATCAGGCGTCGCGAAAAGCAGGCGTACCGCGAGGCAAGATCGTACGCGAGCAACTCGAACTGGCTCGCAGATCGGAGCATCGGCCTTTTCTCCATCTGGCAGGATCCGTCAAAGGGGCTAAGGACCTTTCCTCTCGCAAAGGGTTCTCACGTCCGTGACCGGGATTGCCGATACCGGCTTTCTGGTGGCGTTCGCCAACGGCAACGACCGTTACCACCGGTGGGCAGTGGACGTCGCCTCGCGCATAGATGTCCCCCTATTGACTTGCGAGGCTGTGCTCGCAGAAACCGCATTTCACTTGCAGGACTCCGCCCTGGTTCTTGCGATGGTTCGGGACGGTCTGGTGCAGCCGAGGTTCGTACTCGCCGACCACCTGCCACGACTGGCAGAGCTGGCGAGCCGATACTCTGAGCGTGAGCCTGACCTGGCCGACCTTTGTTTGATCCGGCTGAGCGAGTTGCACCCCCGACTGCCGGTCATCACGACCGACGTCCGGGACTTTCGAGTTTACCGGCGTGGCCGGCGTGACATCATCCCACTGCTTCACCCACCGCGGATCTAAGCACGAGGCTCTCGTCGGGCCGCCTTGGGAGACTCACCGACTCTGAAGTGGCAGGCACGGGAGGGGGAAGCCTTTCGGGAGGCCCGAGGACGAGGTTGTTGGTTGTGGTCGCGATGACGGGGTTGACGCGGATGCCTGGTAGTGGGATGCGGTGGTAACCGTACAAAAATCTTCCCTGGCCAAAGCTTATGCTTTGGCCAGGGAAAAAGGCGAGAGGAGCAAGGAAACGTTATTCCCAGGTGCACCGAAAACCGATGCTGCTGCCCCAACCCACGGGATGATCGCCGTCGCGGCACGCGGACCGCAGGTTCGCCGCTTCATAACGATAGGCGCCCCCCCGCACGACTCTGTATTCGCCCTTCTTCGGACCAGTGGGATTCTCTTGTTCGTCCTGCTTGTATGATCCATACCAATCGGCGACCCACTCCCATACATTGCCCGCCATGTCCATGACGTTGTGCTCGGAGGCACCATTGGGAAAGAGCCCGACCGGAGTCGGCTCTTTGCTCTCCAGACCCGTGCCGTCGAAGTTCGCGTGTTCGGGACTGGGATCGGTGTCGCCCCACGGATAGCGGCGGGAGTTCGTGCCGCGCGCTGCGAATTCCCACTGCGCCTCGGTGGGCAGATGTCCGCCTGCCCACTGGCAGTAAGCGTCGGCATTGTGCCAGGACACGAGAACCACCGGGCGGTTGGGGCGAAGCAATTGCGTGTCCCAGTCCTCCGGCTGGTGGGATGGGTTGCTGTCCAGGAACTTCGCGTACTCGGCAACGGTGACCCGGTATTTCCCGATGTGGAACCCCTTCAGAGTTACGCGGTGGACCGGGCCTTCATGGGCTCTCGCTTCGCGATCGTAGTTGGGTTTTGATTTCGCCTTCCGCTGCGCGCCCATCCAGAAGGTCCCGCCGGGAATCCACACGCGGTTGTCCTGTTCGAGCCTCGGATCCCCAAAGCGTCCGATGGCCTCGGCAGCCTCCACTTTGAGGTTCACACCGCTCGTGAAGGACGGCTCGAAGATTGCCATCACCTCCTTGAGAAGCGGCTCAAAGCGCGGGTCGGCTGGAACGTAGTGCGTGGGGCGCAGATCGGCGAGGATGGATCCAAGGAGCCCCACGCACTCGGCTTTGCGCTTCAACGGCTGCTGGTCTGCGGTATTGAGCACGGCGCGAAACAGCGCCTCCACCTTTTCCACGCCCTGGCGGCTCATCAGGGTGCCTGCCAGGAGCCGCATCACTTCGCGCCATTCCGGGCGGTAGAGGCGGCGGTTCTCCTGAAACAACTGATGCTGGTCCCCGTCCTCGAGGCCGGCGATGGCGCGGGCGGCCAGATATTCCTGGAACGTGAGGTGCCAGTAGCGGATGCGGGATCCGGTGCTCGTGATGATGGCGCTGTTCACTTCCTCCTGTGCGAGGAAATCGAGCGCCTGCTGCTTGGGATTTTCGCCCTTCAGGCGCGGCGCAATCCAATCGGCGGCCTGTCCCCGGCCAACATCCACCAGACGGCCGTCCTGGTGTTGCTGCATCCGGAGGGCGAGGCGGCCGAAGAGGTCGAGGCATTCCTCCGGCTTGCGATCGACGCGCGAACCCTCACGCTGTCGCGCCAGCCACTTCACGATGGACTCATACAACTCCGCGCGCTGCTCCGGAAGGCGGTTGTCGTTGTGCTGCACCACGGCCAGCGCGGTCAGCATGAGCGGATTGCGGGCCATGTGGCGGATTTCGGGGCGCGCGGCGAGTGCGCCGGAAAGCTCGGAGTACAGCTCAGCGGCTTTCGTGGGGCTCTTCCGGTGGAGACCCGCGGACCAGTGGCGCAGGAAACGTTCCACGGCTTCGGGATCGAGATCCTCCACTTCGGTGCGTTCGAAGCCGTGCAACACGGACTGATTCTCGTAGGCTTTCGGGCGAGTGGTGACGACCATGCGGCAGGCGTAGTCACTGGTCACCTCCTCAAACATGCGGGCGAAGAGTGCTCGCTGCTGGTCGTTGGTGGCTTCGTCCAAGCCATCGATCAGGAGCAGGGTTTCGGGGCGGTTCAGACGGTCCTGGAAGAACTCGGGGGTGAGGTCCCACTTGGAAGCGTGATGCCCGAGGTAGTGCACCAGCCATTCCGCCGATTTCTTGGACAACGGGGTTTCGCGGCTGTGCTGCTGTTTGGAGCAAGGAATCCCGTGCGATGTCCGAGGCAATCTTGCGGTAGGGCACAAGGCTTTTGGTCGTGGGTGGGATCAGGAGGGCGGGGCGCTGGCGGAAGCGGGCGCGTCGGGGTGGAGATATTTGGCATAGATTGCCTGGGTGCCGGGATTCCGGTTGAGGAACTTGCGGATGTCGTTCAGGTCCCAGATGGCGAATCCGCGGAAGCTGTGCTTTTGGAGTTCGGCTTCGAGGCGGTCGCGGGAGCCTTTGTCTTTGACCGCGGTGAGCGCGATGTTGGTCGAGAAGATGTAGTAATCGGGGTGCGGCTGCGGGAGTTTCTTCAGATCGGCGCGCAGTTGCTGGAGTGCCCAAGTGCCGTCCTTGCGGGAATCATAAGGCGGCTTCTTGAATTTCACCTGACCGATGCCGGAGCCGTTCCACGGATCGGCGCGGCTGGGGTAGGCGACTTTGCCGTTCCAGGAGAAGTCGCGGCCGCCGTCTGCGCCCTGGCCCCATGCCGTGACGCCGGGTCCAAGGATCGCGGCGGCGAGTTCCTGCATCATGTACTGAAAGCGCTCGGGGTCAAAGTCAGTAAATTCGTAGTAGCGCGACATAGGGACTTACTCGATGATTGTACGTCAGTGGTGTGTTTCTATGGCTGGAATAGGAATGCGAGTTCGTGGCGGGCACAGACGA
>JAEUQE010000029.1:0-42273 GCA_016789785.1 Bryobacterales bacterium
AGGCGAAGCTGCGGATGGCGTTCGCCTCGTCGTCGTGGCACTCAAACACGGTATACAGCTTGGTGATCTGCAGCAGATCCTGAATGCGCTTGTTGAGTGCGAGCAATTTCAGATGGCCACCCTGGTTGGTCACGGTGGTGTAGGCGGACACAAGTTCTCCGATGCCGGAGCTGTCGATGTAGTTCACTTCGCCAAGGTTCAACAAGATCTTCTTGTTGCCCGCGTTGACGGCCTCGCGGATGGCGTCGCGCATGGTGCTGGTGCCCTCACCCAACGTAATGCGGCCAGCGGCGTCGATGACGGTTACATCGCCAACCTGGCGAGTGGTCAGTTTCACGCTCACAGTTTCAATCCTCCTCAAATATCAGAACAAAAAACGGTTGCGGTGATCACGGCTCGCCTACTTCGGAACCGCATACTTCACCATTGTGATTTCGGTGCCGTTCGGCGAGAGTTTTCGCACCTGGAACTCATCCACGAACGCTTGCATCAACAGGATTCCCCGTCCGGATTCCCGCAGGAGATTCTCTTCCGCCAGCGGATCCGGCACTTTGCCGAGATCGAATCCCGAGCCTTCATCGGCGACCACGATGCGAAGGCCGCCGTTCTCCTCCCATACCCCCAGCCGGACCTTTTTCTGCGCGCTGTATTTGTTGCCGTGAACCACGGCATTCACCATAGCCTCCCTGAGCGCGATTCCGATCTTGTGCATCTCGTCTTCATGAAAGGCGAGTCGCTGGGCGACCTCCAGTACGAGGTTCTCCGCGGCATCCACACTCTTCAGATCCGAGTCGAGAGCCAAGTCCACATGTTTCGTGGACGGACTGATGTGTTCAGAGCCCGTAGTGTCAGCCATGCGTTCTGCGCGGATTCCGCCGCCGGAAAGTCAAGTTTGCACGATAAAATAGCAGCACTGTGAAAGTCAAGCGGACACTCTCTTTATTCCTCGCGCTGGAAAACCTCCGGCGCACTGGCGGACCTATTGCCGTGACCCTCCTGGCGATGGTGTGGTTATCTGCATGCCATCATACCCCAACCGAGTCAGGCGCGGTTCGTACCTCGGAGAAAGCTGTCGAGGGCAACGCGGAGAAAGTCCGGCTGGAGGTTCATCAGCCGGTCGGCGAGCTCAGAATCCGTCCCGGCGCCACCAAGCTGCTCAACGCGAGCTTTCGCTACTCGGAACACCTCGGCGAGCCGGAGGTGACTTACGAGGGAACCTCGGGCAGCGGCCGGCTCGTCGTGTCGAAGAAGCGCGAGCGGGAAAAAACGATCACCTTCGGCAGCATGACCAACGAATGGACGTTGCAGCTCTCGGACAAACCCACTTATGATGTGCATCTTGAAATGGGCGCGGGCAGTGGGGAAATTGATCTGTCGAAGTTCACGCTGCGTGGCGTGTCGGTGCAGGTCGGCGCCGGGGAAGTCGACCTTGACGTGTCCGGGGCGCAGAAGCGTGACGTCGACGTGAAGATTCAGGGCGGCGTGGGCGCGGCCACCGTGATCCTCCCCAAAGCGATGGGCGTGGAAGCCAGGGTCCAAAAAGGCATTGGCGGCGTGGAGATCAAGGGGCTCACGAAGAAGGGCGAACTCTACTATAACGACGCCTACGCGGAAGGCAAGCCTGTGATGAAGCTGACCGTGCAGACGGGGGTGGGGCTGGTGGAACTGAAAGTGGCTGAGTGACGGGCGACAAGATCGGCGCAGCTCTGCCTGTTGTGATATGATCCCTCCACTTCACTCCAGGCAGAGGGACTATGCTGATCCACCGACCGTCCGTTGTTGCCCTGCTTCTGATCCTCGCAGGCGTTTTGTCTTCCCAGGAATTCCGCGGCGCCTTGCAGGGTACCGTCACTGATCCATCCGGCGCCGCCGTGCAGGGCGCGGAACTGATCCTCAAGAACAACGACACCAATGTCGAGCGCCGTGTGGAAGCCGACGAAGGTGGACGCTACAGCTTCCAGTTCCTCCCTCCCGGCAACTACACGCTGCTCACGCGCAAGAGCGGCTTCAAGTCGGACCAGCGCGACAACATCAGCATCAGCCTCGGCGATACCATCCGCGTCGAGATACAACTCGCTCTGGGGCAGGCAACGGAGACGGTCACCATCACGGGCGATGTCGCCACCGTGCAGACCGACACGTCTTCGCTTGGCTCCGTGGTGCGCCGCGAGATCATCGAGAATCTGCCGCTGAAGGGGCACTCGAGCCTGTTCATGTTCACACTGGCCACCGGCGTGGTGAACAACCGGTATGGCGAAGATACGCGCCCGAACGACACGATCACCAACGTGTCGTACACGGCCAACGGGTCGCCCAACGCATCGGGCGATGTCGCGGTCGACGGTGTGGCGAACACGATCAACGTCAATCGCGGCGTGAACATCTCGCAATGGGTGCCGCAGCGATTCGCAGTGTCGGAGTTTAAACTGCAGAACGGAACCCTGCCTGCGGAATACGGCCGTTCCGGCGGCTCGATCATGAACCTCGTGATCAAGAGCGGCACGAACAGCTTGCACGGCGACGCCTACGAGTTCCTGCGCAATGCCGCGCTCGATGCGAATCTGTTTTTTAACAACACACGCGGCCTGCGTCTGGCGCGCTACGGTTCAAACACTTATGGCGCCTCGATTGGCGGACCGGTGCTCATACCGAAGCTCTACAACGGTCGCGACCGCACGTTCTTCTTCTTCAACTTCGAAGGGTCGCGGGAAGGCAACGGCATTGGCACGCCGCTCAGCGTCCCCACCGAGCGCATGCGGCGCGGCGACTTCGGCGAAATCACGACGCCGATTTACGATCCCTTCTCGGTGCGGACCGTGGATGGGGTGCCCACGCGCACTCCGTTCGCGAACAACGTGGTTCCCAACAATGTTCAGGATCCGGTGGCGCGGCGCATCATGGATTTCTGGCCGACGCCCAACACGGTCGGCACCACGCCGGGGCGGCCGTTCGTGAACAACTACACGTTCTCCGGCAAGTGGCCTCGCGACTACGACATGTTCGTCGTCAAAGTGGACCACCAGTTCAGCCTGGCGAACCACATGTTCGTGCGCGTGAACAAGGGTGAAGGGCGGCTGGTGTTCCCGCACCGGTTCGACGGCATCGCCACGGGAGGCCGCAACAATGTGAAACGCCCGAACCTTGGGATCGCGCTGAGTGACACGCATCTGATCAACGCGCGGACGACGCTGGATATCCGCCTTGGCTTCGCGCGCGGCATTGAGAACAACCGGCCATGGTCGGATGGCTTCGATCCGGCCTCGCTCGGCTTTTCCTCCCAATACGTGAATCTGCTGCAGAGCAAGGCGTTCCCGACGATCGGAGTGACGGACTTTGAATCGCTTGCCGGCAGCGGCTACATCCAGGATCCCGGCGACACGTGGTCACTGCAGCCGGCCATGACACGGCAGTCCGGGCGTCATCTCATCAAGTTCGGCGCGGACATGCGGCTGATCCGCGGCAATTTCTTCCGCAATCTGGCGCCCGCGGGCAGTTTCAGCTTTGGCCCGCTGCAGACCGGAGGCCCTCGTGCGGATACGCCGGCGTCGGGCTTCGGGCTCGCTTCGTTTCTGGTGGGCTTTGGCAGCGGCACGGTGCCATTCAACAACGGCGTGAGTATCACGAATCAGTATTACGGGCTGTATCTGCAGGACGACTGGCGTGTCACTCCGAAACTTACTCTGAATATCGGGCTTCGCTATGAATACGAGTCGCCGCGAACCGAGCGCTACGATCGCACGACGCGCGGTTGGGCCTATGGCGTGAACAGCCCGATCCGGGTCCCCGGGTACAATCTCACGGGAGGCCTGCTATACGCGGGCGTCAACGGCGCGCCGCGCGGGCTCTATCAGCCCGACCGCAATAACTTCGCCCCGCGGATTGGATTTGCCTACAGTGCGACGAAAAAGATGGTGATTCGCGGTGGTTACGCGTTGAGTTACATTCCCGTGGTCGGGAGTGTGTTGCCGACGGGTTATTCGAATGATACGCCATGGGTCAGCAGCACGGACGGTGGAATTACTGTTGCGAACCGGCTCAGTAATCCGTTCCCCACCGGCCTGCTGCCGCCGATCGGGAATTCGCTGGGCCTGGCGACGCTGCTCGGGCAGGCGCCGAGCTTCGTCGAGCCCGCCGACCGCTCGCCCAAGTTCCACAACTGGCAACTGAATATCCAGCATGCGTTGCCGTCGGCGAGCCTGATTGAGATCGCCTATGTCGGTTCGCGGGGCATCCATCTCATTGCCAATACCGAGCAGTTGAATCAATTGGATCCGCGATACTTCAGCCTCGGTACGCAGCTCACGCAAGCCGTGGAAAACCCGTTCTTTGGTGTACTTACGGGACCGCTTGGCGGACGCACCATCGCCCGCCAGCAATTACTGCGTCCTTACCCGCACTTTACGGGCGTTTCGCGGCAGAATCCCGCGTTCGGCAACACCGTGTATCATTCGCTGCAGGCGCGTTACGAAAAGCGCATGGCGGCGGGAGTGGCGGGGCTGGTGTCTTACACGTGGTCGAAAAACATCGGCGACATTACGAATCCGCAGAATGTGTTTGACCGGCGTGCGGAGCGTGCCGTCACGGATCTCGATGTGCCGCACCGGCTGACGTTCGCGACTACGTGGGAACTGCCTCTCGGCAAGGGGAAGCGGTTCGCCAATAGTGCGGGGCCGGTGCTTGACTACATCGCCGGCGGCTGGCAAATCTCGTCGTTCTCGACGTTCCAATCGGGCTTCGCGCTTGGCTTTGGTGTGCAGGGCGGCAACTTCCCGATTGGGGTTGGGCCGATCCGGCCGAATGTGGTGGGCGATCCGGCGGATGGTGCCTCCGGGTCGCACTCGCAACGTCTGCAGCGGTACTTCAACACGGCGGCGTTCGCGCGGCCGGCCGACTTCACGTTGGGCAATCTGGCGGCGCGATTGCACACGGTGCGCTCGCCCGGCATGAATAACGTGAACCTGACGCTTGCCAAGGATTTCAAGTTCCTGGAGCGCTTTACCATGGAGTTCCGCGCGTCCATGTTCAACCTGTTCAATCATCCTGTGTTTGGCGGGCCGAATACCACAGTCGGGAATGCGTCGTTTGGCGTGATCGCGTCGCAGGCGAATCTGAGCCGGCAGACGGAGTTCGGGTTGCGGCTCACGTTCTGACCGGGCGGCTGGAGGAGGCGCGGGGACAAGCTCTTTCGGGGAGCCGTTCGAGCGGGCTTCGAAGGCGGTGAAACATGCCTCCCTGAGGGCGAGAGCGCTCAGGCAAGGGTGCTTGCGTTGCCGGCGGCGAAGCGAGTACAGTGCCGGATCGAGAGCCGAAACGGCACGCGTGGCCCGTGCGCTACTGTGCGCCTGGCGCGCTGCTGTTCACTTTTACATCTTCGCGGGAATGGGAAACGGGACGGCCGTCATGGTCAGCACCCGCACCCTTTCTCGACTCTACCGAGGCCCGTGCTCGGGGCCGGGGAATCGCCTCTGGGCGGCCACGGCGGCCAAGGGCGTGAGGCTCGTGGTACCTCGGCGATCGCACTTTCGTCCACCTCGCCCTGCACCGAGACGAGTCTGTCTCGGCGCAGCGGGCTGAAGGCCTGCGCCACGTGAGGTGCGCGGCGCCAAGATGCGAAAGGGAGCAGTATTGGGCCAAGCCGCGACACGGCCAAGCCGCGAATCTTGGGGGAGGGCGCCTTACCCTACTGCTCAATCTCCATCCGCAAGAGCGCTGCGCCGAACGTCTTGCCCTGGGCGTCGGCCCTGAGTGAGAGCGTGCCCCCACCACCGAGCGCCTCATGGAGGAGGAAGTTCAATGCACCAAGATTCGGCAACTCGTAGCGCACCACTTCGCCTTTCACCAGATCGCCGAAGTGCGCCTTCACGCGTTCGGGCGTGACCTCTCGCACCAGCACCGGATAGTCCGCGGGATCATAAGCGATCACGCCGATGTTCACGGTATCGCCCTTGTCCCCCGACCGGGCATGCGCGATCTTCGAGAGTGCGATCTTCATGACACCACCTCCACCGACGTTGTCACTTCGTCGCGCGAGAGCAGTGCGGGCCAATACGCCACCACTTCGCGTACCGGCGGGCGCCCGTCGCCGAAGCCTGTTGCCGTTGGGGGGCCGCTCAGCACCAGCGGCACCAACTCTCGTGTGAAACGGTCCACTGCTTTGCGGTCATGCCCGCGTACGCCGATCCGCAACTGCACCTCGGCCGGATCCGCTACCGGTTGTGCCGCAGGCCCATGACACGCGTTCAAGCCGAAGTATTCCGTATAGATCTCATCGAAGCTCAACCCAAGCTGAGCCAGCCGCTCCCGCACAATGCGATCCGCCACCCTCGCCTTCTCCACGGCATTGGGCCAACTGTACACCAGCGTCCCGATCGCCTTGAAGCCCCACTCAAAGCTGATCGACACCTTCAGCTTCTCGGGCCGTGGTCCACCGCGAATGCCGTAGACGCGTACCCGATCGCCGCCGACATCCTTCAAGCGGATGCTCGTGAAATCGGCGGAGCAATCGGGTGTCAGGTAGTTCTTCGGATCGCCAAGTTCGTACAGCAGTTGCTCCTTGATCACGTCCGGCGTGACGCGCCCTCCCGTGCCTTTGTGTTTCGTGATGTGAAACGTGCCATCCGGCTCTGCTTCCACAATCGGGTAACCGATGTTGGCGAGATCGGGAATCGACGGCCAGTCCACCTGGCAGTTGCCGCCCGTACACTGTGCGCCGCACTCCACAATGTGGCCCGCGATCGTGCCGGCCGCGAGCAGATCGTGCTGATCCGGCTTCCATCCGTATGCGTGAATCATCGGAGCCAGTGCCAGCGCGGTATCGGTACAGCGGCCCGCGATCACGACGTCGGCGCCTGTCGACAAGGCCTCCGCCACGGGGAACGCGCCGATGTAGGCGTTGGCGCTGAGAATGCGGCCGCGGATATTCGCGAGCGGTTCTCCGGTATCCATGTTGCGCATCTCATGCCCGCTCGCGAGCAGATCATCCATGCGCGGGTACAAGTCATCGCCCAACACCACCGCGACCTTCAGGTCCGGCGCCACCCTCCGCACTTCCTCCGCGCACGCGATTGGATTCACGCCACCGGCATTGGCCACCACCTTGATGCGCCGTTCGCGAATACGCTTGGCGATGCGGCCGATCAACGGTGGGAAGTCGCGCGCATAGCCGAGCTTCGGATCCTGCTGCTTCTGCTTCTGCACGATCGACATCGTGATCTCGGCCAGATAGTCGAGCGCGAGATAGTCGATTGGCCCCTGCTCCACCAACCGCACCGGTGCTTCCAGCCAGTCGCCCCAGAAGCCTTGTCCATTGGCGATACGGATCATCGGCTCACTTCTCCTTCCGCAACACCTCAATCGCGAGATGCTCGCGATGTCCCGAAAAGCGAATCGCATCCAGCACGAAGCTCAACACTCGCCGCGTCTCCAGCGGATCGAGAATCGCGTCGCAGTGACCTCGCGCCGCCGCGTAATGCGCGTCCAGCCAGTTCTCATAATCGGCACGGGTCTTGTCGATTCGTTGCTGCAACTCCTCCGGCACCGGCGAACCACTCGCTTTCAGCTTGTCGAGTTCCGGTCCAAACACGGCCTGAATCGCGGAATCGCCCTCCATCACGCCGATCCGCGCCGTTGGCCAACTGAAGGTGAACTGCGGATCGAAGCCCTGGCCGCCCATCGCATAGTAGCCCGCGCCTGAGGCATGATTGAGCACCAGCAGGATCTTCGGTACCGTGGCGCATGCCATGGATTCCACCATCTCCGCGCCCGCGCGAATGATGCCGCTCGCTTCCGCTTCCGGGCCGACCATGAATCCCGACACATCCTGCAGATAGAGAATCGGTGTGCCATTGCGTTCCGCGTTCTCCACGAAGTAAGCGACCTTGCGCGCGGACTCGGTGTACACGATGCCGCCGATGCGAGGCTTGCCCTCCGACTTCAAGTAGCCGCGCCGGTTGGCGATCACGTTCACGGGATGACCATTCAGCCTCGCCGTCGCGCAGAGCATCTCCGGAGCATGATCCGGCTGGAACTCGAGGAAATCATCCGCGTCCAGCAGACGTTCCAGCACATCCTCCACGGGATATGGCAAGCGGTGATCGGCGGGAAGGATCCGGTACAAACCCTCGGCGCCTTTGGGAGGCGCAACACCCTTCGGTGGTGCGGGCGGCGAAGCGAACTCGCGAAACTTCTGGCGGATCAGCGTCAGGCATTCCTCGTCATCGGCGGCCTTATGGTGTGCGACGCCGCTCACCGTGGTGTGCATGGTTGCGCCCCCGAGCTTCTCCGCATCCACACGCTGGCCCGTCGCGCCTTTGACGAGATTCGGACCACCGAGTCCCATGAAGCTCGTCTTGTCCACCATGAAGATCACA
This sequence comes from Bryobacterales bacterium, assembly GCA_016789785.1. Next base: position 8,370 of record JAEUQE010000029.1, read on the forward strand.
TCGCTCAAAGCAGGCAGATACGCACCGCCGGCGATGCACGGCCCCATCACCGCCGAAATCTGTGGGACATGCAGTTTGCGGCGCATCAGCGAGTTGTAATAGAAGATTCGCGCCGCGCCATATTGGCCCGGAAAGATCCCGTCCTGCAGTGGCAGATTCACGCCGGCCGAGTCCACGAGATACACAATCGGAATGCGGTTGCGGATGGCGATTTCCTGGGCGCGCAAGATCTTCGTGATCGTCTCCGGCCACCATGCGCCGGCCTTCACGGTTGCATCGTTGGCGACGATCACGGCGGGCCGGCCTTCGATCTTCGCGATGCCCGTCACCACACCGGCTCCAGGCGCTTGTCCGTCGTAGCGGTCGTGCGCGATCAGCAGGCCAATCTCGAGGAACATGCTGCCGGGGTCCGACAGTTTGGCGATGCGTTCGCGCGCAGTCAGCTTGCCGTCCCGATGCTGTTTATCCACCTTCGTAGGGCCACCGCCTTTGCGAAGCCTGTCTTCCAGTTGATGCAGACGGTCAAGCAGCGAGCGCATGTGTTCCGCGGCACGGTCGGCGGGCGTGGCATTCGGGGTCACGCTCTTCAGTTTAGATGAAAGCTCAGGAACTGGCCGCGCTGGCTTTGATGAGACGACGCGCATGCTCGAACACCGAGATCAGCATGGGCTCCGTCAATCGCCCGGTCGACGTGTTCTGCTGGCTCGGATGATAGGAGGAGATCAGCACGGGGAGTCCGTCACCCAGAGGATGCGCCACATCGTGACCGAACGCCGGCTTCACCTCGCGTCCAATCCTGTCTTCGGCGCGCAGCACCGACAAATAGGTGTCGAAAGCAATGCGCCCCAGAGCCACCACGACCCTCACGTTGTGCAGCAGTTTCAACTCGCGCACGAGATACGGCCGGCAATTCTCGAGCTCTTCTCTTGAGGGCTTGTTGTCCGGAGGCGCGCATCGCCCTGACGCTGTAATGTAGGCATCCAGCAGGCGCAAACCATCACCGGTGGACACGCTGGTGGGTTGCGACGCGAAGCCCGTCTTGTGCAGCACGGCGTACAGAAAGTCGCCCGATGCGTCACCGGTGAACATGCGCCCCGTGCGATTGGCGCCATGCGCTCCGGGAGCGAGTCCAAGCAACAGCAGACGAGCGTTCGGATCACCAAAGGGCGGCACGGGCTTGCCCCAATACTCCCAATCACGATACGCACGCCGCTTGACCTGCGCGATGTGCCGGCAGTGTTCGATCAACCGCGGGCATTTTTCGCAGGTGAGGATGTCGCGATGCAGAATGGTCAGGCTATCTTCGCGCGGCCGCTTCACGGAAATACTCTCCAAGTTTTCTCCTGCCCCCCATGGGTGCGATGGAGTCCGTCACTGAAACGGCGGCCGCGAACTCGGTCAACTCGCCCATGCGCGGATTCCATAGACCCATCATCTTACCCATGGTCCGCATCAGCACGGGTGACACCGGCAGCAGGCGTGGTTTCCTGCCCAGCGCCGCGAACGCCATTGCCGCGATCTCGCGCCGCTCCAGGATCTCCGGTCCGCCCACGTTCACTTCTTCCGGGCCCTCGTTCAAGTGCGTGCGAATCACCTCCGCAACATCGGCTTCGTGCACGGGGTTCGTGCGCGCTCTTCCGTCGCCAATGCGAGGGATCGCGCCCTTTCGCGCAAGATCGAGAAAGCTTGCCATTGCGGAGAAGACTCCCGTTGGCCGGACCACCGTATGACTCAGACCGCTCTGTGCGACTGCGCGAACCACTTCTTCGTGCGCTCGAATGTACGCCGTGTTTGCATATCCTGGCTCGATGTGCACGCTCACATACACGAACCTTCGCACGCCCGCGGACTTCGCGGCATCTAACAGCCGCAGGTTCGCCGCGGTGTCCACATCGCGAAAAGGGCGCTTGCCAGGATGATCCGGCGAAACACTGGCTCCAAGAGTAGAAACAACGATCTCTACTCCATTGCAGATTCCATCCATGGTGCCTGCATGCGTTGCATCACCGGTCACGATCTCATCCGCAAGGCCACGCAATCGCTCCGCCGACCGGCTGAACGCGCGAATGCGATGTCCATCACTCCGCGCCAACTGCACGAACTGCGATCCGATGGAGCCCGTTGCGCCTGCAATCAGTATCATCAGAAAGTCAATCTCAATCCCGCGAATACACGCCGCTCACCGCCCTGCGTGCCGACCACTCTTCCGAAAAGCGAGTTCGCGGGATTCATGTTCGGCGCGTCGAACTGCGGAGTGTTCATCGCCGCCTCCGCATCGGCGCGCAATTGAACCTTCAGCCACTCGCCGACCCGGAACGTCTTGAACATTCCCAGATCCCAGAGGTTCAAACCCGCCGCCCGCGCTTGCGGCAAGCGGAGGGGAAACGTGCGGATGTTGTTCTGCGGCTGCAACGCGCCAGTGACGAAGGCCGACGTGTTGAACCACCGGTCCACATTGCGTTCCGGCGTGCCGAGCTTGATCTGCGAGTAGTCTGATCCGGTGAAGATCACGTTGCCGAAGGCGAGTGGCGGGCCGCTCTGCCACTGGTAGATGGCCTGCACCTGCCACCCGCCGATCGCGCCGTCGATCAGCCAGTTGGCGCCGCCACCAAAGCGCTTTCCCTTGCCGAAGGGCAACTCGTAGACGCCGCTTGCAACGAAGCGATGTGGCCGGTCGAGATCGCTGACGATGTGGGCGGGAATCGAGTCGATCTCATTCACATACTCCACGGCTTCCATTGTCTTTGACCATGTGTAGTTCATGTTCATCTGAAGGCCGCCACTGAAGCGCCGCTGGAAGGTCGCGGTCATCGCGTGATACCAGCTTGATCCAGCGGGCAGCGATTCGGACAAGCCACCGAAGTGCGGATAAGGCCGCAGCAACTGCAACCGCGTGGTGTTCTGCGCGGCAAAGAGCGGCGAGCCGGCGAATGGCGCGATTCCGCGGAAGGGGCTGCGCACGGCGGCGTTCAGGAAGTCGATGCGGGGCTGATCGCGCACCGGCGACGTGCTGAGGTACTGCGCGGGAACGGCATTGAATGCGGTCGGCACGCGAAGGCGAACGCTTCGGCTTCCAATGTAGCCAAGCTCCACCACGCTGCGAGACATCGGTTCGAACTGCACGGATGTACTCCATCGCTGCGTGTAGGGACGCCGTCCATCGCGCGCGAAGAAGCCAGGAGAGCGGCCAACGAAGGTCGCCAAGCCATCCGCTGCGCCTCGCGGTTTCTCGAGGCCCGATGGCACGGGGTTCGAGATCGAGGCTACATAGGTAACGCCATTGTCGAGTGTCGGAACAATGTTCGTGCGCTGATTGAAGCCAGGCTGCGAGACGTCAGTGAACGCGGCCCCCAGCAGCCCGAAGTAGATGCCGAATCCACTACGGATCACCGTTCGAGGGTTAAGCTGCCAGGCAATTCCGATGCGTGGCATCAGCGCACCGTAGAACGAATCACGGACCTGGCGAGGCAGGCCATTCACGCCGGCAAACGTCGGTCCGCCGATGGTACGGAAGCTTGCCACGGGAACCTCGGCGATCGGCGCACTCGCGTATGCCGCTCTCGCCTGCGCTTCGATTGGATTCGGCGTCGTGAAGTCGAAGTCGAGCGTGGTGCGATTGAATCGCTCCACCGTCGGCCCTTCCACCTCATAGCGAAGCCCGAGGTTCAGGGTCACCGTGCGCGCGATGCGCCAATCGTCTTGCACGAAGACGGAATAGAACGGGCTGCGCTCGGCGCGCGAATCATTCACATCGAAGCCACCGCTTGCGGGAATGCCATACAGGAAGCTCGCCATCCCTTGGCCTGTTGGAGCGTTTGGCGAATTGTCGAACGGGCCGCGAACGAAGGTGGGATCGAAGTTCATCAATGGCGCTACGTTTCCATAGTCGACGTTGTTCTCCAGCGCCAGCCGGTTGTCGGAGCCGAACTTGAAACTGTGATTGCCACGAACCCAGTTCAAAACGCCCATGAGTGAGTGCGTGTAGTTGGTTCGAACGAAGCCGCCATTGTTGCCGAGTTGGAGCATGTTCTGCACCGAGATCTGCGGGAAGGTGACGGCGCGCGGGTCGAGTTGTGCAATCAAGCTCGCCGGAAAGCCGAACTCACTCAGGTCCCATCCTTGATTCTTGAAGCCTTGAAACTCGCGGAACCATGTGAACCCGTAGCGAATGTCGAGAGTGGCGGAGGGTCCGAGGACGGAAACATTGTCGAGCGCGATGCCGCGATGGGGACGCTGGCGCAATCGCCCGCGGACGTTGCTGCCTTTGACCAGGTCGTCGAACTCACCGTTGAAGTCCGAGTGCGAGTAGCGGGCGAACATGCGGTGCTTTTCGCTGAAGTTGTGATCCAGGCGCACGACGGGCTGTTTGAGAAGTTGCACCTGCGTTGTCGTGACCGCGAAGTTCTGCAGGCCTTCGCGGGTGCCCGTGGTATTCTCCTGTGGCCAGTAGTTCATGATCCGGCGCGATACAGGATCGATGCGGCTGGAAGGGATGCGATTGCCGGGCACAGGCTGCCGTTGGAAACGCGCGCCTTGGGGTTGCGTGCTGAAGGGATCGTAAAGCTGATACTGCGCGCCCAATCCAAGCAGCGCGGAGAAGTCGCCTTGACGCTGGCCGGCAGTGGGTACGGAGATGATCTGCGGCAGCGGCTGAAATCTATTGTGGTATTGCAGACCGAACATCCAGAACGTGCGGTTCTTGCCGTTGTACAGCTTGGGAATGAACACTGGTCCGCCGGCAGCGCCGGAGAGCCTCTGCCAGCGGTCGCGCGGTGTGAAGTTGCGGATCTTTTCGTCCGTGATGGGGCCGGTGGCCGGGTCGAAGATGAAACGATTCGTGAAGAAGTTTCGCGCCACCATGGGACCCGTCGCAACCATGCCGGTCCAGATGCCGTGCAACTGATTGGTGCCTGACTTCAGGCTCACGTTCACTGAGCCGCCCAGGCTGTGTCCGATGGATGCGTCATAGTTGGTGGTGTCGATCTTCACTTCCTGCACCATCTCCGGCGGAGGAACGAACGCGGTGCGGCCTCCATACGAGTTGTTACTCACTCCATCCACGTTGAAGTCGAAGCTTCGCCGGCCCGCGCCGGCCGCACTCGCGTCACTGGCCTGATCGATGTTCCATGGGCCTCCGTTGGGCAGCCCGGGCTGCACCACGCCGGGCGCCAAGGAATAGAGCCATGCGAGTGAACCGCCCCGTAGCGGCAGTTCGGATGCTTCCTTACTCGTGAGCACTTGACCGATCGTACTGGTGGAGCTTTGCAATACCGGCGACTCCGCCGTCACCTCTACTGACTCGGCCACGCTGCCCACTTCCAACCGCACGTCGACGCGGAGACGGTCGCCCGTGCGTAGTTCGAGCGCGGAGCGGTTCCATCCTTTGAAGCCTTCCACTTCGACATTGACGCGATAGGGACCCGGGTTGAGGAATGGAATCTCGTAGATGCCTTGTTCATTCGAGACCGAGGAAACGGACACACCCGTTTCAGTATTGGTCGCACGCACCGTGGCACGAGCAATGACCGCGCCTGTTGAGTCGGTGATCAAGCCTTCGATGCGGCCTCGCGGATCTTGCTGAGCGAAGACGCACGCCGTTACGAGCAGGAGGAGAGCACGGAGCATAGGAATCCTTTGGGCTGATTATATGCGAGCCAGCCCCTGGCTCGCCCGGAAACCCACGACAGGAAGCGCACGAGCAACGCACGAGTACTGGAACTGAAGTGCCGTGGTTCTAGTCCTGAAACCCCCTACAAACGTACCTCTTCCTATTCAGTTTGACTGGGTATTCCGGGCATGCTGGATCGTGGTGAAGAAATACCTTGAACGAATGCTGCCGGACCGCGAGGATCTCGTGTTGATCGCGATCTTCACACGTCACTGGATTCACTATGGCGCGATCACATTCGTGTTGGTACTCACCCTGACTGCGGCGGTGGAGGGACTGCGGGCGCGATAGCCAGTGCTAGCGGTCCTTCCATAGCAGTTCCGCATCGGAACGCCGCACGTAGTTGGCGTCCAGCGCGACGGGATCGCCGGATTCGTTGAACCTCGCCGCCGCAATGCGGCCAATCGCCGCGGCGAGACCGCGAGGTGTGCCCGTGATGATGTGATTCGAAAACGCTGTGCCAGACAGCACCGGCTGGAAGAGATCCGGCTGCGGCGAGAGTAACTCAACACCCGCCGGCAGTTGCGCAAGCCAATCGAGGAATCGCATCACGCGCTCCTCCTGCACCAGCGAGCCGTCACGATGATACACGGCGCCATAGATCTCGCCGCGCCTTGCATCGAACACCGGCGCGCGCAGTTCGCCGCTGCCGAAGCTTGCTGTTGCCGCAAGGTTGCTGACACCCGCGGCGCGCTTGCCGAGTGTTTCGGCAAAACCCTTCGCTGCGGTGAGTCCCACGCGAACGCCGGTGAACGATCCCGGCCCTGCCGCGGCCGCAAAGCAATCCACTGAATCGAGCGGCCAGTCATGACGCCGCAACAAGAATTCGATTTGCGTGAACAGCACATGCGCGAAGCCATCGTCAGACTTGAGCAGAACCTCTTCGCGCAACTCGCCATCTTCCACCAGCGCGAGACTGCCGACATCAGCAGTGGTATCCATCGCGAGGATTCGTATCATTCCACCATGCGGAAGACCTTGTCCACCGCGTACACCTTTCCCACTGCGTTGAGTGCGTAGAGGCGCATGTTGAACACGGCAGGAAAAAGCTTCGCGATGTTCCTAGGCATCTTCAGTGTTCCAGTTGCGCCGGTGCCGAGAATGCGATAGCCCGCGCCTTCCGTAGGCACTTCACCAGTCCACAGGTACATCATGGCGCGCGTGCCTCGCGTCTCACGCTTGATCTTGACGTTGTACGGAGCGGGCTTCGAGATGGAAAGCTGGTCGGCGGTTGGCGCGAGGAAGTCGAACGGCATCTTCTGCGGGCTTTGCTCAATTTCCTGCATCAGATTTGGCCGCGACTCGAACTTGTAAGAGCGCAGCATGCCTTCTTTGCGGCCATCGCGCGAGAGATGCAGCACCCAGTCCTGAGTTTTGTTCGGCGGTTCGGTGGCGTACTTCTCGCCCTTGTAGTCCTTCTTCTCTTTCGTGATCTCGCCGGTGAGCGGATTGAACCAGTGGATGTCGTAACTGTGCTTCTCAATCAGCAGTTCGACGTAGCCGCCCTTCTCGATGTACATGATGTACTCGACGCCGGGGAGTGCCAGGCTGCGCGCACCGTCGACATCGAAGTACGGTTCAAGCTCCCAGTAGCGCGTGCGCGCGAAGAACTCGCGCCAGCCCTTCATGATCTTTGCTGAAGGAGATTCGGGATTCTTCGCGTCGAGGATCGCCGTTGGATACTGGCCGTTCAACGATGCACTCCACAGCCGGCGGGCGAAGTCTTCCGGACTCAAATCCCCATCCGAGACGGCGGTGTTGACGAAGGGGACAGGGAAGAGCTGATGTTCGATCGCGCCAACGGCGTTGTCATTGGAGTGATGCACTACGAAGTTCATCCAGCCATCGGGACCGGCAGGCGCCGACGATGCGACGGTGCCAGTGGATCGCGGATGCTTGTAGGGATCGTACTTGATCAACAAGCCGCCAATCTCCTTCATCAAGGGCCGGCTGCCCGCATGCGATTCATACTCGCCGAACAACTGCCAGGTGAGGTGGTATGCGGCGTATCGCGATGTGACGTAGCGCAGGAACCGGTCGCGAGCCTGCCATCCATTGACGGCAGCATCGAACTCCCCGCCGTTCTTTGCGAGAACCAGATCCGTGAACATCCCCTTCTGGTTGATGGCGCCGATGCGCTTGTCCAGTTGCTGGAACCACGCGGGATCGGGTTGGCCTTTCGCGGTGAATGCACGCTTGGCATCCTCGGGAAGCAGCAGACCACGGATGTGGGTGAACTTTTGCTGTGCGCGCGCTTCGAGATAAGCATTGAACTGCGCGTCAGGCGCGCTGGCGAAATCGAGAAACGTGTCGCCCATCCACAGATGTGCCAGCAGCGATTCGGTGTGGCGCCAATGATGGACGTTGGCCGGCGCCAGGAATCCCGGATCGGTGGACTCGGTTGCCTGCACCTGGCCGAGCTGGCCGTTGAACCGCTCCATGTTGCCGCTGACGCGAAAGTCCCACTGTCCGGGATCCGTCGGGGTGAATCGAATCACCATGCGCTTGCCGCCATCCCAGAATGCGGTCATGAGGATGGTGCGTGCGCGCGGGGACCGTAGCTCGGCGCGGATGTCGACCGTGGCGTAGGGGTCGGGATGCGCCGCCGCTTCCTGATCATTCAATTCGAAGATGATTTCGCAAGGCGAGTAGGTTGGTGTGGGTCCGCACACCTGTTGCGCCGCCAAGGGCACACTGATCGCAGCTATCCAGGAAAGAATCCGCGCGAACATATCCTCTAGTGTACGGCAGGAGGCGCGACGGGCCTCATTCTGCTCCGCGGGATCGGGCCGCCATGCTATCGTGTTCGAATCAATCCAATGCGTGAACCAATCGCTTGGCTTGGGGCATGTTGTCTCACCGTGACACTGCTTCCGCCTCTCTCGTTTGCACAAACCACCAAGGGCTCCCTTGATAAGTTCCGGCAGTTGGAAGAACTGCTGCCCACGCCGAATGAATACCGCACTGCATCCGGTGCGCCGGGACACCGGTACTGGCAGCAGAAGGTCGACTACGACATCTCCGTCGAACTTGACGACTCGCAACAGAAGATCACCGGCACGGAGAAGATCACCTATCGGAACAATTCACCTGACACGGTGCATTATCTGTGGCTACAGCTTGATCAGAATATCTGGTCGCAGAACTCGATGACGATGTCGACTGCCACGGCGCCCACGGACCTGACGCGCATGCCGTTCGGCACGATCTCGCGCATGAAGTTCGCACCGAAGTTTGACGGTGGCTACAAGATCAAGAGTGTGCGCAATGCCGGCAATGATTCGCTGCGCTACACCATCCAGTACACGATGATGCGCGTGGACCTGCCCTCGGAACTGCCCCCCGGAGGAACGGCGGTCATCCACATTGACTGGGAGTACAACATTAATCCGTCGAAGAAGGTTCCGGGCCGTACTGGCGGTGAGTTCTTCGAGAAGGACGGCAACTGGATCTATTGCATCGCGCAGTGGTTCCCGCGCCTCGCCGCATACAACGATGTGAGCGGCTGGCAGCACAAGCAGTATCTGGGTGCGGGCGAGTTCACGCTGGAGTTCGGTGATTATCGCGTCCGCATCAAGGTGCCCGATGATCACGTTGTGTCGTCGACGGGAGTGCTGCAGAATCCCCGCGAAGTCCTCACGGAAACACAGATCGCGCGTTTGAAACAGGCCGAGACCGCCGCGTCGCCAGTGATGGTTGTGACTCCCGACGAAGCGAAGGCCAACGAGAAGAGCAAGCCCAAAGGCACGAAGACGTGGGTGTTCCACGCGGCCAATGTGCGCGACTTCGCATTCGCATCTTCGCGCAAGTTCATTTGGGATGCGCAGGGTCACATGGTGGACGGACGGCGCGTGATGGCGATGTCGTTCTATCCCAAGGAAGCGAATCCCCTTTGGGAGAAGTACTCCACCGCGGCTGTGATTCACACGTTGAACGTCTACGGGCGTTACTCGTTCAGCTATCCGTATCCGACCGCACAGTCCGTGAATGGTGTCGTATCCGGCGGCATGGAATACCCGATGATCTGCTTCAATGGCCCCCGGCCGCAGGAGGACGGCACCTACTCCGCGCGTACGAAGTATGGCCTGATCACCGTGATCATTCATGAAGTGGGTCACAACTTTTTTCCGATGATCGTGAACTCGGATGAACGTCAGTGGACGTGGATGGATGAAGGGATGAACACGTTTCTGCAGTACTTGTCCGAGCAGGAATGGGAGCCGAAGTATCCATCGAAGGATGCCGAGCCGAAAGACATCGCCGCCTACATGTCGGGGCCCACGCACGATGCCATCATGACGAGTTCGGATTCAATCCAAAACCTGTTCGCGAACGCATATCAGAAGACGGCGACTGGGTTGAACATGTTGCGTGAGACGATTCTCGGGCGCGAGCAATTCGACTTCGCATTCCGCGAGTTCTCGCGGCGCTGGAAGTTCAAGCGGCCCATGCCCGCGGACTTCTTCCGCACCATGGAAGATGCAACGGGAGTGGACCTCGATTGGTTCTGGCGCGGGTGGTTCTACTCCACGGACCGGACCGACATTTCGATTGAGGGTGTGCGCCAGTATCGCATCGACACGAAGAACCCGGAAGTGGAGAAGCCGCTGATCACCAAACGCAAGCAGGAAGAACCCGAGACGCTCTCCGCGCAGCGCAACAAGCCGTTGCCGAAACTGACGGACGCGAAGCCGGAACTGAGGGATTTCTACAACAGCTACGACGAAAACGTGGTGACCGATCGTGATCGCGAAGAGTACAAGAAATTCGTCGCGACCTTGAACGAGGAAGAAAAGGAATTGCTGGCGAGCGGTGAGAACTTCTACGTCATCGATCTCAAGAACCTCGGCGGACTGGTGATGCCGGTGATCCTGCGGATCGAGTACACCGACGGTTCCAATCAGGAGTTGCGCATCCCGGCGGAGATCTGGCGGCGAAACAACAGTGCTCTTTCGAAGATGGTGATGACGCCGAAGGAGATCAAGGAGATCGTGCTGGATCCGCATTTGGAGACGGCGGATACGGATCTGGCGAACAACTACTTCCCGCGTCGTCCGCTGAAGCGGCAGTTTGAGTTGTTCAAGGAACGGCGTCCTCCCAATCCCATGCAGCAACAGAAGAAGTCCGCCGCGCCGGCCACTTCGCAGCAGCAATAGCGGTATGCGTCTTTTCGCCGTGCCGCTGTTGCTGGCTTGTGGAATGGATGCGCACACACTGCACCGGTCGATGGCGCAAATCGAGTGGATCTCGGCGAAGCAATCTATCGAGGTCATGCTGCTGCTGCACGGCGAGGATATCGAACGGCTGGTGAAGTCTCGCCTGGGTGCGAGCGCAACTCTCGACCGGCCGAAACAAGTCGAGCCATTTCTGTTTCGGTATCTCAAGGAGCAATTCGAGTTGCGTACCGGGGCAGGGAAGGCCGTGGCTTTCGAGTGGGTGGGAATGGAAGTGCACACCCACTTCGTTACTGTCTATCTGGAAGCGCGCGCAGACACTCTGACGGGCTGGACGTTGCGCAACCGGATTCTGTTCGGAGAACTCCTGGATCAAAGCAACGCAGTGCTGGTGAAGCGTGATGGAAAGGCGGCGCGCGAGATCACATTCGATCAGAGCGCACCGCCGAAGTGGGTGCCTCTGTTGCCGTAGCCCTGAGCGTGCTTCATGGCATCATGAACGCATGCGTACACTTCTGGGAATCCTCATGGCCTCGCTGCTTTTCGGTGCGGAGACCAAGCCTGTCACTCTCACTGGAGTGATCATCGACACGGGTTGTTATCTGTCGCACGACACGAAAGGACCAAAGCACGTCACTTGCGCCACTACGTGCGCGAAAGCAGGGGTGCCGCTGGCGATACTCGAAGAGCACTCCGGCACCGTGTATTTGCCCATTGCGGTCGACCATAAGAACCAAAACCCGAAACTCATGCCGTTCATTGAAAAGAAGGTGAAGGTGACCGGAACGCTGTTCGAGAAGGGCGGCGTCAAAGGCATCTATGTGAAGACCATCTCCGCTGCCCCGTGAGATGTTGGCGGAACGCACCGGCGCCCGCGATCACGCGATTCGGTGCGCTGAAGGTCCTGGCGGCAAAGATCGAACAAGCACAGCCGTCATGTCGTCATGCTGCGGTGCAGCGCCGGCGAATTGATCGACGGTTTCAAAGAGCCCGCGGATCGCATCCGGCGCCGCCAGCGGAGAGACCTGCCGCGATGCCGTGAGAAGACGCTCCTCGCCGAACTCCTCCTGCTGAAGATTCATTGCTTCCGAAAGCCCATCGGTGTAGGCGATGAGGATGTCACCTGGCTGCAACTGCAGGTCGCGATGCGTGTACCGGCTGAGCCGCGTAAGACCCGTGCCGGGACCGGTTGCCTTCAACCATTCGGTTTCACCCGATGCGCGCAGAACGAGTGGCGGATTGTGTCCGGCATTCACATACACGAGTCTGCGGCTCGATGGATCGTACTGCGCATAAAAGAGCGTCGCGAAATGGCTCTTTGCCGATGCGTCATAGATCAGCCGGTTCACATGGCCGATGAGCGTGGCCAAGTCTTCGCCCGTGTGGATCGCCTGTCCGCGCACGGATGCATGCAACACGGCCATCAGGAGTGCCGCCGGGACGCCTTTGCCACTCACGTCGCCAATCGCGATGCCGAATTGCTTGTTCGGAGTCTCGAAAAAGTCGTAGTAATCGCCGCCCACGCTCTGCGCGGGACGGCAGGCCCCGGAGTACTCGATGCCTGCCACAGCGGGCAGTTTTTGTGGAAACAAGCGTGTCTGCACATCGCGTGCGATCTCCATCTCCCGATGCAGACGCTCGCGTTGGGCGGCTTGTTCCGCGAATGCGGACGCGAGCCGGGTGTTCTCCAGCGCAAGCCCCGTTTGCGCTGCAACGGACCGGAGCAGTTGCAGGTCACTGCGGCTATAGGGCTCTTCTGAGCGCTTCGGTCCCAGGCTGATCACGCCGAGCAGTTCTTCCTTCGCAGCAAGCGGAAGCAGCAACTGGGTTTGCAGTGCTTGGAGGCACTGTTGCTCAGCCGCGGGCAGGTCCTTGTGTGCCCAGGAGTCCGGATCGTCCAGATACACAGTGAGACCGCTTCGCTCATCCTTGATCCGGGAGATCACCGTGCTTGCCGCTGGAAGCGCGGCCTCCGGTGGCGCGTCGTAGCCAATCGCGAATGCCGGACGGAACGCGCCGTTGTCGCGCGTCAGCATCGCTACGCGGGAGACGTGCAACGCTTCCGAGATGCGGCGTGAAACTGTATCGAGCAATGGCTGGGTCTCCACAATGGTACGAACCTCGTCGCTCAACTCACTGAGCACATGCTCCGCGTTGTAGGCTTCGCGGAAGAAGCGGCGGTCGACCCAGGCTTTCAATCGTTCCGCGAGCAGACGGAGCAGTGCGACGCCGAGGATCGCCGCGCAGATCAGCATCATGCGCTGCGGACGGTTCTCGCCCTTCTCGATCAGACGGCCGGCATTGAAGATCAGCGCGAACGATACAGCGACCTGCACGATGCGGACGGCACGGGAGGCCAATGCGTATTGCAGACCCGTGCGGAGGACGACCTTCACATCCAGAGCGCGGTGGACAATCACGACGTAGGCGAGCGTGAGAGGAAAGAGACACAGAAACGCGAGCGCGCCAACGATCACCAGACCTGGGACGCCAGAAAAGACGTCGATTCGAAGCGCCACGGAACGCAGCACGAGCAGGAACATCGGAAGCATGCTAATGTGCGCGCCCCAGTTCACCAACGCGGCCCTACGCTTGGCTTCCGGCGTAGTTGCAGCGCTGCGTTGAATCGCGATGGCGGCGAAGAAGAATCCGATGGAAGCCATGTGGGCGAAACGAATGGGCGTCAGCAGCGCTTCGACTGCCGGGTACATCGCGCGTGCCAGGGAGAGTGATTCGACGCATGCAAGTTCGTAGATCACCGTCGGGATGGTGAGCACGATGTTCGGGACCACTGCCACAAAGAAAGCGATTCTGCGGTAGAAAGTGAATCGCAGCCGGTCCGGAAAGAAGATGCCGAGCAAGCCCATCCACACGGGCCAGGTATTCATCGCGCAGCCGTGCATCAGACGCTGATGATAGAAGGCGAGACGGCCGGATACGGGGAAATCGACGATATTGAACATCGGCAGGAACGAGATCAACAGCGCAAGAAGAATCCATGACCGTACGTCATGCGGGCGGAGCCAGGTAACACCGAAGCCCAACAGAATGCTGAAAGGCACCACCACGGAAAGCAGGATCAGATTGATCGTCACATCCGCCTGGCGGAATGCTGTTTGCATCGGAAAGCGAATCTGCAGAGCGTTGCCGTCGCGCTCAATGTCGACCGCCATTTGCTCGCCCACTCTGCCGCGCGCGAAGGCGATCGATTGCGAAAGATGCCCGCGATAGGGCTCGCCGTTGATGGCGATGATGCGGTCATCGCGGCGCAATCCCGCTTCATGGACCGCGGTCCACATTCCTCGCACACGATCGGGAGAACCTCCCATGTAGAACATGTAGGGAGTGTCCTGCCTGGGGTTTTGGAGCAGGTGGATCAGGCTGCCGATCTGGCGGATCTGGTCGGCAGCCACCAGGGTGAGCAGCGCGAACCATGCGATGCGAAGTGAGAGAGTAGATCGGTTCATGCAGCGCGCACCCTGAGCGCGATGATCGTCATGTCGTCATGCTGGGGAGCGCCCGCACTGAACTGATCGACGTTGGCGATGAGGGCGGACATGAGTTCCGAAACCGGCTCTCCGGCGGCGGAGGATAGGGTCAGCAACAACCTCTGGTCACCGTACTCCTCGCGATCCGGATTCATTGCTTCGGTGAAGCCGTCCGTGTAGGCAACCAACAGGTCGTCCGCCTCGAGGGCAATCTCCACCGCCTGATACGATGCCCGGCGGGAAAGCCCTGTGCCGGGTCCCGTCGCTCGCAACCATTGGGCGGCTCCCTTTCGCAGCAACAGGGGCGGATTGTGGCCTGCATTCGCATAGCGAAGGACGCGCGTTGTGGGGTTGTACTGCGCATAGAAAAGCGTCGCGAAGTGGCTGCGGGGCGACATGTCGTAGATGAGACGGTTGACGTTGCTCAGAAACACCGGCAGGTCGTTGATGCCGTTCATCGCCTGTCCTCGAACGGATGCCTGCAAGGCGGCCATGAGCAATGCGGCGGGCATTCCCTTTCCACTCACATCGCCGATGGCAACGCCGAATTCGCCATTCGGAAGCTCAACGAAGTCGAAGTAGTCGCCGCCGACGCTTTGGGCGGGACGGCAGAGGCCATCGTACTCGATCCCAGGCACGGGTGGACGCTTGTGAGGAAACAGGCGTTGTTGCACATCGCGCGCAATCGACATCTCCTTGTGAAATTGTTCCCGATGCGCCAGTTCGTGCGCCATCTCAGCGGCAAGGCGGCTGTTCTCGATCGCAAGCCCGGCCTGTGCGGCCACGGAGCGCAACAGGCGCAGATCTGAAGGGCTGTAGGGTTCTTCCGAGCGCTTCGCTCCCAGGCTCATGAACCCGATGAGTCCGTGCCGGCTGGAGAGCGGGAGCAGCAGTTGCGATTGAAGGTCCGCAAGACGCTGGCGGCTCTCGGCGTGATTCAATTCGCGGTGGATCCAGGAATTGGGGTCATCAAGGTATGTGGTCTGCGGCGTGCGTTCCCGGCTGAGCCGCTCCAGCACAGGATCGTTTTCGGGAAACACCGCAGCCGGATCCTGCGCGAATCCGAGCGCGTAGGCCGGGGTGAACGCCTGCCCCTGGCGGAGCATCGCCGCAATCTGAGGCACGTGAAGCGATTCCGAGATGCGGCGGGACACAGTCTCCAGCAGTGAACGCGTATCGGCGATGGAATGCACCTCCTCGCTCAGGTCGCTGAGGATTTTCTCCGCGGCATATGCCTCGCGAAAGAAGCGCCGGTCGGCCCACACGCGGGCCCGCCTGGCTGCGGGGATTGTCAGCAGCATGAGGACTGCTGTGCCGGCCAATATCGCGCGACGGTTGGAGTGTGTCGCGTTTGTGGTTTGCGTTGCATAGAGAACCGCGCCGCCGCCGATGAGGATTTGCAGGACCAGAATGCCTCGCGAGGCAAGGGCGTATTGCAACCCCATGCGCAGTACCACTCGCACATCCAGGGCTCGATGCACGATGACGAGATAAGCGAGTGTGAGAGGAAACACCGCGAGCATGATCACGCAGAAAATCACGATCGGGGTAGGCTCGGTGAACGCGATCTTGCCTTGCGTGAGGCCGTAGAGGATCAGAAAGAGCGCGGGCAGAAAACTCGCATAGGTTCCGATGTTGAGCAACCTCGCCTTCCGCCTGGCATCCGGCGACTGCGCCAGCCGGTAAGCTCTAGCGATGGCCGCGAAGAAGCACGAGATCACGAAGAGCGTGTAGAGAAGCGCCGGAGTCTGCGCGCTTCTCGCAAACGCCAGAGCACTGCCTGCGCGCGACGCATCATTCATCAATACGAGTTCGAGCCCGATCGCGAAGCAGGTGAAGAGCAGCAGCGGTACACACAACGCGATTGCCATCTTGTGAATCCACGGACGCACGGGAAGGCGGTCCGGGAAGCGCATGCCGAGCATCAACAGAAACGCGGGCCACATGATGGAGGCGCTCACGCGGTACGCCGTCGCCAACGGGCGCAGAAACTCAGGCCAGTCGCCCTGCGAAGGACTTGTGAACGTGACGCCGAAGTTGATCATGAGCCCGAGCAGAATCCACGCGCGCAAGTCCATTGGGCGCAGGAACACGATCACGTATCCCAAGGCGAAGCAGAACGACGGAACGGCAATTTCGATGAAGAACTCGAAGAAGGGATGGACACTCCTTTGGGCAGGCCTCAGCGTGACGATGGCGTCGCGAACCCCGGAGCCGGCCTGAATGGTGAAGCGCATCTCGCCGCCAGGAGGAGTGCTCGCGAGCGCCTCGAAATAGACGCCCAGGCCTTTTGCGGGGCGGCCATTCACGGCTACAAGACCATCGTCCACTTTGAGCCCTGCCACCTTCGCTTCTTCGCTCACGCTGCGAATCCTGATTGGATGGGCTGACAGTTGCAAAGGAGGACGCGCTCTGCTTTCAGGCGCCACGATGCGGCGGATGGTGTGGTATCCGGTGAGGCAGGCGTAGATCAGCGTGGTTGCCAGCAACGCGCCGGCGGCGGCCACGGCGATGGATTTACTGAACCGGAGTTCCATAGGGCACAAGGGTCCTGATGCGCTCCACGGCGTCGACGCGATTAATTTTCCACTTGCCGTTGCTCTTTTCGAGATACACCTGCTGCACTTCGTTGCGATCCTGATAAACGTATTCGACGCGAACCTTCGCTTCGCGATCTGTGATCAGGTCCGGTTGCTGAAGGGCGATCCCTTTGATGGGTGCGTTCGTATCTCGCAGATACTTCGCGAAGCCTGCTTCGGTTTGTTCCTGAATGGCTGTTCGCAACGACGTTTCCATCTGTCCGGTGTGAAGCGCGAGATAGGCTGCGACATTCCCGTCACGGGCCGCATCGAACATTTTGTATATGGTGTCCTGGGGAGTGGCCTCCGTTTTTTCAACAGCGAAGCTGCCGGCAGGCACTGCAGGGAGTTGCACAGCACCCTGCCGGGTGAGAACGACACCGAGAACAAGCAGCAGCACCGCGACCGTGAGGATCTGGGCTTTGCGTTCCTTCCTCACTTCTTCTCTCCCGCTGTTTCCGATCCTTTGCGGATGATGGTGAGGTCGAGATTGCCGTTGCGATCGACGATCAGCTTACGGATCCGAGGCAGCACCTGCTCCATGGTCTCCATATATAGCCGGCGGCCATTCACGCCCGCGGCCTTTTCGTACTCGGCGGCGACCTGTGTGAAGCGTGATGCGTCGCCAAGTGCCTCATTGATCTTCTTCTGCTTGTAGGCGGCGGAGGACTCGATCATCTGCTGTGCCCGGCCGCGAGCTCTCGGAATCACGTCGTTGGCATGGCCTTGCGCTTCGTTGACGATGCGAGCGGAGTCGGCCCGCGCGCTGGCGACATCTCGAAATGCGTCGGCCGCTTCGGGTGGCGGCGCCGCGGACTCGATATTCACGCTGGCCAGCATCGCGCCACTGCGATAGTGGTTGAGCCGCTGCTGCGCCGATCCGCGAATCTCTTCCTGAACCGCGGCCTTTTCCGTGGTGAGAACTGCGTCGACGGTGCGCCCGGCAATGCGGCGCGTCAGTTCAGCCTCGACGGCCGCTGCGATCAAACGCGAGACGTCTTCCGCGGTGTAGAGGTACTCGGCGGGGACGCTGACGGAATACTGGACCACCACACGAAGATGCAGAATGTTCTGATCGCCGGTGAGAAACTGCGAGAGCAATGGTTGTGTGCGGCCAAGCACATTGTCGGAAGGCGAGCCGCCGATGACGAGGCGCTGCAATTGCCGCACCTTGAGCTTCGTCACACGGTCAACCGGCCAGGGAAGACTCAGATGGATGCCCGGCGTGACGCGAGGTTCCACCACGCGGCCAAACCGTGTGACCACCGCCTGCTGATCGGCGGGAACCACATAGATCGACGTCAGAAGCCATAGCGCGAGAAGGCCCCATGCAAGGCGCCGCCGCAACGTGTGTGGCGGTTGAGCCTTGATGGGAGCGAGCAACTTCCTGTCGATATCGAGCAGGTTCATTGTGCCGTCTCGCCTCGCATCAGAACTTTCAACAACTCGGAGTCCGAACTGAGAATTGCCGTGGTCTTGTCGTCGAGAATCTTCTTGTAGGCCTCCAGTGTACGAAGTAGCTTGTAGAATCGCGGATTGCGCGAATAGGCCTGCGAATAGATCCGAGTGGACTCCGCATCTCCTTCGCCGCGGGTCTTTTCCGCATCCTTGTAGGCCAGGGAGAGGATCTCTTCCTTCTGACGGTCGGCGTCCGCGCGAATGCGCAACGCCTGTTCTTCACCCTCCGCGCGATACTGGCGTGCGATGCGTTCCCGCTCGGCACGCATGCGTGCATAGACACTCTGCTTGTTCTGGTCGGGAAGATTGATGCGGCGGATGCGCACATCAACTACCTGAATGCCGTACTGCGCGAGCGCGCGTTGGTCGCTCTCCGTAGAGAGCTGATCGAGCATTTGCCGTGCGCGCACGGCTTCGGGATTCGGCGAGATCAGCGCGTCGAGATCATGCGTGCCCAGTGCGGCGGCAAGGCTCGACCATACGATGTCATGCAGCCGCATTTCCGCGGCCACGGGGTCGCCTACTGTCTCGATGAAGCGCTGCGGGTTGTGGATCCTCCAGGCAACGTAGCTCTCGATGACGAGATTCTTCTTGTCGCGCGTGAGGAACTCGCTGGGACGCGGATTGTAGACGCGCAGCCGTTTGTCGAAATAGTTCGCCGTTTGGAAAAACCACTTGATATGGAGACCCGCGTCACTAATGGAATACACGGGGCGGCCGAACTGCGTGATGAGAACGAATTCAGTTTCGCGAACGGTGAACAAGGTTGTCCAGGCGAACAGGAGGAATAGCAGGACGCCGCCGGCTGGGAAATACTTGCGGTAACGTTCGATCATTGTTCTTCCTCTCTCTGCGGACGGTTTGGCGCGCTGATCAGCGGCATCGCGGGAGGTGAGATCTCCACACCATCCTCCATCAACAACAAATGGCGCCGGCCCTTGCCGGAGTCGACGATCAGTTTGCGACGGCCCGGAAGCACCTGCTCCATCGTCTCCAGATAGAGGCGCGTCTCCGTGGGTCCTGGCGCCGTGCGAAACGCGGCTTCGAATTGGACGAACTTGCTGGCGTCGCCCTCGGCTTCGTTCTTACGCTTCAACATGTATCCCTGAGCTTCCAGCAGCCGCGCCTGCGCATTGCCGCGAGCCAGTGCGATCTGTTCATTGCGGTAACCTTCGGCTTCGTTGATCAAGCGGTTCTTCTCTTCGAATGCGCCGGAAACATCGCGGAAGGCATCGACGACTTCAGTGGATGGATGCACGTCGAGCAGACGCACCTGGAGAATCTCCACGCCCGCCTTGTAGCCATCAAGGCGGGCCTGCATCTCTTTGCGAACCGCCTCTTCGATCCGCGCACGGCCGACCGTGAACACATCGTCCTGCGTGACCGTGGTAAGAACACTGTGCATCGCGGACTCGGCCGCGACCCGTACGGTGGCTTCGCCGTCGGCGAGTTCGAAGAGGTACTCGTCAGGACGTACCAGCCGGTAGTGCACGGCGGCGTTCACCTCCACCATGTTCTGATCGCCCGTGAGCACCAGCGCTTCTTCGGGCTTGCGCTGAAACCGCCCGGAGCGATGCTGTACATTCCATTCGTAGGCGGCCGGCTCGGTATCCGCGAACTCGGGCACGGACCGGTAACCGATTTCCAGAGCCCTTGCCTGGCGGGCTTGGACACGAGTGAGCTTCTCCACGGGCCAAGGGAGTTTGTAGTGAAGGCCGGGTTCGCGATGCGGAAGCACTTTGCGCCCGAAACGCTCAATCATGCCGATTTCGTGAGGCTGCACCGTGTAGAAGCCGTTCAGCATCAGCAGCACGGCGAGGGTGGCGATGACGGGGCGCTGCCAGCGTGTTCTCGCTTCCCAAACGTGCTCCAGTTTGTGCCGGACGTCGATATGCTCCAACTTGTGTTTCAGCTTGTGCGTGTCGAGCCAGCCGAACCACTTGTACCAGCGCGTTTCCGATTTCTTCTTTTCGATCTGCAGCAGACGCAGTGAGTTCAGCATCACCAGCAGCGAGGAGATCTGATGCGTGAACGCAGCGCCGAGCGGGCCGAGAGTGCCTGTGGCACAGGCCAGAACGGCGGCGATGTTCACCACTCCGGCGAAGACAATGATGTTCTGCCACGTGATCTGCATGGCGCGCCGGCTCACCACGAAGAGGCGCGGGAGCTTATCGAGCGACTGCCCCATGTACACCACGTCGGCGGCTTCGGCGGTAATGTCCGTTGCGCCGGAAACCGCGATCCCGACGTGCGCGGCTGCAAGCGCGGGTGCATCATTGATGCCGTCGCCGGTCATGGCCACCGTTCGTCCTTGCGCCGTAAGCGTGCGGATGCGATCGAGCTTCTGCTCAGGCAGCAACTCCGCTTCGAGGTGCGGGATCTCGAGTTCCTTTGCGATGGCCTCGGCCGCGCGGCGGCGATCACCGGTCAGCATCACAATGTGATGGATGTCCATGTGGTGATCGAGATAGTGGATGGCTTTCTTGATGCCTTGCCGCAGGCGGTCACGAAGGAGGATCGCGCCGGCGAGCGTTGTGTCTTCGGCAACAAGCACGGCGGTCGCGCCGATTCGATCGGCTTCTTCCAGCGCCGCTGTTGGGATGCGGACGCCTGCTTCGGCGAGATAGGTTGCACTCCCGACGCGCAGGATGCGCCCGTTGTGAACGGCCTCGGCGCCACGCCCGGGCAGAACGCGCGCATTCTCCACGAGCGGCAGGTCGATATTGCGGCTGTTCGCGGCGTCGACAATCACACGTGCCAGCATGTGGCCGGAGCCTCGCTCGGCGGCGGCGGCAAGGGCAAGCACTTCAGTCTCACTGCGATCGGCCGGGAGAATCTGAATGATCTCGAACTTCCCTTCGGTCACCGTGCCGGTCTTGTCGAAGACAACCGTGTCGACCTTCGCGGACTGCTGAATGATCGAACCGCCGCGAACCAGGATGCCGCGCCTCGCAAGTCCGCCCATGGCCGCGACCATCGCGGTCGGCGTGGCGAGGATCAGCGCGCAGGGGCAGGCGACGATTAGTACGGCTACGGTGCGCAGCCAGTCGCGAGTGAAATAGTAGGTGGAAGCGGCGACGATCAGCAACGCCGGCAGGAAGTACTTCGCGTAGCGATCGGCCATGCGCTCCACGGGCGCCTGCTTGTCTTTCGCCTGCTCGACGAGCTTCACCACATGGGCAAGCGTCGTCTCCTGGCCTGCGCGAGTGACTTGGATCTCGATCAGACCGTTTCCATTCAGAGTGCCGGAAAAGACATCGCTGCCGGGCTGCTTGTCCTTAGGCAGCGATTCGCCGGTGACCGCACTCTCATCCACGCTGGAGTAACCGCTGACGACAACGCCGTCCGCCGTGATGCGCTCGCCGGCGCGTACCAGCACATGCTCGCCGATGTTGATATGGTCAACGTCGACCTCCACCTCCTGGCCGTCCCGAAGGACGCGGGCTTTCCGCGGAAGCTGCTCGACGAACTTGCGGATCGCGGCATTGGTACGGCCTGCCGCGTACGTCTCCAGACCCTCGCCGACGAGGATGATGAACATCGCTTCGGCCGCGGCCAGATACTCACCTGCAGAGAGAGCCGCGATCACCGCGATGCAGATGGCGAGGTCGGCGGTGATCTCCTTGTCGAGGAGCGAGGAGATCGAGTTGTAGAAAATCCGGTATCCCGAAAGGACGGTGACAATGGCCGCGGTGTCGATGCCGTAGACGGTCTTGAACACGCCGGTGACGTTGAGCAGCAGCAGCACGCCAACGCACGCCGCGTACACGTAATAGCGGATGCGATCGTGCATTTCCTGCTCCGGAGTCTGCCGCGTCTTCGGTCTGGCGACTTGATGCATGAGAAACAAGCATTATGCCACTTGAGGACGTGGCGGCTGTCATGCGGCGTGGAAGCAAGGGGTCACGGAGTGTCGTGATAGATTGTAGATCAGTGGACGGCACAACATTCGCCGGTTCCGTGCATGCCAATGATCACGACCGCAATTTCAAGGAACTGCTGACGACGTTTTTCGTCGAGTTTCTTGCCTTGTTCTTTCCAAAACTGGCCGCAATGCTCGATCCGGATTCGATTGAGTTTCTTGGGCAGGAGTACTTCGTGGATCTCCCGGACGGCCAGCGCTATCTGGCCGACATTGTGGTGAAGGCGCGATTTGCCGGGAGCGACGCCTTCTTTTTGATTCACGTGGAGCATCAGAGCGATACGCCCGCGAAGTTCCCCGAACGAATGTTCCGGTACTTCATGGCGATGTATGAGCGGTATCGAGTGCCGGTGTATCCGATTGTCGTGTTTTCTCACGACAAGCCGGCCAAGCCTCAGCCGCGCGAGTTCCGCATGGCATTTCCCGATGGAGAAGTGCTTCGCTTTCGATACCACGTCGTTCAACTGAACCGGCTCTCCTGGCGCCGGTTCCTGACGTCGAGCAATCCCGTGGCATCCGCACTGATGGCTAAAATGAAGATGGCGGAGCGTGACAGGCCCAGGGTAAAGGCGCAGTGTCTGCGATTG
This sequence comes from Bryobacterales bacterium, assembly GCA_016789785.1. Next base: position 31,246 of record JAEUQE010000029.1, read on the forward strand.
ATGGTGAAGCTGAGGCTGGATCCCGCCAGGCAGGAACTGATCGCGCAGTTCGTGGACCGCTATCTGAATCTGACCGAGATCGAGGAGCGAAGATTCCGGCGTACGATCGAAAGGATGGATCTGCAGCCCGAGGAGAAGGAGAAAGTCGTGGAGTACGTCACCAGTTGGGAGCAGCGCGGTGTCGAGAAGGGCATCGCAATCGGGATCGAGAAGGGCCGAAATGAAGGGATCGAGAAGGGCCGCAGTGAAGGCATTGAAAAGGGCCGCAGTGAAGGCATCGAGACACTGCAGGCCGTATTGCTCGACCTGATCGGAACGCGATTCGGACCGCCCTCGGACGCCACGATACGGCGCATCCAGTCGATTCAATCGATGAACGATTTGCGCCAGCTTGCCCATTCTGTGATGCACGCCAGTTCGCTTTCCGAACTCGGGCTCTGAGCGGCTTCGTGAAGTTTCGTAAACCTGCGCACCATTTTGCCCGAATCCGTGTTCTAAGTTACTGAGAGCCGTAGCAGCCCGGCCCGCCGGGCAGGGAAGCGGCCGCAACCGAGCATAGGAGAATCGACAAATGAAGAATCGAAGAGCGATCATGGCCGCAGCGCTTGTGGCCTTCGGGCTGGTGGCAACTGGCGTTACCGCGAACGCACAGGAGGGCCGCCGCCGGGGAGGCGAAGGCCGTGGAGAAGGCCGTGGCGAGCGGATGGCCGAGATGCGTGTGAATCGCATGAAGGAAGAGCTGAAGCTCTCCGACGAGCAAACCGCGAAAGTGAAAACCATTTTTGCTGACGAGCAGAAGCAGATGCTGGAACTTCGCGAGAAGCACAAGGTCGAGCAGGGACAGCAGCCATCGGAAGAGGCTCGCCAGGACATGATGAAGGTCCGCGGCAAGACCATGGACAGCCTGAAGGAAGTGCTCAGCGAAGATCAGATGAAGCAGTACACGAAGATGCAGCGAGAGATGATGCAGCGGGCCGGCGAAGGCAAAGGCCGCCGCAAGGGTAACTGACCGCACTTCTCTCCACCGCGAGTTCCTACCGCAAGTTCCGGGGTGCGTAGTTAAGAAATGTGAAGACTACGTATCCCGGGCCCACCTGCCTACGTCTTCCAGATAGTCCGATTCACGGACTCCTCGAATGAACACTGTCACGAAGACCGTCTGCACCATGTTAGGGCTGTGCTTGCTGCTGGCCGCCCAAGCCCCTCCTCCGCCTGCTCCGGTTCGCCAATCGCCTGCGCCACAGGGCCAGCCGGGAAGCGGTGGTCCACCCCAGGATCGCAACCGCTCGCGCGGCGGCGCGACGATCCAGCGTGAGCCGGTCCGGCCCGAAGATCTCGCCTCCATTGAGGGACAGATCGTCAATGGGATCACGGGTGAGCCATTGAATAAGGCCACGGTGATGGTGCGTCCAACCGAGGGACCTCCGGACCAGGGGCGATTCGGTCCCCCAGGCGGATTTCCCGGAGCCCGATCCTATACCGCGCGCACGGACACGTCCGGCCGGTTCACGATAAGCGGTGTCGAACCTGGGAAGTACCGCATCTCGGTGACTCGCAACGGATTCGTCGACCAGGATTACGGCTCAACCGACTACTTGCGATACGGTTCCCCGGTCACGATCGCCGCGAAGCAACAGATGCGCGACCTCACGGTGAAGATGACACCGAATGCGGTGATTACGGGCCGTGTGGTAGACGAGGATGGCGAGGCGATGGCCGGCGTTCAGGTGGAAGCGCTTCGCAACCGCTATTCCCAGGGCAAACGAGTGCTCAGCGTCTACAAGAGCGCGAACACGAACGATCTTGGCGAGTACCGCATCTATGGCCTTCCGCCGGGACGGTACTTCATCGCGGCCGCCGGGCGGCGTGGGCCCCGATCTTCGCCAGAGAGCCAGGATGAGTATGTCACTACGTTCTTCGCAGGCACCACCGATCCCGCGTCGGCAACGTACATGGAGGTTGGGCCCGCTCAGCAGGCGAGTGCCGATCTGCGTTTGCGCAAGCAGGCGACGGTTTCCGTGAAGGGGCGCGTGATTGACAATGCTGCCGGGGAAGGGCGGCGGGCCGGTGTTTTCCTGACGCCGCGATCGATGACTTTCTCAAGCAATAGCATGCGTCCCGCGATGGTGGAAGCGAACGGCAACTTCGAGATTCGTGGGGTTGCGCCGGGCGCTTATCTGCTGGTCGCGACATCCTCGCAGCGCGGGCGCCCTTCCATCGCGCGCATGCCCGTCGATGTTGGCAACCGCGGCGTCGATGCGCTCACGATTCAGATCCAGCCCGCCATGCAGCTCACCGGACGCGTTCGTCTGGAGGCGAAGGACCCGGTAAACGCCGGCAGCATTCAGCTTCGTCTGGCGCTGCGTGATCCCGTTGGCATGATGGGCCCAAGCGTGATCTCCGCACCCGTAAAGGCTGACGGCACGTTCGCGTTCACCGGAGTGACTGCGGATCAGTACACTGTGTCGGTGAGCGCGCTGCCCGATGGCTACTACGTGAAGCATGCGCGTCTCGGCGATCAGGATGCTCTGGCTTTGGGCGTGGACACGCGATCAGGCGCGGCAATGCCACTCGACATTCTCCTAAGCCCAAACGCAGGCAAGGCCTCCGGAACAGTGATGAATGATCAGCAACAGATCATCGCCAATGCGACTGTGGTGTTGGTGCCGGCGGAAACGGAGCGCCGCGAGCAGCCTCAGTTCTACAAGACCGCGACCTCAGGCGCCGATGGCCGGTTCACGATCGGCAACATCGAACCCGGCCAGTATCGCGTGTTCGCCTGGAGAGACGTGGAGACTGGCGCCTACATGGATGCGGATTTTCTGCGTCCGGTGGAGGGTCGCGGGGAGACGGTGAACATCAAGGAATCGTCCGCCGAGGAAGTGCGTGTGCGGGTGATTCCTTAGATCCGCGGCCCGGGCCGTCATCGTTGCGCGACTAGCGCGCGGTGCAAGTTCGCTTGCATTCGCCGCGACTGCTTAGCAGTGAAGCGCAACTGGCCGGACTGCATGTCCCGATAGTCAACCCGATCCCATGCGGATTTCATGATTCCATCACCATGGCTCTGGGTACGCAGCATCAAGTGTCCCAACTCATGGATGATGGTGTAGCCAAGTAGCAGTCCTGGTTGCGCCGACATCTGTTCGGCACAAAGCGTCAGCCGCGAATAGTCCACCAAGGCGCGATTGCGATCGCCTTGGAAAAGCATCGCGAATGCGATCGCTCTTCCGCGCTCCGGGCCCCAGGCATAGGATTTGCGAATGCCGATGATGAAGGCATCTCGCTGCTCCTTGCATGGTGAGGGCACGTGGTACTCGGCCACCGGGCAATTTCGCCACTCCACGCTGAATCCCGATACCTTCAACAGGGCGGTCACTTGCCTCTCGGCAGCGATCATCTCGGTGTCCGGCACTTCGGCGGTGTTGTAGACATCCAGTTTAATCGTGATCTCTGCCGCCGTGCTGATCGTCAAGATCAGTGTTGCCAGAATTGTGCCCGTCATTGTTCCGCCTTCGCTGGCGGACTCAACATCGTCCGCCTGGCCTCTTAGCGGAGTTACGGGCGACAACGGGCCACGTGCCGCAAATACAGAATCGGTAACGCAGTTTGACGATCACGGCTCTCGGGCTCGCTATACTTGCGGTAGCCGGGAGGTTGCCGTGGAACGATCTACGGATACTCTGAATCGGCGCGATGCGATCAGGCGATCCTTCTTCGCCGCCGCCGCGCCCGTTTGCTGCCTGACGCCGCGCGCGCCCGAAGGAAGCTTTCGCAATCGCGGCACCACGTTGCTTCTCGATCTCGAACGGACGCCGATGCTGCGGGCTGCAGGCGATGCCGTTGCAATCGTCGATCCGGCCCGCGGGGTCAATTTAATCGTCGCCTGCACCGGTCCATCGAGCTTTGTTGCGATCGACCGCACATGCACGCACGGCGGTGCTCAATGCACTTACAACCACAAGCGCCGTTCGCTGCAGTGCACAAGTCTCAATCACGCCGAATACGACCTGAATGGCAAGCTCCTGCACGGGCGCACCCATGGTGACCTGCGCACCTATCCGGCTGTTCTTCGAGACCGCGCCGTCGAGATCGAGTGGGGGTCAGCATGAGGGCCCGCATCTTGCCGCTCTCAATCTTGCTGTCGATTGCAGCCCTTCGTGCCCAGACGCCGAAGTTTGTTCCGATTCCCACGAGTGACGGCTCACCGTCATCCTACGCAATGATGGCGACGGAGGTGACGTATCTGCAGTTTGAACAGTTCGTCAAGGCGACTGGCTATTTGACGCGCGCCGAGCGCGATCGGGCCGCAAGGACCTGGAGGAACCCTGGTTTCGAAACGCTGCCGCTTCAGCCTGTGACCTATGTGACGTTCGACGATGCATCGGCCTACTGTGCGTGGATCGATGCAAGGATTCCTTCCGATGCGGAGTGGGAGCAGGCCGCTGGCGCGGGTGCGAAAACCCGCCACTATTGGGGCGAGGCGATCGACAGCCGCTATCTCTGGTTCCGGCAGAACTCCGGCGGGCGGCCCCAACCCGTTGGCACGAAGCTGCCCAATCCATATGGTCTCTTTGACGTGGAAGGGAACGTTTGGGAGTGGACATCCGTTCCAACCGAACCTGGAGAGGATCCACTCGCAAACCGCCGGGGCGGATCCTGGGTGGATTGCGAAGACATCGAATCAGCGCCAGGCAAGCCGCCGGGACAACTGATTGGCCTGTCAAAGTACTTCAAGATTCCTTTGAAGCTGCACCATCGCTATGACGACATCGGATTCCGCTGTGCGCGCACGCTATCTGGGCGCAAGCAATGACTGGTTGCGCTGGCGCTTCTGCATGCGCCGTGACTGCTTGGCGGTGAAATGCAACCGGCCGCGAAGCATTTCTGAGGATCCCCGCATCCCGAGCGCGCTTCATGATTCCGCCGGTGTGTTGCTCCGTTCCCAACAAGAGATGACCCAACTCGTGCGCGATGGTGTAGCCGAGCCTCACTCCCGTCGGTACTCGTGTAGACATTCAAAAGGAGTGTCGTCCGGCTTCCGGTCCAGGCGAGAAGCGGCCACGTGCCGCAATTCAGAATCGGTAACGCAGTTTGACGATCACGTTTCGGCCCGGGCCATCGACACCCCAGCCGATGCCGCGATAGTTCTTGTCCGCGAGGTTCGACAGGTCGAGCAGCAACTCCGTGCGTTCTCCCACGTTGATTCCGCCACGCACACCCACCAACCCATAACCGGGTATCGCGCTGAACTGTGGTGCGGAAGCGGCAGCGCCCAACACACGGTTCTGCACCTGTGCCAATGTTTCGCCGGTCGGTACAAGAACGTTGTTCGCCACGAGTCCGCGAACACGAGCCCCGTTGTTGAAGAACGACTGTATGTTCGCCCTCGATCGGGGATTCCCAATGCGCCGGTCCGACAGAGCAAGTGACGACAGCCGCTGCTGCCGGCCGGCAACAAGCGCATATGCCTCGAACCAATACCGCTTGGCTGCCGGATGATAAGCCAAAGTCAGATTCGCGGTGAGCGGCGGTACGCCTGGCTCCAAGTCCGGAGGGCGCTTGGTCACCACGTCTTCGGCGTAAAGATAAGTGAGGTTCTCACGCACCGACCAGTTCCGCGTCATCCGCACGCGGGCATCATGCTCGAAACCACGCATGCGGGCTCCAGCGAAGTTGGCGCGCACAAGCACCAGACCTGTCGAGATCGGGACGAACACCGCGCCGGAGGGGAGTTGGCGTGTGATCGTTTGTTCCCCCAGCGCCTGACCCACCGCGCCTTGCGGCAGAATCAGCGTCTGCGACACGATGCTGTTGTCCAGCGTCAAACGGAACGCTGTGAATTCGGCCGTCAGGCGCGAGGAGCGGATGCGCAGGCCGAAATCGTAGTTGTTCGTGAACTCGGGCCGCAAGCGCTCGATCGTACGGCCCGTGGAACGCGCCTGATCGTCGGCACGATCGCCGATGGTTGCGTCGCGGCCTACCAGATCGGCCACCGCTGTCTCAAACGCTCCGTTCCCTTGCAGTCCAACGGTTCCCAAATCCGTGACATTCGGCGTCCGGAACCCTCTGCTGAAATGAGCATGTGCAGACAGCCAACTGGTGATCCAGCCGGCAGCGCCTACTCGTCCAGTAACGGCATTCGCGGAGAGGCTGTCGTTGGGCCAGAGACGTTGCCCATTCACCAATGGGCTTCGGCTCGCACGCGAGTTGTAGGATGCGCCACCGAACCGCACCGCGCCGGCAAGCCGCAGCCTGTCCGATGCAAGGGGTTTCCAAATCGACTGCCCGTAGAGACCGTGCGTCCAGTAGCGGGCGCCATCGGGAACGCGTGGCCGCACCAGCGCAACATCTCCATTGCCGGGGTTCACGCTGAATGACGGCGCCGCGATTCGTTCGCGGTATCCTTCTCCGCCGAAGGCAAGGTCGAATGGCCCGGCTCGCTTATCGAGATTGAATTGCACGCCCCACACGCGCGTCTTCTCGTATTGATGGGTGATCGCGCCGAGCGGATTCCCCTGACCTCCCTGATTGACGCGCTCTTCACGTTGGGCGTTGAACGAAGTACTGGCCGCGATGCGATCGGCGAACCCCGCGCCGAAGCGCTGATATCGCAGGTAGCCGAAGTCGAGCATCAGATTGCGCAAGTCAGCGACGAGGTTGCCGTCGCCGCCCAGAAGCTGATCGTAACGTTTGCCGCCATCCTGGTGGCTCCGTTCATAGTGCGCGACGATCTGCGAACTCTCCCGCAGCGCCAGTTGCGAATGAAAAGTGCCTCCATAGGATGTGAAGGCTGTGTCGGGCAGGCGGGTGCCGAGGACAGTGGAGGGCAGTCCCAGAAATCGAGTCACGGCCGCATGACTGTCGATGCCGCCACCGGTTCTGAGTGTGCTCGAGCGGAGGGCGATGAGATCGGTGCGGAATCCGAAGCGTTCACTGGAATAGTCGAATGCCGATGCCGTGCCGATCGCGTGCGAAGCGGATTCATACGTTGGCGTCAGTTCGCCCCGAAGTATAGGCTTCGAATTGCCGATGGCAACGGTGCGCGACACCACCGCGACCGTGCCGCCCAATGAATCCGAGCCGTATTGCGCGCTGTTGGGACCACGCAGCACCTCAACGCTTTCGGCGCCGTTGGGCTGAAGCAGATTGAGGAACGTGCTGATGCCGCCTCGCTGGGCCGAAGTCGTGTAGCGGATATTGTCGCGGAAAACAGCGACATTCTTTCCAGTGAACCCGCGCACGAAGAAAGCACCCAGCGTGGGACTGGTGCGCAATTGTTGAACTCCCGCCACGCCATCCGCCACGTTACTCAGCAGAGATGCCCGGTCGAGATCTTCCCGATTGAGCTTCGTTACGGCCTGCGCCGAAGAGTCAACCGGGAGCACCGCACCCGCTTCCGCGCCGATGGTGATTTCTGTCCGCAGCGGCCTGATGCTCAGAATCAGACGGAGTTCGATGGCACCCGTGCCGGGAACCTCAGCGGCGGCGCGTGAATCGGAGAAACCGCCTCGGGAAGCAGTGAGTACATACGAGCCGCGTGGGACGCCGGCGATGCGGAACCGGCCGTCAGCACTTGTCTCGGTGGATGCCGCGGTGATGCGCTCGGCGGTGCTCAGCCTTAGGACCACGCCGGAAAGCGGCGCCCCGGCGCCATCCACCACCAGCCCTGCGACCTCACCCGCACATAAGCTGGCGGGCGTTAGAAGCAGGCCGATGACCGCTAAAAAGAACACGCTCCCATCTTCCCATACGAGCCGGCAGGCTCCCATTTGGAGGTGGACGGCGCTTTGCGTCTGCCATTCGCTTGTGCTGGCAACCGCGTTCCATCAACGCCCTGCCACAGAAGCGAGTTCCGCGGGCGCCCATACTGCGTGTTTGCTTTGTCCAGACCCCGTGGGCAACTCCCTCTCCACCGAAGACGAGAAGGCGGAAATCGCGGCGAGCGTCCAATTCAGCTTCACTGTGGCGACCTCGGACTGGCACGGATAGCCGAACGATCCGTCTTCGCGCTGTTGAGAGGCGAACCAACGCAACGCGTCACGGGTGAGCTGGTCCGGTTCACGTCCCCGGCATTCCATGGCCGCTTCCGTGAAGCGATACTCTCGGATGTGATCAAGCAGGCGAACGGCGGATGACTGGTTCGTCGTAGTGCCGCAAGCGTCGCGCACTCCTGGGGGAAGCGTGGTGACACGCGACAGCGCTCGCACCAGTGGGATCACGGCCGGCGACTCCTCTACAGCGGTTCTTGTCAAACCATTGGCGATCCTGCCGGCGACCTCCATGAGACCCTCGCTGTGCTGGCCGCAAGCCTTCACGCACACGGCTGCCCACACCAGTGTCTCCCCTCCACTGCTCCAAACGTCATCGGGCCGCAGTTCATTCCTGCTGAGAAATCCGCTGACTGCGCTTTCCCACCGGTGACTCCACGCCTCGCTGCCGGCGATCATGCCGAGTCCGGCGAGAAGACGCAGACCAGTGCGTACATCCGCCCGGTCGAGTTGCGAGGCCAACCACTCTCCACCAACTCGTAGTGTTTCCCAGTGTTCGAAATTGTTCGCGGCGGGCGGGAGGCGCCGCGACCGCGCACGAGCCCTCATCAACGCAGCCAGCACGAACACGATGGTCGTGTGATAAGCCGACTTCCAGATGCCTTCCGATTCCGGGACGATGTGTTGAGGGCCTGGGATGTGCCCGTCGTCACGCTGAATACCAACGAGGTAGTTCCAGGCTTCTGTCAGCAGTGACGTGTGCGGGGCTTGCAGGCAATAGAGTGAGCAGATCAACTCGCCCACCAGATCCGGATTCTCTCTCTCGATGTAGATGCGCAGCATCTGTTCTACCAGTTCAACCGCGCGGGCTCGTTGGAACCTCGCGCAGAAGTCCCCGTCGCGCAGTCCGAAGTCGGTCATGTAGAAAAGGGCGTGAGTGATCGCGTAGGCGTCGGAATCGCTCAGAGTCACCACGTTGGGATCCGAGCATAACAACGTATGCTTGCAGACTTCGCGGTAGCTCCAGGGAGCTTTGAATCCGGCAAGTTCCAGGAAGTGGAGTAGATCGAGTTGCCGGTATGGCAGGCGTTCTTGCTGCATCGCTCCAGCGCGAATCGCATTGGCCACCGTATGGCGGAACTCGGGCACTTCATGGCCACACGTTCTCAATCCCGCATAAGTGAGCCCATAGAGCAACAACGCGCGATTGTCGCGAGCACAGGTCTGCCAGTAGCCCGGCTCCGACGCATAGCGGTGGATTGCAGCGACGATCCGTTCGTAGTCGGGGCACAGCGCCGTGTCTCCGAGTTTCTTTCGATAAGCCGCAAGTAAGGCCAATTCGACCAACGCCTTCGACCGCAATTTGGACTTCGATTCGCGCTCGCCTTCCGGGTTGAATTCATGAAGATTCGCGGCAAGCCACTTGGTTGCGCGTGTCGCACACACCTGCACATTCAAGGAATCCATAGATCCTCCGCAAAACTGCCAGGATGCCGCGGAGGGGCGCCGGCATGCCCCTCCGGTTAAATGAAGTCTCTTATGTGCCGGGATTGGCCTTAATCTCGGCGATGTCCGCAACCACGAGTACGTAGCGCTCCCACGCGAGAACATACCCGGCAACTTCGTCTAGCTTGCTCACCGCACCGACAACCCGCTCGACGGGCATCTTGAGGTCGACCAAGCCGCTGGATTGCAGAAACTCGACTGCTTTTCTTGCTTCCATCTTCTGCCGCGAACTGCGTGACGGATCACCCATGTTCGTACTCCTTTCGTGCTTTCTGTTTTGGCCTCCATGAGAGGAACGCCACGGGAGTAGTGCATGCAACGGCGGGATCGTTACAGGAAAAACCACGGATGGGAATTCACCTCACCACTCTGCTCGCGGAATAATCCAATCGCAGTTTCGAAAACTGACCGGGAGCATTCCCAATGCGACTCTTTTCTCTGCGAATACTTGGCTTGATTGCCACCAACGCCCGGACGCCCGCAACACCGCATCCCAGCGTGAAGCACTTCATCCCTTGCAAGGAGTACACGCAAGCCGCGAACGAAAAGGTACTCGCCGCCTTTGACGGCGTCCGCGTCGCGATGTGTGTGACAGTGTCGAAGCTGCGGGTCTCAGCGCCGTAGGATCAGTGGATGCCGATGTTACAGGGCTGCCGTCTGACACCAGACAGCTTCCGCAGCTTCCGGCAGGAAACTACCAGACACCTTCAAACGTGTTGCACTGCGCCACGTTGCCCGAGTTCAAGCCTCGCTTGAACCACTCCACACGCTGCGCCGACGATCCGTGCGTGAACGACTCCGGGGAAACACGGCGGCCCGACATGCGTTGAATACGGTCATCGCCAATCGCCGCGGCCGCATTCAAACCTTCCTCGACATCGCCGGCTTCGAGTATGTTGCGCTGAGCCGTGGAGTGGCCCCAGATGCCCGCAAAGCAGTCGGCCTGCAACTCCATGCGCACCGAGAGCTGTTTGGCGGCTTGCGGATTCTGGCGTTGCGCCGAGCGCATCTTGCGCTCAATGCCGAGCAGGTTCTGGACATGGTGGCCGATCTCATGCGCCAGCACATAGGCCTGCGCGAAGTCGCCGGGAGCACCGAATCGCTGCTTCAATTCATCGTAGAAGGAAAGGTCGACGTAGGCTTTCAAATCGCCGGGACAGTAGAAGGGGCCTGTGGCCGCTTCGGCCGTGCCGCATGCCGAATCGACGACATCGCGGAACAGTACGAGCTTCGCGCGCTGGTATTGACGGCCCGAATCGGCGAAGATCTTCTGCCACACCGCCTGGTTGTCGTCGAGCACAAAGGAGACGAAGCGCACCATCGGCTCCTCGCGCGAGTCGCGAGCGGGATTGCGCTCGGCGCGCGGCGCCGGTGCTGTCGCGAAGCTGCCGCCGAGAAAGGGACTGATGAGGTCCGTGCGGAATACGACGCTCAGAACGCCAAGCACCAGCAGTCCGCCGAGCCCGATCCGCATCCCGCCCCCGCCGCCTCCGAATCCGAAACCGCCTCCCCCGCCTCCGTCAGACCTTCGATC
>JAEUQE010000029.1:42373-54690 GCA_016789785.1 Bryobacterales bacterium
GATCCGACCGAATGGTCTGCTTCCATCGGAGGCACGATTGCGACCAACGCGAGCGGCTCGCGCAGCTTCCGCTATCGCGACACTCGCAGTCATGTTCTCGCGTTGCGCATAGTACTGATGGATGGATCCATCATCAACCTGAAGCGCGGTGAGCCGGTGCCGTTCGACGTCCCGCCCATTCCATTGCCCCGAAGCACAAAACATTCCGCAGGCTATTTGTTGTGGCCCGGCATGGACTATCTGGATCTGTTCGTCGGGTCGGAGGGAACACTTGGCATTGTCGTCGAGGCGGAAGTGAAGCTGTTGCCCGCAGCCAAGGAACTGCTCACGGGAGTGATCTTCTTTGCGAGCGATGCGGAGACGCTGGCGGCGGTGGCGGCGTGGCGTCCGGTGCCTGAACTGCGCATGCTGGAGTACATTGATGAGGGCTCTTTGCGGCTGCTGCGTACGCGATTTCCGGAGATCCCGGCCAACGCCAGGGCTGCCCTGCTGATCGAGCAGGAACTCGAGTCCGAGGATTCGGACGAAATCGACGCCTGGGACGAGCGCCTGACCCAAAGCGGCGCGCTCTACGAGGCAAGCTGGTTTGCCAGCAACGCCGCCGACCGGGAACGCTTCCGCAAGTTCCGCCACACTCTTCCTGAACTGGTCAACGACACGGTGCGGCGCAACGGCTTCTTGAAACTTGGTTCCGACTACGCGGTTCCCATCGATCGCAACGCGGAGATGATGGCCTACTACCGTGAGCGCCTGAAGGCGGAGTTTGGTGATCACTACGTCATCTTCGGGCACATCGGCGATGCGCACGTGCACGTCAATATCCTGCCTCACACCCAAGGCGAGTTCGACCGTGGCAAGCAGATCATGGTGGAGTTCGCGGCCAAGGCGGTGGAATTGGGCGGCACGGTGGGGGCTGAGCACGGTCTGGGCAAGCGCAAGGCGCATCTGCTGAAGGTCATGTACTCGCCGGAGCATCTGGAGGCGATGAAGGCCGTCAAGAGGCGGCTCGATCCGCAGTGGCTGCTTGGCCGCGACACACTGTTTGCCTTCGGGTCTTAGCTTCGCGAGCCTTAGTACACCGTTTCACAAATGCGGTCTCGGACCTGATGAGTGCCTAAGGCCGGTAGCGCATGCTCCCAAGCGCGCTGTGCCGGCTCTCAAACCGGCACCTGGAGTTTGGACATATTGGCGCCGTCGCGCGATCGAGTATTGGTTGAGTAATTACATTGCGGCTACGTTCTCTATCGCTCGAATTTCCGCGGAGGCCCTGTCCAGGTTTGACAGACACTCACTGACATGCTGGAATCGTCAAGGCAGATCGGTCTCGATGAACTTCGAATGGGATGCGGTCAAGGCGCAATCCAACCTGGAAAAGCACGGTGTCAGCTTCGTCGAAGCGATGACCGTTTTCGGCGATCCGCTGGAGGTCACAATTCAGGATCCGGATCACTCCGAAGGAGAGGTCCGCTTTCTCAGCCTCGGACAGAGTGAGCGGAACCGCTTGCTGGTGGTGGCGTATACTGAACGAGAAGGGCGCATCCGGCTTATCAGCGCCAGAGAGGCTCAACCTAGAGAGCGGAAAGCCTATGAATCCGAACAATCCCGCTAGCCCGCAGGTCAACGACAACGATCTCCGTTCCGAGTATGATTTTTCTGGTGGTGTGCGGGGAAAACACCACCTGCAGTACAAAGAGGGCACCAACGTTGTCTTCCTCGACACCGACGTTGCCGAGGCCTTCAAGGACTCCGAATCGGTGAATCAGGCGCTGCGGCTCCTTCTGGACCTGGCCAAACGGCAACTGCCACCGGATCGGGCTGCCTGAAACTGCGGTCGCAAATTTACTTATTGCGAATTTGTGCGAGGCGGGAGTCCAGGATATTCTCGTCATGTCCATACGAGACTCACCAAAGCAGGTAGTGTCTGGCGCACTCCCTCCTGCCTCGATGGCCGCTCCAGAGGAGTTGGGCTTCGTCGTGCCTCCGGGGCCCTTCGCTCTCGATCAACTCGTCATGATTGCATCGGGATCGGTGGCCTCCCGGTAGCGGCTGTCGCAAAACACCTCTCCCATCTGACTCCAGTTGAGGCCGTCGGCGGAGCGGTAGGCCGACATTGCCCCGTCGAGTCCGGACTTCACGTAGGCACGGTAGGCGCCGTTGTTCAGACGAACGACATTGGGGTCGACCTGGCGGAGATTCGTCGCCGTGCGGCGCCAATTTCCCTGGCCATCCCGCTGCATCGCGCCGATGGTTTCGGGTGTAGTGGAAGCGTCGACAAAGAGAATCGTAGGGCCACCTTCGGGGTCGAGAAAGAGTTCCGGGACGGAAGCGCGTTCGGCGAGCGTTTGGTTCTGCACGGCCCAAGAGAGGCCGTCGGGCGAGGTGGCGAGAAGGATCCGGTGGTGCCAGGGACCGTCCTGCGCCAGCGTGGCCGTGCATGCCAGGAGAAACGCTGTGCCAAGTCGTCTGATTCGCATGGGTTGCCGTTTGGGGAACTTCCTGTCGTATGACGGACAATCTCGCGGATGGTTTACGCGCCCTGCTGGAAATCGCCGGAATTCGCATGATCTGATATAGTTTGCCAATGCACGCGAAGAAGAGACTGGCTGCGGCGACAGTGTTCCTGCTCCTGTTGTGGAGCGCGGCGGCGAACACCCCGGGTTCGGTACAGGAACTGGCGCCCGGAGTGTTTGTGCGTATCGGCAACCGCGACCGCAATCAGCCCGCCAACTGTGGCTGGGTCGTCTTCAAGGACTATGTGCTGGTGATCGACGCGAACTTTCCCTGGGGCGCCAAAGAGATCCTGCCGGAGATCCGCAAGACCACGAACAAGCCCATCCGGTTTGTCTTCAACACGCACTATCACGGCGACCACGCCTATGGCAGCAGTGTGTTTGTGGATCAGGGAGCGGCGCTTGTGTGTTCGCAGGATTGCGCCGCCGAATCGCGATCCAAGGGGCAGGCGGCATGGGATCGCAATACGGCTACTGGCGAGTACAGTCTGAAGCCTTACCGGCTGGAGCACCCGACGGTCGTCTTCGAAAAGAACATGGTGTTTGACGATGGAGACAAGCGCGTAGAGTTACACTTGGCCGGCCCAGGGCACAGTAAGGGCGATGCCGTGGCCTGGCTGCCGAAGGAGAAAATCGTATTTACCGGCGACTTATGCGTGAACTGGAAATCCGGAAATAACGTTGCCGACGCGGATGCGGATCACGAAAACTGGCTGAAAGCGCTGGAAAAGATGTACAAAGCAGCTCCAAAGACGGTGGTGGTGGGACATGGCGAGCTTGGTGGAGCGGACGTGCTGACCGCGCAGCACGCATATCTGTCGGAGATGCTGACGAAGGTCCGGGCCGGAATCGCCGCTGGCAAGACGGCGGATCAGCTTGCCAAGGAGATTGATCTGACGGGTCACAAGATCGGCGCGGACCCGGAGCGCAACGCGGGTTCCGTCCGGGCGATGCACCGGCGGTTGGCGGCAAAAAGATAGCGCGTCGCTGCCCGGCTACTTCGGTGGAGCGCCTTTGCGGAAGCCCGTGGTGGCCTTGTAGGCCTCAAGGGCGTTATAGATGATAGGACACAGCGCTGCCCACCGGCCATGCGAGGAATGCCGGCCGCCCAAGGTATGGCTGCCTGGGGCGATGTGTGGGAACTGGCGGCAGGGCGTGGGGCGGGCGTCATAGATCGTGCAGAGGTTGCCGTTCAGAAAGACGCATCCCGTGCTGTCACTCTTGAGTTCACGCCCTGTGTGGCTCTCGTTGGCGACGGTGTAGAGTTCGGTCACCGATCGGGCGGTGGTGCCGAGGTGACGGGCGATCTGCTCGATCTCGTTCGGTGTCACGTCGACGGTGGAATGCTTGCAGCAATTGGCGCAGACCGTACAGTCGATCTCCTTCTGCACTTCGTTGGCAAGGATCTGGAAGGGGCCTTCCGGGTAGTGGCGCTCCGCAAGGTAGCGGCGGAAGGCGAGGTTCTCCTCCGCCTTTTCGGTCCCGAGCCGAAAGACTTCCGCCAAGTCGGTGACCACGCCCAAGGGTACCCCGGTGGGGGGTGAATTGCAAATCGATGACAGCGCCAGTCAGCGGCGTTGCTCCTCTCGGATACGGTGATCGAAGCCGGCCTCTCGGAGCATCTCCGTGGAACCCGGCGCTACCGTGCCATGAAGCCCGACAACACTACCGGTGTGTAATTGAACGCCAGATAGCCAGGGGACGTGAAACGCAGTGTCACCGTCGCGGCGCCTCCGGGCGGGATGCCGGATCCGCCGCTGCACAGATTCACGTTGACCAGCGGAGTTCCGGCGGGGACGCTGCATCCCTCGGCGAACTCCGCGCCGGCCACAAGTACACCGGGTGTCAGACCCGTAAGCGCGATCCAAGCCGGGCCGGTCAGCGAAGTGGGTCCGTTATTGCGAACGGTGACTTGCTGGATGAACTGATTCGTAACCCGGTCCAGCCGCACGCCGCCGCGAATCACCTGTGCCGTGGAAACGGGGCTGGCGCAATTGGCGCTATCGACGAATTGGACCAGGGAGGCTGTCCCGCCGCGGAACGGGTCGGTGGGTCCCGATGGGACGTAGGTGGCGGTGATCGTGTGGCGGCCGGTGGTGGTGAGTGTGACGTTCGAGGTGGCGAAGTTGTCCACAATCGGCGACTGGCCGAGCGGGGTCGCGCCGCGGGAAAACTGAATCGTCCCGGCAGGCGCGGCACAGCCGGCCTGAGGGAACACCGCCACCTGGAAACGCGCCGCGGATCCGGCAACCACAGGGTTTGTGCTCGAGGTCAGAACCATCGGGAGCGAGCCCTGGAGGAACGGAACGGTCTGCGCGTTGGCGAAGCCGGTGACCAGCAGGTCCAGTTTGGTGTCGGTGTCGAAGCGGCCTGTGATGAGGCTCGACCCACCAGTCAAAGGCAAGGTATAGGAGTTGAAGGTTGGGTAGGAGGCCCCGGTCACTGCGTTGATTCCGACCCAGACTCGATCGGTCAACACCGCGACGACATCGAGTGCACCGTCGGCGTTGACATCCACGAGGTCCAGATCCTGGATCGGGGCCGGAACCAAGTATAGGTTCCCACCAACTTCAAACGCGCTGCCCGCGGTGCCCTGCCCAATGAGAAACTGTGCGCCGTTGGTTCGAACAACTTCCTTAGATCCGTTACCGTTCAAATCCCCGGCACGCAGGATCTGCGCCACGATCCCTCCGGAGCCGAAAAAGCTGCCCCCAACGGTGACCGGGCCTCCCACACTGCTGGTCACCGTGAACATCCTCACTGTGTTGGCGCTGGCCAGGACGATCTCCGGAATCGCGTCCCCGTTGCGGTCCTGGATCACGAACAGCGGTTGGGCCTCGACGGACACGGGATCCAACGTAAAAGAGGGCGGAGAGCCCCCCAGGTTGCGGAAGGCTTTCAGTCCGCCACTGCTGGTGATCCCTACGTCCGGGAGGTTGTCGCGATTCAGATCGGCGACCTGGAGACGGAATGGTCCGGTGACGGCGGCAGTCGCAATGAGGGAGAACGTGGGAGAGACGCCGCCCAGGTTACGCCAGATCTCGATGCTACCGGCCTTGAGCAATGCGATGTCTTCCAGCGAGTCGTTGTCGAAGTCGCCGGCGGCAATGTCAGTCGCCCCGGCGGTGCCGAATGAGACTGGCGGGCCAAAGGAGCCGGGGCCCGCCGAAGAAGACGTATTCAACGCCACCGTGAAGGCTGCGTTGGGAGCGATCCACGCGAAATCGGCCAGCGTATCGGTGTTCGCCTTGATGGCAATCCCCTTGGCTTGGATCGCTCCGAAAGGAAGTGCGCTTCCCGTCCCGAGAGGCACGCAGGCAGGCTGAGAGAGCAACGCGGAAGAGGCGCCCAGAAGGCACACTGGAATGAGTATTCGCAACATGTTTGCTGCATGATGCCACATCCCCGGCACTTAAGCCAAGAGCCTCCCGGCGCGTGCACCGGCAGGTCGAGGAACCGCCACTGGCGCCGCTCCTTGAAAGCGCCGATGGAGCTATTTCACGCCAAGAGTCTGCTTCATTTCCCGGTTCGGGACGGCGAGGTTGTTCTCCACGGAGAAACTCCCTTGAACGCTGTTGGCCTGGAGTTCGGCGATGGTGCGATCGCCCATCGTGTCGACGGTGCCCTCCAGACGAATATTGCCGTTCTTGACGATGATATGGATCGGATGCCAGCCCGGAGGCGGGTCGTTGGTGATGCCGGTGGCGATGGAGGCACGGGAGCGGAAGATCGGAGTGCCACGGTTGGGGCTGTAGCGGATGAGGCTCGGGTGGCCGTAGATGGCGCTGTAGGCGGCAAGGCGCACGTCGTCATCCAGCCGGGAGAGGGGCAGGACCTCAATCTCGTTCATGACCTTCTCCACGCCCTCGATCTTCTTCACCACCTGCTCGGCGGAGGACTTGAGCGTGGGGCGGGACGCCTGTCCGCGGAGGATGACGTTGTAGCCCTTGATTGCGAAACGGATGTCGTCGAATACGCCGTAGTTGGGTAGGGTAGCGACCGCCTTCTGCACCTCCCTCGCGATGCGGAGGATTGCTTTTTCCGAAGGTTGGGGCTGAGACATCGTCCCAGCCTTAGGATTTCCCTGAGCCGCGAGCGGAAGAATCGCCGCCAGCAGGCCCGCTGCCAGTGTCAGAGCTTGTCTGTATCTCATTCTGTTTCCCAAACTTGTGGTCTCACTCCGAGAAACGTATCCCGCCCGGAGTTGGATTCATTCCACAGATGCCTGGGAACGTTCGAGGATGCAGCAACGGAAAGAGTAAACTCAACCGTGTCTCTAGGTTAGACCGGAAACCGGACGCCTGAACGAGGGTTTTGAACCGGATTTCCACAGCATGTTCAAAACTCGCCGCGCCCACAAGGATAATGTTTTGTATCACTTGTGGGCGGTTTTGAACAAGGGGCTTTTTTTCTTGACTCACTTGGCCGTAAGCCTTAAGATCCAAATCAAACAAGGATTTTGACGGGTTGCGTAGCCGTCGGATCTGATTCTCCCATTAACGTCACCCTGGCACTGCCAGGGCTTCATCGATACGAGGCGCGGGTCTTCGGACCCGCGTTTCGTGCTTTCGGGCCGCGCCCAGCGACTGCTACCTGCTTGATTCTTTTCGTTTTCCCAGATGATGATAGATCATGAAGATACGATGACGACTTCAGTGTGGTTACCCGTGTGCCAGGCGTTGATTCTCGCCATGGGGGTGACCGGCGCGGCGCATGGGCAACCAGACCAGTCGCAGCCAGGAATGGTCGAGAAGTCCATCCAGGTCGGCGGTGTGGAGCGCTGGTTCCGCGTGTTTGAAGGCGAGATGCCCCGGCGTCCTGCCCCCGTTGTGATCCTGATGCACGGTGGCGGGCAGGGCATGCGACCGGTGTTGTCTCGGTCTGCGGGCGGTACCCGGGCTTGGCTCGATCTTGCCAAAAAGGGCGATTTCCTGCTGGTGGTCCCGAACGGTACCGACTCCACGACGCTCGACACCAAGGGCGACCACCAACGCTGGAACGATGTACGGCCGGGCGTGACCTCAGCTAATGATGTAGGTTTTATGACGCAACTCATTGACTGGCTTGCGCGAAACGAGGGCATTGACCGGAAGCGAGTGTTTCTCACCGGAGCCGCCGATGGGGGCCTGATGGTGTATCGCTTGTTGATGGAGGCATCGGACCGGTTTGCGGCAGCAGCCGTGTTCAGCGGGAAGCTTCCGGAGCGTAGTCCGAACTTGAAGGAGCCCACCCGTCCCGTCCCGCTGCTGATCGCGAGCGGAACGGAGGACAAACTGATGCCGTGGGCGGGAGGCCGGGTTCCCAATCAGCCGGACGTGATGCGGTCGGCCGCCGATACGGTGGCATGGTGGGTGAAGGCAAACCGCGCGCGGCCGGAGCCTGGGCCTCGACAGACGCTGCCCGACGCGGATCCGGGCGACGGGTGCGCGATCCATCTGGAAGAGTATGCCCTGGGCAAGCCGCCGAGCGCGCCTGTGATGTTCTACACCGTCGAGGGGGGAGGGCACGGCATGCCCTCGCGAGATTACGTGATCGCACTCAAGCCGGCTTTCCGCAAGTGGCTGGGTAGGGTCTGCAGGGACGCGGAGGGGGCAGAACTTGCCCTTCAGTTTTTCCGGAGATTCGGGCTGTAAATTATTCGACTGATTTGGCTTGTTGCGAAAGTAAAGCCTCGCTTCTGCCGCCTCCCTTTCCGGAGCGGCTTACCGAAGCGGGGATTTGCTCCGGCACGGCACAGTACCTTCTTTACCCTCTGTGCCAGGCTGCTGCTTCCTAGGCCTTGATTTCCTCCAGTTGCTTGGTCGCGATGCCAACGGGGCGATCGATGGGAATGCCCGCGCAGGCGAGGAGGGTGGTGAGCAGGTCTCCCTGATTTCCCTTGACATCCGGCAGGAAACGTCCCGTCTTGATCGAACCACCGCCTTTGCCGGCAATCACGAACGGAAGGTTTGCGCGGGTGTGCTGATTCCCGTCCTCAAGACCGGTTCCCCACATCATGATGCAGTTGTCGAGCAACGTGCCGCCGGCCTCCCGCAGGCTGTGCATCTTTTTCACCATGTAGGCGAACTGCGCGATGTTGAATGCCGTGATCGCGGCGACCTTGCGGACCTTTTCCGGCTCATTCTGGTGGTGGGTTTGCGAGTGATGCTGGTCGTTGAACCCAAGTTCCGGATAAGACGCGCCGTTAGGTGTCGAGCCGATGTAGGTGCTGACCCGAGTCGTATCCGTCTGAAACGCGAGTACGTTCAGATCACACATGACCTGCATGTACTCGCTGCGCTTTTCGCCCTCCGGGATCTTGATCTCGACCGGCGGCGAATCCGTGGCGTGCCGCTGGCTGGCGCCAATGCCGGCCTTCTCCATGGCTGCTTCTTTCTGCCGGTACTCAATGGCAGCGATGCGCCGTTCCACGGATCGCACGCTGTCCAGGTACTCGTCCAGTTTCCGCTGGTCCGATGTGGGCAACGTTCGCCGCAGATCCCTCGCGCCGCCCAGCACGATGTCCAACAAGCTTCGATCCAGCGCGTTCAGCGGCGAGGATTCGCGCGCTCCGCCTTCCTCCTGCTTCCGGAACAGGCGGTTCAGCACGTTTCGTGGATTGACCTCGGCGGGGACCGCTTGCGTCGGGGAGCGAAAACTGCAGTGCGAATAGTAGGCCTCATTCAGACCTTCCTGGTTCTCCTTCCATGTCTGTGGCATCGTGGCCAGTTCCAACGACGGCAACGTGGTGAAGGCGCCAACGTGGTTGGCGGCAATCTGGTCCGCGGAGATGGCGATGCTGATCTCGTTCCGCTTTTCGGCAGCCGGCAGCGTCGCCGTGAGCCAGGTGGACAATTCGAGCGCGTGGGGAGCTCCGTTAAACGGTGCGATGGGGACGCCGGAAACCCCCTTCATCATCAGGCACTGATCGAGCACTGGACGCAGTGATTCGAGCGCCGGCGGCGGCGATGAGTGAAAACTATCCGCATCCTTTGGCCAGAACTGATCCATGATGACCCCGTGGGGCATGTACATGAATCCAAGGCGCACCGGTGGTTTGTACGTCTTGCCCTTCGGCGTGTCGGCCCAACCCATCGACTCCATGAGCGGCAGGGCGAGCGAAACGCCCAACCCTTTCAGGCAAGTGCGCCGGTCAATTCTGGCCTTTCTGATCATTGAAGCCTCCTCTGTGTTCTTCGATTCGCCTGTGAGTAAAAGGATAACTCGTCACGACCCCGTCAATCAGCGCCCGCATGCGGTACCCATCGGCGGCAATCTCACCCATCAGGTTGTCCACCACAATTTCGTCGTAGCCCTCCAACCTTCGGCCCAGTGCGTAAGCCAGCAGCCTCTCCACGAGGTTGCGGGAAAGGTCGCCGCTTCGAGCAGCGATGATGGCTTTCAGATCCTTGGGGCCCGAAAAACGTTCACCGCTCGGAAGCACACCCGCCGCGTCGACCGGCTGGCCGTTGCTGTCGCGGTCACGCCATCGCCCGATGGCATCGAAGTTTTCCAAACCGAATCCGATCGGGTCAAGAATCTGATGGCAATTGGCGCAGACGGGGTTCGTGCGGTGCAGTTCGGTACGCTGACGGACGGTGAGGTTGGCGACGGCCGTCTGGTCCTGTTGATCCAGGGCGGGGACGTTAGGCGGCGCGGGCGGCACATGCTCCCCAAGCAATTGTTCCAGCACCCACACACCACGCTTGACTGGGCTCGTGCGATTGGGGAAGGAGGTTGCCGCGAGAACGCCTGGCATCCCCAGAACTCCGCCGCGATTGACATCCGTCAGCCGGACCCTCCGCATCTGGGGCCCTCTTACCGTTTTCTCCATGCCATAAATGGGAGCGAGAGTTGCATTGAGGTAGGTGTAATCGCCATCGGCGAAACGGATGACACTTTCGTTCTTGTGCACGATGCTTTCGAAGAACAGGCGGACTTCATCGTACATAGCCTGCCGCATCTCCGCGGTCATTTGCGGAAACATCGCGGAATCGAAGACCTGCCGCTTCAACCCGCCCACTCCGAGCCACTGTGCGCCAAATCCGTCAAACAATGCGCGGGAACGAGGATCCTCAATCAGACGTTTTGTCTCCGCCTTCAGCACCGCCGGCTCATGCAGCGTTCCGCTGTCGGCCAGAGCCATCAGTTTGTCATCGGGCATGGTGGCCCACAAGAGATAAGACAAGCGCGATGCCAGTTGATGGTCGTCGAGCGGAACGATCCCGGTGCCCGGCCTGGCTTCTCCGGCCGGAGTAATGAACAGGAACTGAGGAGAAACGAGGATCGCCTTGAGCATCAAGTGAAGCGACTGCTGGTAGGTCAGGTTGCTGCGCCTTCCCAGTTCGAATGCTTCGACCAGCACATCCAGTTCCGCTTCAGCCGGCGGCCGGCGGTAGGCTTTTCTGGCGAGAGACCGGGCAATTTGCCGCGCTGCTTCTCTGGGGTTCGGATTCGCCGGGACCGATGCGCCGAAGAGCCGCTTCTCGATCTCGGTCGGCGGGGCGCCTTTCGGGGCCACAATCCGGCGCAACACCTTGTCGGCGATGGTCAGGTACTGCTCGAGTTGGAGGGGTGAGAGCGAATTAAGATACCCCTCACCGCTGACTTCATCCGGCAGTCCATCGGCAATCGACGGTTCGACACCGAACAGATCCCGCAAAGTGTTCCCATACTCGGTTTTGGTCAGCCGGCGGATGACGAAAGGTCCCGGGTCCTTGTGGCTGAGGTACTTCAGCTTTGCCATCCATGCCGCGAACATTACGCGATCCTCGTCGTTTGGCTGGGGGGCGCCTTTGGGAGGCATGTCATGCGCCTTGACTCGGGCGGCCGCCCTCTTCCACTGTTCGGTGAATGCGGCGTGACCGGGAGCCTTGAGCGCAGGTGAGAAATTCACTCCCGCCCGCGTCGGGCGCCGGTTCTGGTGGCAGGGTATGCAATAAGTCTGGACAAAAGGGGTGACGCGGACCCGAAAGTACTCTTCGGCATCGGCCTTGAGCGCTGCGTGATCGGCGGCCATCGAGCGGCAGGGCCCGGCCAGGAACAGGATCAGGGAGAAGCCCAGCGATACGGGCACCTTGGCAACACGACGGATCGCAAGAGAGACGGCCATGATCGAGGAATTCTCCCCCTCACGTTACCACGGGAGGCAGCATTTTCCAATCGAAAGAAGAGGTTGAGCGTTTGCGCACACCGCACTTTGCTCTCCCCGGCGCACGCCGATCCTCCGGACTCAGTGGTGAGAGTCGGGGCAATCACCGCTGCCGCCGCGCGCAGACCGAGCCGGCTCACTGACTTTTGCATGCTTCTTCTTTCCGGGTTGTTCAGCATTGGCTGAACTGCACATCCCAGGAACGGCAACTTGCGTACCATCTGCACAAACTCGAATAATTCTCAACGCACTACGGCGATCGAGAACACCGGGCCACGTTTCCGAGTGCGCACTACTGCGCAGCAGTTGGAGAGAATTGGCCAGAGTGGTGGCTGCGCCACTCAGCATGCGGACGGCCTGCCGATTGCGCCGGCGAAACATCGAATGAGGAGATCTTACCTGCAGGTGTCGGTCGCTTGTTGTTTTGCGCCAGTATGATCGCCAGCAGCTGCCAATGAAGTCGATCCGTTGAGGATCCGTCGGCCCGTGCTCGAAGGACTACTCGAAAAGGCCGCTCCCGATCATGAGAGCCAAATAGAACATCCTCACGATCCATCGAACCGTCATTGCTGGGAGCCCACGCGAGTGCCTGTGGACGTCATGCCGTCAAGTGGTGTGATCTTCCGAGTTCCGGCAAACCGGAAACCACCGCCGAAAATTCTTCAAGAAAGAGGTGG
>JAEUQE010000002.1 GCA_016789785.1 Bryobacterales bacterium
CCCAGCAACCCGTAAAACCGCTTCCCGTGAAAAGAAGTCATATGGCGATAGTAACGAAGTCCCCCGGTGAAATCCTTTTTCACCACGAAGCCGTGCCACAATCCACACCCGCAAGCGATACGATGCTCTCATGCGTTTCGTTACTGCTCTCGTGATACTTGCTGGCATGCTGTCCGCGCAGCAGCGTCCTCCCATCACCGGCGTCGCACACATTGCTTTGTATGTGAAGGATGTCGAGAAGTCGCGCGCCTTCTACAAGGACTTCCTTGGCTACGGCGAGCCATTCGATCTGAAGAATCCTGATGGCACACTCTCGCTGACGTTCATCAAAGTGAATGAGCGCCAGTACATTGAACTCT
Source organism: Bryobacterales bacterium (assembly GCA_016789785.1). The sequence continues at coordinate 360 of JAEUQE010000002.1, forward strand.
TTCCCGAGCGTGCACCGGAGACCGACCGCCTGAATCACATCTCGATCGAGACAACCGACGCCGAGGCCATGCGCCGCTATCTCGCCTCGCGCGGAATCAAGGTGCCGGAACGTGTTCCGAAAGGCCGCAGCGGCAACTCGAACTTCAATATCAAGGATCCCGAGGGTCACACTGTGGAGATCGTCCAATACGAGCCCACGGGCTGGTCCGTGCGTGAGCGAGGCAAGCACGTTTTCCCGAATCGCATCTCGGAGCGCATGCTGCATCTGGGCATTCTCGTCGGCTCGCTCGATGCGTCCATGAAGTTCTATCGCGACGTTCTCGGTTTTGAAGAGATCTGGCGCGGAAGCCGCGACGGAAAGACGTTGAGCTGGGTGAACATGAAAGTGCCTGATGGCGATGACTACATCGAGTTCATGCTCTACGATAAACTGCCCGAGCCCACACGCCGGGGCGTGCAGCATCACATCTGCCTTGTCGTGCCGGATATCGAAAAATCAAAGGCGCAGCTCGAACAGCGTCCCGGGCGGAAGGCATACACGCAGCCGATGGAGATCCGCACGGGCACGAATCGCAAACGCCAGATGAACCTCTACGATCCCGATGGCACGCGCGTCGAACTCATGGAGCCGAACACTGTGGATGGCGTTCCCGCGCCGCCGTCAAATGCCCCGCCGCCGCGGCCCTGAATCGCGACCGCGTTGAAAGGATCGAGCAGACGGGTGCGGGCTTCGCGAGCCCCCTGCCGTCTCCTGGCTTCAAAACTGCAACACCGCACCCAACTGGATCAGCCGCTGAGACTGCTCCGGTGTCGTGTACTGTCCGAAAGCCGTGTTCGCTATGTTGCGGTTCACATCACGGAAGGAATGATGGTTGAAGATGTTGTACATCTCACATCGCAACTTCAACTCCACTCGCTCCGTGATCTTTGTCGACTTGTACACGTTCCAATCGAAGTTGGTCGAACCGTTCAACCGGTGGGTGGCGCGGCCCAGTGTGCCGAAGTTCCCCAGGAGCGGCTGCGACAGTCCAAGACTCGCCGCATAGGCCGAAATCCGCCGTCCCGCCACGCTATCCGTGGTCAGACCCTGGGGTGCGCCCGCACTCCCCGCGGGCACTGGGTTGAATGCAAATGGACCCGCGGCGTTGACGCGAATGATGCCGGCCGTATGCACCGCGGAGAGATTCTGCACTCCCAGCCGCGGACCTGCTTCAAAGCCCACCGGAAATCCCGCACGCCAACTCGAAATCCCCGAAGTACCCCATCCATCCAACACCCGCCGGAGCGCCGCATTGCGGACCTTGCGGCCCCATGGCAACTCCCACACGTGCGTCATCACGAAACGGTGCGGGACATCGAACGCCGAGAGCCCACGGTTCTCCCTCAGGTTGTTCGGATTCTGCGACGTCACATCATCGTTCGGAATTGCGGTCAGCGAATCGGAGGTGTCGTCAATCGACTTGCCCCACGTGTACGCCGTCGTGATCGAGTAGCCGTCCTTGAAGCGCTTCGTCCCGCTGAACTCGAATGCGTGGAAGTTCGAATTCGCCGAGTTGTCGTAATAGTTCACGGTGTTGAACCGCCGGTCCGTCCGTCCGGCGAACGCCCGTGCGGAACCCGTCATCGCAGCAAACGAGTTCACAAAGCTCTGCGCTCGCGCGAGTTCATCCACCAAATCGGCCGCAGGCGCCGGAGCGTTTCCGTTCAGATTCACGGGCCGTGTCCGCTGCAGGAAGTTGCCCTTGTTCCCAACATACGCAGCTTTCAATACGATTCCCTGCGGGAGTTCCCTCTGGATCCCGAAGTGCCAGTTGTGCACCTGCGGATTGCGCAGCTTCGGATCAATCACCGGACTCACGTTGCCATAGTTCAACACGTCATTCGGAAGTCTGCCCACCCGCGCGAGGCCTTCCTGCTGGATGGGCGCCGTTCCCCCCACCAGATTCGACCAGGTGTTTCCACCTGCGAAATTCGCAACGCCTGTGATCTGTTGCGTCACTACATACGGCGGCAGCGCGCGCTGGTTGCTGATCGGGTTGAGGAAGTTGAAATCCGCCACAATGCCATAGCCGCCGCGAATCACCGTCTTGCCGCCTCGCGGATTCCATGCGAATCCGACACGCGGCTGATAGTTGTACGTCGTGCCGACCGCATCCTGCCCGATCGTGAAGCAGCCAAGCGGCCCGCTGCCCGCCGCTCCCAAACTGTCGCGGCAGTTGAAGTCGAGATTCGACGTCAGCCGGTTCACCTCATTCACCGCGCCGAAGACTTCCATGCGGAAACCCAGGTTCAAAGTCAGCGCCGGAGTGATGCGGTAATCGTCCTGTGCAAATGCCGATTGCAGCCACGTGCGGTGACCGCGCGCCGTTGATCCGAACAGTTGCGTGTAGGCATTCGGACGTCCCTGCGCGAAATCATCCCAGTTCAAGAACGTGTACAAGCCCCGTGTCTGCGAGTCGAGGAAGCTGTTGCCCTGATACCGGAAAAAGTCACCACCGAACTTGAAGTTGTGCGGACCGCGCGTCCATGTCAAAGTGTCGCCCGCCTGATATGTGTTCTGCACACGTCCTTGTGGACCTGCTTCGGTTTGTCCGAACTCCGCAACCTGCGCGTTGGCGAACCGAATGCGCGGCCCGAGCGGCACGTCCGTCAGCAGATCGAAAATCGGCGAGGTCCGTCCAAAGCCCGACCGGAACTCATTGATCACCGTCCCGGAAAACACGTGCGTCTCATTCAGATTGATGCTGTAGACGTCGTTCGTCGAGACAAATCCGAAATTCGCAAGGTTCGTATTACGGAAAGTATTGCCTGGACTGGTACCTGCGTTGCGTGCGAAACCGTAGCGGCCCCAGATCGTGTCCCGGCTCGAAAGTTGATGATCCAGACGAACCGAGTATTGATGGAAGTCGTTGAAGTTTGCTCCGAACTGCTGCACGGTGCCCGTATCCGCGCCCTCCGTGGTCGCCGCCGGCAACTTGTACTGCTCCAGAAGCCGCCGCGACGTCGGATCCGTCACCCGTCCGAGCATCGCCGCCGTTGGTACCTGCGCGATTCGTGCTCCACCCAATCCTCGAATCGGCACCACTTCGCTCGAAAGGAAGAAGTGCGTCTTGTTGCGGAGAACCGGGCCGCCGAACACACCTCCGAATTGGTTGTAGCGGGTCACCGTCGCGCTCCCGCTACGGTCGAACCAGTCGCGCGCATTCAGCTTGTTGTTACGAAAGAATTCGTACAACTCGCCGTGGAACTCATTCGTCCCGGACTTCGTGATGTACTGCACCTGCGCACCCGCATTGCGTCCGAACTCCGCGCTGAAGGAATTCGTGATGATCTTCACTTCCTTAATGGAAGAGAAGTTCAGCGGACCGTTGTTTGTGCTGCCCGTACCGCCCACGGAGATGTCGGTGGCAGTGATGTTGTCGATCGTGATGTTGTTCGCGCGGGTTCGGTTCCCGTTCGTGATGAAGCTACCTGAGTTGAAACCGCCAGGCGCCGGCACGATGCCAGGCAGCGTCGCAGCCAGCGCGTTTGGATTCCGCGCCACGGGAATCTCCTGCACGCTCTTCGTGCTGAACGACTCCTGCACTTGCGCACTCTGTGTGTCGAGCGCCGCAACTGCATCCGTTACCGTGACCTGTTCACTCACCTGGCCGATTTCCAGCTTCAGCGATAGCGCCGTGATCTCAGCGCTGCGTACGTTCGCCGGTACCACGGCCTTTCGAAATCCCGTCGCTTCAATCGCTGCCTGATAGTCGCCAATACTCAGAAGGCTGAACGCAAAACGTCCATCCGCATCTGACATCGCAGTGCGGGTTGCGCCCGTCTCCACGCTGGTCAGCGTAGCCTTTGCGCCGGCAACCGCCGCGCCGGATGGGTCGGTAACAGTGCCGCGGATTTCTCCCGTGATTTGTGCATGAAGAGAGCCCGTGAATAGCAAGATGCTTGCGAAGATCGGTGTGCGATGCATGACAATACCCCTGTCTGTGGGCCAACACCCACTCACATCGGCAAGCTAGCAGAGAGGGATAGTCAGAACTTGTGAACAGTGCGTAGGATGTGTAACACCACGGCCGTGAAACGCCTCTCAACTCATCCACGCCAGCGCTCGGTCGTTCGTCGTTTCCATACGCTTGCGCAACCGCGCCCTTAGATCTTCGCGAAGCTTTGCATGCTTCGCGTCGCCGATGAGGTCCTGCACCTCGCCAGGATCGGACACACAGTCATAGAGGGATTGCTTCTTCGACTCAAAGACCACCAGCTTGTGGCGATCCGTCCGGACCAGCCGGTACGGCTCCACCGCGACGTTCACCGCGAGCCCTTCCGGACGGCCGTCATCCCACACCGAATAGGCTTCGCGGATCGATCCTTTGCCCGTCTTCAGATAGCTGAGATAGCTGCGACCCGCCACCCGCTGCACGGGTTTCACGCCCGCGATATCGAGCCAAGTCGCTGTCGCATCCACGGATGACACTGGGTCAGCGACTTTCGCTGCCTTCTTCACGAAACCCCCGGAGACAAAATACGGCACACGCACCGACTCATCCCAATGATGAACCTTGCCGCTCCAGTTCCGCGTGCCCGACATGTATCCGTTGTCACCGATGAAGAAGATGACCGTGTTGTCCCACTGGCCGGATTCCTTCACCGCGCTCACAAGCCTTCCGATCGCTTCATCCAGGTGTGTGATCACCGCGTAGTACGTTCGCCAGTTGAACGCCTTGCCACCGGGGGGATGCAACGGTGGCGCAAGCTTCTCGTTCGGCGTACCTGCGTATGGCGCGTGGTACTTCTCTGCCGCGTACCAGGGCGTGTGCGGCGCATTGTAGCCGAGCCACAGGAAATACGGCTGCTTCGCCTTCCGCACCTCACCGATCGCTGCGTCCGTGAAGAGGTCCGTGATGTGGCCGGGCACCTTCTCGTCCTTGCCCTCCTGCCCTCTGCGCAACATCGGATCGCGGTACACACTGCCTCCTCCTCGCAGCCAAAGTGGCGACCGTGCGAAACCGCAGGGGCCGGGTTGTGGCGTCACATGCCACTTCCCGATGTGAATCGTGTCGTAGCCCGCATCGCGCATCTGGCCGACCACGGTCTTCTTCACCGCGCCAGGAGCGAAGTCGGTCGCGCCATTGCTACGAAGTCCCGATTGATACGTCTCCAGGCCACTCAGCATCACCCCACGGCTCGGACAGCATTGCGATGTGGAGATGATGCCGTTCGTGAAATGAACACCGCTTTGCGCGAGTGCATCGAGGTGCGGCGTACGAATGTGCGGATTGCCCGCTGCTCCCAACGCCTGAAAGTGATGATCATCACTGAAGAGGAAGAGGATGTTCGGCTTGCGATCGGCGCCTTCAAGCAGAGGCAGACTGGCAGCGCTCGCGAGCATCTGTCGGCGGGTCCACATGCCGACAGCCTATCATGCGGGGCATCGCGCGAAAGGTCGCCCGCCGGATTGATGTAATCTGTCTCCATGCCCGGAACCAGACGCAGATTCCTTTCAGGCGGCGCGTGGACGTGGATGAGCCGCTGGCTGCCTTTCGGTGCAGCGCCCGCCTTGGCGAAGAGCCGTTCCCCTTACGAAGAACTCGGAATCCATCCGATCTTGAATTTTCGCGGCACGCACACCACCATCGGCGCCTCGAAACAGTGGCCGGAGTTGCATGCCGCCATGGAAGAAGCGGCGCGTCACTACGTCTCGCTCGATGAACTGCAGGACCGGGTCGGGGACCGGCTGTCGAAGCTGATCGGCTCGGAATCGGCGATGGTGACTACAGGTTGTGCCGGGGCGATCACCGTCGGAACCTGCGCGTGTGTCGCGGGCGCTGATGGTGTGGCCATTCGCAGGCTTCCCGATCTGCACGGGCTCAAAAGCGAAGTCATCATCCTGAAGCTGCATCGCAATGGATACGATCATGCGGTGCGATCGGTGGGAGTGCGCATCGTCGAAGTGGAAAATGCTGAGCAGCTTCGCAACGCGATTAACAAGAGCACGGCAATGATGTACTTCCTGGGCGGAACAAGCGGCGACCATGCGTGGCCGGAGTCGATGTCGTACCAAGAGGCTCTGGGCATTCTGAAGCCCGCGGGAGTGCCGCTTCTGGTGGATGCGGCGAACATGTTGCCCCCATGGAACAACATTCGCAAGCTGGCTGCCGCGCAAGTGGATCTGATCGCGATGAGCGGTGGCAAGCACATGCGCGGACCACAGTGCTCGGGCATTCTTGCGGGGCGGAAGGATCTGGTCGCCGCTGCACGCATGAACACGAATCCACATTCGGACAGCCTCGGAAGGCCGATGAAGGTTGGGCGTGAAGAGATGATCGGGATCTGGCTGGCGGCCGAAAAGTACGCCTCGCTGGACTTTGAGGCTCTCGATCAACAGTGTCTGGCGCAGGCGGAGTATCTGCGGAAGGAACTCGCGAAGATCGGTGGAGTGCGCACGTCGTTCACGCCATTCGATCGCACACGCAAGGTGCGCCGTGTGGCCGTGGAATGGGACGAGGCAAAGCTCGGCCTGACGGCTGCCGAGTGCGAACGGCAGTTGATGGAAGGGTCGCCACGCATCGCGGTGCTGCGTCATCAGCCGCAGGGGCTCGTGTTCACCGTGTTCATGAACGATGCCGGCGATGAAAGAGTAGCGGCGCGGCGGATGAGAGACATCTTCGCCGCCGCGCGCGGTTCGTCTGCATAACTACGGAACGTGCATGATTACTGAACATGCATGGTCGCGACCGGCAACGCCTCCTCTCCCGGTTCAACCCGCGGAATCACCAGCAGGATCGGCGCGTTCTGGACTCGCGACAACTCGCGTGCCGTGAGAATCACCCGTTCGAGCGCCGCGTCAATCTGGCGCTTCAGTGATTCCACCTCGTCCATGCTGGCCATCGGCGTGGCTCGCAGTTCGGACAGTTCCTCTTCCAGATCCTTGCGTTTCCATGCAAGGTCAATGAAGCGGTCGACGAGGTCGCGCTCGCGGGCACTCCTCGGACCGAGAGCGATGCGAACCTCGCGGTAGTAGTTCATGAACTTCGGATCTTCCAGCCGTTGTGCGGTAAGGATGCCGCCGGCGGGTGGCTGATTCTTCGGTGCCCGCCTCGAACGCTGTGTGGTTGTCATATCTGCCTTCAATTTAGCGATCGAAGGCAGGCGAATCCGTTAGCGATTCCCGTAAATGATTGAAATCATTCAGAAGAAAATCCGGGCGGGCGGCGTGATCGCGAAAACACACCCGGTTTGCCGCGTTCTCAACGGGCGCCGCGGCTGCCCATGGTGGCGAAGACAAACCAGACCAGTGTTCCGCCCAGCAGCCAGTTGCGGTAGGAGTGCTGATCCATGCTTCCCCAGAAGAATGAGAGCGCGGCCCAGAGGCCGATTGCCAAGCCGGCGGTAGCGATCAAAGTGAGACGCATCAGGCGTTCCTCCGAGTCCAATTCAGGCCGATATAGACGAGAATTGCCAGAAAATAGCAGGGCAGCCAGCGGAAGAACAGGTGCATCGGGAGGATCGCGCTGATGGCGAGCGTACCCGCCCATACCAGCAGCACCTTCCAGTTCAGCACCATGCCTTCCCGCTCGGCTTGAAACTGCGGAATGCGGAGACGCGGGAAGATCCAATGTTCCGTGAGCACCACCGCCCCGATCGGCATCAGCACCAGACCATAGATGGCAACGTAGTCCAGGAGCCGGACAAAGAATACCGGAAAGCATGCCAGTACGGAGGTGATCAGCCCGGTGTAGAGCGTCAGCTTCCAGCGCGGCCAATTCGGCGTGACCGATTGGAGTGCGAGACCCGCGCGATAGAGCGTGGGGTTGGCCGTGGTCCATCCTGCAATCGCCACTGCGAGCACGCCCGCAAGACCCGCGGCACTGTAGGCCATGCGTCCGGGGTCGAGGTTGCGATTGACGGCTGCCACCATCATGCCGGAGCAGATCCATGCGAGGTAGTGGCCCGGTAAGATGCCGGTCGACGTGAAGATGCCGTACCACCAGCTTTTCGCGTAACGGAACAACGCCATGTCGGAGAGACCAATGTGCATGGCGAGGTTCGCGAACCATGCGAAGAACGCAATCTGCCAGAAGCCGAATTGTTCCTGGCCTTCCACTGGCTTGCCGTTCCAAACCTTGGTTTCCAGGACTTCCCACAGATTGCCGAGGTCTGCCGTGACACCGAGTGCGGGCAGTGTCGCAATCGCGCCCGCGATGAAGATCATGAACAGCCACGGCGAACAGACGCTGGCGAATCGGCTGAGAGCATTGAAACCGAGCACTGCAAGCACGGTGAACAGCATACCGATGGTGATGGTGAGCAGCACCCACGCCACGCTGTTCGGAAGCACATCATTCAGCGAGGGCGTGGGGATGCCGAAGCCGAGTCCGATTGCGGTGGCGCTGACGGAGATCATTGCTCCAGCGAGAATGCAGTACAGGAAGGCGTTGGCGACGTTGTAGATCAGCGTGAGTCCCGGCCCCGCGATGCGCTTCAGATACCAGTAGAGCGTGAGGCGCGTCTCAACGGCGATGGGGCAACAGATGAGGGTCCACGAAAGGACAGCGAGGATGTTGCCAAGCAACAGGCCAAGGAGCAGATCGCGAGCCGTGACTCCGTGCAACACGAAGAATGCGCCGATGACGAACTCCGTTGCCGCAACGTGCTCGCCGGCGAAAAGTCCCGCGAATCGCCCTGCGCCCTGAAGTTTGTCGGCATGGACGGGCTCGCGATCGAACTCGTTGAGTTGATCCATGCGAGCCGCAAGTTCGGCGAATTGCGATGGCATGCGGCTGTCATGGTATCAGATGCGGCTTGGTTGGGATCAGTCAGTCGCGCCAGAGCCCTGTTTCCATTGGTCGAAAGCTTCCTGGATGCGGCGCTCGGCGGGCAGCACCGCAAGGGCATTCAGGTAAGCACGTTCGATGTCTTGCGCCGAATGCTCAAGCCATTCGAGGATTCTTGCGAGGTCGAACCAACACCAAGCGGTTCGCGCGGGCTCATCGCTGAGTGCGATGGCGCGCCGAAGAAGCTCTTCAGCCTCGGTCAGCAACCTGCGGTTCGTGGGCCGGTCGCGAGGCACGTTGCGCCCGATGTGCATCTTCGTTTGTGCAAACTCCTGAAGGAACTTGGCATCGTGGGACGCGAGTGGCCGCGCTTGCTCGAAGACGCGATGCGCATCCTCATAGTTGCCCGCCCGCTTGTGGAGGATGGCGATCTGCACGGCGTCACTCTCGGGCGATGGCACCGCGGATAGAACCTCGTTCGCTTCCTCGGAGCGCCCGGCGTTGATCAGCGCTTCGGCGAAACGGAGGAACGGCATCTGCGTCTGCTCGCTCGTTGGCTGTTGGCGGAACGCATGGAACACGTGTGCGGCTCGATGGATATTGCCCGACAAGCCGAGGTACTCAATGAGCTGTCCAGTAAGAGCGCCGGAGGCTGGAAATGCGCGAACCGCATCCTCGATCCGCTGGATCGCGGAATCCCTGTTGCCGATCGCCCAGAGTTGCGCCGCTTCGCGGATGGCATGGAGTTGGGTGTAGCCGGGATGCGCGGGTAGCGTGACGCGAAAGTAGTTCTCCGCGAAGTCAATGGCCGGTTCGGGAGACCCGTTCTCGCGCATTCGGCGCCGGATCTTGGCCAGTCCGGTGTTGCGGCGTTCGGCGAGGCGGAGATCCTTCAGGTACTCGCCGATTCGCTGATTGCGCGCTGGCACGGGAGGCGGGACCGTTTGCCCGTTCAGATGCTCCATACGGATGCCAGCTACTGGGCCCGGGTAACTCGTGATCTCCATCCGGTTCGGATAGAGATAGATCTTCACGGGCTCCGGCCATTCCTCCTGGTAGGAGCGATGGTACACCGCGTTGACGATCGCCTCTTCCATCGCTTCGTAAGGGTAGGCGACAAAGCGCAGCGCTTCGGCCTTGTTGGGCTGCTTGCGAGTGACTTGGCCCGTCATCGAATCGAGATAGGAGAGCACCTCGCGGACCTGCGTAGGTAGTGGACCTTTGAAGCTCCGCTCTTCCACGACGTCACCACCAGCGTCGTCTCCGAAATGAGCGATATCAATGAATGCCCCGCGAAAGAAACGATGTGGCTGCTCGCTGAACATCAACAGGGCGATGTTTTTCGGCACCTCATGTGCGTTCGTTTTCGCAATGAGGTCAAGAGTCCGGAAGAGATCCGTGTCGGAGATGGAAGCACGTGCCAGGTCGCTGCGAATGTCGGAAAGGTAGCGCCTCACGAGCGTCGGCGAGATCTCTTCGACGCCCGCTGTCGTATTGCGGCGCGAGTCGAAGGGCGTACGATTCGTAAGCTCGATCAGTTGGCGCAGCTTCTCGCCACGAGCCTCTTCGGTTTCCGGTCCCGAGCGCACATAGGGAATCCGCTCTCCTCCCCGCAAATCGCGCGGGGCTTGGTATGGCCGGCTGTCGCCGGCGGGAACACGGATGATCAAGATGGGGCGGTCCTGGTAGATCTCGGAGAAGCACGCGACGGTGCACACGGGGTCGATGCACGCACATCGGCCGCGAATCTCCCTTTCAATGCGGTCAATGTTCAGGCCGCGCAGCCCTCTGGGCGGTAGCACTGGTCGGCCCTGATCATCTTCGTCGACGCCAAGGATGATGTAACCACCGTTGAGATTGAGCAGGTCGTTCGCGAAAGCGCAGATTGTGCGCATGACGGCGGCTTTGATGTTCTCATCCCAGGTGCCTTTGAACTCAACACGGACATCCTCTACTCGATCCGGGTGTAGGAGGATATCCAAATTGAATGGCAGTTGGCTCATGTGCGCGGGAATGAGAAAGCGGGCTCCGGCGCGCCCGCCTCCTCAGACTAACATACCGATGCCGCAACGGCCTCAGTACACAAACCGCAATCCGAACTGAATGTTGCGCGGATTCCCGCCTGTCACAATCTGGCCGAACAGTGCGTTCGACACATCAAACGTTGCCCCGCGTGCGTCGAACGCCGGGTTGTTGAACATGTTGTGGAACTCGGCGCGGAACTGAAGATTGAAGCGCTCGCGGAAGCGATTGTTCTTCAGGAACGACGTATCGAAGTTCACGCGCCCCGGCGTCCGCAGACGAGGCTGCGTCAACGAATCGTTGGGGATCGCGAAGGGTGCGGCTCGTTCGAAAGCCGTAGTGTCGAACCAGCGCGTGAGCGACTGCTGGCCATCGCCAAGCACCGGATCCTTCAGCCGGTTCGCGCGTCCGTTGGTGGAAGAAAAGTTGAACAGGTTCGTGCTATCCGGCGCAGTGATCAGCACCGGCGTGCCCTTCTGGATCACCGTGATGCCACTCACGCTCCATCCGCCCAGCAAATGACGCAGTACGCCTTCATTGGCGAACTTGCGGTTCTTTCCAAAGGGGAAGTCATAGACGTAGCTGAACACAAGTCTCTGTGGCACATCGTTCGCTTCGAGCGACTTGTTGTAGGTCGCGTCGTAAAGGTGATTCGATGGGCCAACTACCCACGTATTCGACTGTGTGGTCGACGCCAAGGTCTTCGATACCGTGTACGACCCAGTGAGCGTGAGCCCGTTCGAGTATTGCTTCTCAAGACGCAGATAGAAGCTCTGATAGCTCATGTCGGCATAGGGGTCGCGGAAGATCAGCAGATCCAGGAAGTGCGAATAGGGTCGCAGCAGTTGGCGGCGCTGAATCGTCTGCCCGGAGAGAGCGCCGGTGCGGATCTTTCCGAAATACGGATTCGGCACGGTCTGCAGCAGGGACGATCCAAGCGCTGCATCCTCGGGACGATTCTGGTTGTGCTGCCGGTTCCAATAGAGGTGCGTGGTCTTCGAACCCACGTATGCGGCTTCCAGCAGCGTATTGCCGCTCAGCATGCGTTGGATGGAGAAACTCCAGTTGCCGAGATAGGCGTTGGGGTGATTGCGCGTGTCGCCACGCACGTTCTGTCCCGCGAAGTTGGTGGCGCGATCGGGCACGACGATGCCGCCCGCAAAAGGATTGGACCAGGAGCCGCCCGTGGGCGGCGTGTTGGGCAGTGTGTTCGGAGGGCCCAGGAATAAAGCGTTCGAGAGGAAACTGCCATTGCCGAAGTCCGTCGCTGCGGCGTTCACGCCCACATATGTCGCATAGAAGATCGCGGCGCCCGAACGGATCACGGTCTTGCTGTCGAGCTGATAAGCAAGCCCGATGCGCGGCGAGAAGTTGCGCTTGTTCGGGTCGTTCTGATAACCGCCAGGCTCAATGGGCTTGAATGTTCCCTTCACGCCCGCGACCGGATCGATCGCTTCCCAATCGATGTATCCGATTTGGCCAAACTTCTCGGCGTAAGGCGTCGTGTACTCCCACCGGAAGCCGAGATTCAACGTCAGCTTGTCGAAGATGCGCCAGTCGTCCTGGATGTAGAGGCCGTAATAGCGCTGATAGAGGAACAACGGGCGTGTGATGGTCATCGCGCCGGCCTGCGGAACGCCAAGCAGGAAGCTCGCGAAACCATGACCGGAATTCAGAGCGGTAGCTGTGGGATCCGGGCCTTGCGTATACACACGATCGAAGATGTACTGCCCGGCGGACTGCTGCGAATTGTACGCATTGAGTTTGATCAGTTGCAGATCGACGCCGGACTTGATCTTGTGACGGTTGCGGATGAACGTGGTGTGATATTGTGCGTGCCATGTATCCTGCGGCGTGAGGTTGCGGCCCGTCCCACCGAGTTGATCGAACTCATTGGGCGCTGCACCCGTCACCGCAAGCCCCGCACCTTGCGCGTAAGTCTGAATCGAAATCTGCGGGAACTGCGGCAACAAAATGTTGCGCGTGACTTCGGGCGAGAAGCCGAGGGATGCATTATCGAAGCCCTCGCTCAAAGGGTGCGAATCGAACTGCAGGCGCGTGTAGCTGATGCGGCCTTCACCTAGGATGTTTGGCGTGAACGTCGACGTCAGGCTGATGAGCGCGCTCCGCGTTGGGTTCGAGGAAAGCCCGCGTGAGGGGAAGCCTGGATTCAGCGCAACCGACGTAGTGTTCTCCTGCTGCCGGCCACCCGTGCGCCCATAGAACCGGTGCTTCGGGCTGATGATGTGATCGAAGCGCACGAACCAACTGTCCTGGTTCTGAATGCTCTTTCCTGCCAGGAAGAAGTTGTTCACTTGGCCAAAGGCCTCTCCGGCACGATTGGGCTCGGGCCAGAACGGCGCGACCTTCTGCGAGATCGGATGAATGCGGTTGGCGGGGATGCGGTTACTCGGGAATTGATCGCGAACGAATCGCCCTGGATTGGCTGGGTCGGGGCGCGTGGTGAGGAAGTCGAAGACCTGCACCTGACGCCCCGTCCGGTCGAGGGTATTCGAAAAGTCGCCCTGCTTCTGCGCGGCGTTGGGCAGCGATGCGAGCGCTGTGTCCGGGCTGCCTTGGCGCACGGCCTCGTAGGCTCCGTACCAGAACGTGCGGTCGCGAATGATGCGCCCTCCGGCCGTAGCGCCGTATTCATTGCGTTGGAAAAGATTCTTCGGCACACGGTTGCGATTGTTCGACCACGAGTTCGCGTTGAGGTGATCGTTGCGAAGGAACTCGAACAACACGCCATGTAGTTCGTTGGTCCCCGACCTCGTCGCGACGTTGACAATTCCGCCGGCGGCGCGCCCGAACTCGGCGGAGTAAGTCGACGTTTCCACCTTGAACTCGCCGACCGCTTCGAGAGGCACCGTGTAGGCGTTGCCGGACTCCGTGCTGCCTCGCGACTCACCGCCGTCAATCAGCACGCCGTTCTGCTGCATCAATCCGCCGTTGATCTGCGCAGTCGTCGAGACTCCCACAATGTTGCCTCCCGTGCCGCGCTGGCCGTACGACGGAATCACGCCTGGTGCGGTCGCCGCAAGCGCCAGCGGATTGCGTCCGAGTAGCGGCAGTTCCACGACCCGGCGCTGCTCGACCACTTTGCCGAGTCCCGAGGTCTGCGCTTCGAGTTGCACCTGCGTCGCCTGAACTTCCACGGCTTCCGCGACGGATCCGACCTCGAGCGTCAGATTCACGGTCGCAGTCAAGCCAACCGTGAGTCCGAGGTTGGCCACTCGCGCCGGACGGAATCCTTGCTTCTCAGCCGATACATCGTACTGGCCCGGAGGCAGTGCCGGAAGATAGTAGATGCCAACAGAGTTCGTCTCGGTCTTGAAGGTGATGTTGGTTTGTTGGTTCCGGATCGCGACCGCCACGCCCGGAATCACGGCTCCGGTAGTGTCAGCGACCGAGCCGGTGACGGTGGCGCGTTCGCCTTGGCAGAACGCGGAAACCGCGATGAGATTGGAAAGAACAGCCAGCCAGAAAAGGGTTCGCATGGAAACGCTACAGGGTCCTTGGGGGGCAACTCTATCAAGGATTTGTCAAACCTGCAAGCGGAATTTCAACGAACTGGCTAGGATTTGCTCGGATCAGAACATTCGGAGCCCTTGAGCGGCCCGTAGGCGTGCCACCACTTACTTCTGGTGGGATAGCTTCGAGGCCCGGAAAGGCAACGAGGCTGCACGCGCCGCAGCCGTGTACTCCACCAGCAGCGTACTGCCGTCCACGGTGTCGCTCCAAAAGGTGCGGTCCTGCATTGGTCCCTTGCCAGAGTATGGCCCGTAGCAGCGCTTAGCTTCCTTTTCGCACACGCGGACTCCCGCTGCGCCTGTGTCGAAATCTTCGAACTGCACCCGCAACGCCTGCGCGCCCGGAGAGTGAACCTCCAGGCGCCATTGCTGCTTGCCATCGGGCAACTTCTTCCATTTCCCTTTCTTCATTGCGTCCGGCGGCAGGGGCCGGTGGACCCCTGCCACCGCGGGCGAACCCGGTGACTTCAACGTGGCCTGCTCCTCCGGCGTAAGCGGCTTCAGTTTCACTCCGCCGGAGTAAGCCAGGACGGCGCAAGTGATGAGGATCAGCACGGTCCGCATCACTTACTCCACCCGTGGCGCGCTGTTGTCAGCGGCGCGAACCTTCTTCTTCTCCAATAGCCCGTTCTCGGACTTCGCACTGCCGGCAACCTTGGCTCGCAGTTGCTCCTTGTGAAGCGTGCCCTTGTCCCAGTGGAAGTAAATTCCGGGTCTTTCGCGCAGCGAGACTCCGTCGTCCGGAGTTGCTTCGGTGGGTTGGGTGCTGAAGGCGGCCAGGATGGACCCGCCGGCGGGTGCATTCAGACTGAACAGGCCCAGCCCGATGTGGTAAGTTCCCGCACGAACCGGTGGCCGGCTCGACGCCGTGATCGAGATCTCTTCGTTGCCGCTGTCAGTTACTGCGCCGTAGTCAGTGAGCAACGCACCGGCGGAGGTGATCTCCGGTGGCGCGCCGAAACGGACAAACAGATCCACGTCCGTGGCCGGCGAATCGGATTTCACCGTAACATCCAACCGGGTAACTCCCTCCGGGACACTGATCTGGAATCCGTCGCGCGCGGCGAAGAGCGTTGGCGACGGAACCGCGGGCAGCCGGAACAGCACGGGTGTTCCGTTGTTGAGCACCGTACCCGAGGTAACGTTGAACGTCGTACGCTCCACAGTCGCCGTGATCGTGCCACTCGATGGCAGATTCCGTGTGAAGACACCAATGCTGATGAAGTAAGATCCGGGCCTAAGCGGCGGCTGGCTGCGTAAGTCAATCGTAAGTGTTTCATCGCCGAAACGCGAAGTCGCGGCATAGTCGGCTACCACGTTGCCCTGGCCGTCCACTTCCGTGTCCGCGCCGGCCCGTACGAACAGGTCGGTGTCTACGCCAGGATCATCGGCCTTCATTTGAATGGTCAGCCGGGTGGCTCCCTGCGGCACGTCGATGCGGAAACTCCGGTTCCCGAAGAAAAGCGTGTTCTCCGTCACGGCCGGGAGCGCGAACTTGACGCCCACACCCGAGGTGAGAACCGTAAGGGCCGAAGGCGTTGGGGCCGCGGGTGCCGTGGATACCGTCGCTGTCAGTGAGCCGTTAATTTCGGCATCTTTGGTGAACTGGCCGAGTGCGATAAAGTAAGTGCCGGCCCTCAATTGTGGCGACGATGTCGGCAGAATCACCATCGTGGCAGTGCCACCCGGTGCCTCAATGAGGTGGTCGGCCACTGCAACTCCATCATTGATCGAGACGTCCTGTCCGAACCGCGCATACAGATCCATATCGGCCGGGCCGGACGCCGTCGTTGAGGTCATGCGGATTTCGAGGCGGCTTGCGCCCTGCGGAACCTGAATGCGGAATCCTCGATTCCCCGCCACCAGCGTACCTGAACTTACTGCGGGCAGGCGGAACGGCGCCGAAACGCCGCTGGTAAGCGTAACTGGTCCGGTCGTGGTGGGAGGAGGCGCGGTACCCGTGGTTACGGTTGCTGTCACTGTACACTGGACCACCACGCCTGGACTAAATAGTCCGAACCCGATAAAGTAAGTGCCGGGCTGAAGTGCGGTCCCCGTGATCACAATGTCCTCGGTCCCGTCCGGGCGCTCGGAGCGGGCATCCGCGACTATCCGTCCGCCATCCAGACCGATATCCTGGCCCGCCCGCGCGTACAGGTCTACATCCGCGTCGGCGGGTGTCGTACGCAGCGAAATCTGCAGCCTTGTGGCGTTCTGCGGCACGGTGATCGTGAAGCCGCTGTTCGCGCCACGGAAGAGAGCGCCACCCGTCACCGGGCCGATGTTGAAACTGCGAGGTTGGCCCGAAACCAGCACGTTCGATGGCGCGGTGGGGCCGGTGGTCCCTGTGCTGACGGTGGCAGTAAGTGTAACCTGAATGCTGCGATTTGGCGTAAATACACCGAGAGCGATGTAGTAAGTGCCAGCCGCAAGCTGCGGAGGTGTGAGGATAATCGACTCATTCGAATCACCGTCGCGGTCCGACCTGAAATCCGCCACCACCCGCCCATTCTCGAGTGTCACGTTCTGGTCCCGGCGGATGTAGAGATCCACGTCGGCTTCCGGTGTCGGTGAGCGGAGAGTTACTTCCAACCGTGTGGCTCCTTGCGGCACAGTGATGGTGAAGCTGCTCGCGCCCGCAATGAGGGTCGGGCCGTTTACCGGAGAAAGCGTAAGTGACCTCGGCTCGCTCGAAACGAGTGGGTTCTGCGCTCCTGAGGGTGGAGCCGTGCTCCCGCCCACAACCGTCGCGGTCAAGCTAACCTGAATCGGCGTATTCCGCGTATAGACGCCAAAGGCGATAAAATAAGTCCCCGGCTGCAATTGGGGTTGCGAGATTACAATCGACTCGTTGGAATCGCCCTCGCGCTCGGAGAGGAAGTCGGCAACCACGAAGCGGCCATCCAATCCGACGTCCTGATTGCGCCGGATATAGAGATCGACGTCGGCATTGAGCGTGATCGCGCGCATGTCCACTTCCAGCCGCGTCGCCCCCTGCGGCACGGTGATCGTGAGGCTGGCAGGTCCGTTGAACAGCGTGGCTCCCTGCACCGCGGGGAAATTGATATTGCGCGCGACACCCGACGTGAGCGTCTGACCGGTGGTGGGCGGAGGCTGCGTAGTACCCGCCGTTACGGTGGCCGTCAATGTCGCGCGAATCTCCACACCCGGCGTGAACACACCCAGCGCAATAAACCAGTTGCCCGCGCGAAGGTTCGTACCCGTGATTACGATCTGCTCGTCGCCCGTGGTCCCCTCCGAGCGGAAATCAGCCACCGCGCGCGCACCATCCAGCGCCACGTCTTGCCCGAAGCGCGCGAACAAATCGAGATCCGCGTTCGGCGTCGAAGTCCTCAGCGTGACCTCCAGCCGTGTCGCGCCCGCGGGCACATTGATCGTGAAACCGTTGGTCCCGTTCAGTAGCCGTGCCGAGGTCACCGGTGGGATGGTGATGCTGCGGGCCTGCCCCGATACCAAGGCTCCCCCGGCAGGCAGGTTCGTGGCCGGCGGAGGGGCTGCCGTGCGTCCCTCCAGAAATTCTCGAATCACTGGAAAAAACGTGGAAAAGCGCCCATAATTGTCGGCAAATGGAACGATCGAGCAGAACTCCGCCGGAGTGTCGGCTTTAGGCCCATGGCTCAGAATCCCAACAAGCATGAGGTTCTCGCGAAACAATCCCGACCCCGAGGAGCCGCCTTCCGTCAGGCCACCGCCGTTCCAGAACGCAGCGACAAAGGTATCCAGATCCTTGCCGGCGAACGGCACCGGACGCATGGAGGATCCGAACGAGATGCGCTTGTAGTCGCCGGCTGGATGATGAATGCCTGTGACCGAAACGCCCGCTGCGAGCGGCGAGGGATCCCAGCCTGAGAAATTCACTCCATCCGGGACGCTGGTCAACTGAATGAGCGTGGCATCACCCGATTGGAAGGGTAAGCCGGCCAGATAGCGCGCGCCCAGCGTCCGCGGAACACTGCGGCGGTCCGGAGGTGCGCCGTTGCATCGCGACGATTGGTATTGCCAGAACGCGTTGACAGTCCGCGCGGCCGCTTCGTTATCGATGCAGTGCTGCGCCGTCAGAAAATAGGGCACGCGGCTTTCGGTGCGAGTGTTCAACAGCGTTCCCGAGCACGAGAAGGTGCGCCGGTCCGCCTCGTACAAAATCAGCGCCACCGCCTTCGACGTCTCGGCCCAATCGGGGTGACACGTCACATCCACGTGGCAGGGCGCGGCGGCGGAGCGGGCAGGGCTCTTCGAGTCCGCAAGACGCGGCAGACCCTCGGAGGTCAGGTGCGAAATCTCCCGGATCTGAAACGGAGGATCGTCGACGGGGCCCATCGGAGCGGAGGGCTCGTACTCCACCACGATGTTCTCGTTCAGCACAACGTCGCTCCAAAAGTCGCCGTCGCCAAAAACGCCGCGGCCCAAATAGGGACCATGGATCTCCGCCTCGTCGCCCGTACCATCGTGGACCCACAGCCGTCCGCCTCCGATGTCGAAGTCGGTGAAGTGCAGCCGTATGCCGGCAGCTCCAGGGGATCGCACCGAAATCCGCCAGATCTGCCTTCCGCTGTCGAGGCGATCCAGCCGGGCCTCGCGGAACAAGGACGCGGGGACATCGCGGTGCAGGCCGGCGAAGGTGACTCCGTCCGGTGCGCTCCGGCGTGCGGCCGCGATGTCGGCGTCGGGCAGCAAGGCAAGCCGGTGCTCAGTGGCTGGCGCGATTCTCGCCGTTCGGCTGGGAAGTTGCAGTCGCCGCTCCCGGGCCAACCGTGCGCCTTCGGGGTCGGAGTGCCGCAAGGCGCGCACTGCCAGTCCGCGCTCCATCGGAAGCGTCTGTGCGGGCGCATTGGATAACAGGGTAGTGACCCAGAGTAAGAGAAGTGCCTTCCGAGACATAATTCGGTCACCAGTGTAACCCGGTTCCCGCATTTTTGTTCCCGCGATTTAACGTCGCCGTGAAGAGGCGCTCTACGGAGTGAAGAACGCCCGCACCAGAAACACCGCCATCTGCCCCCGCGTGGTGATCTGATCAGGGCAATAGGTTGTGGCGGTGCACCCCCCGGTCACCCCCAATTCCCTCAGCTTCTGAATATGCGTGAAGAAAAGGTTGGCCGGCGAAACATCGGAGAATCCCTGTGGTGCGGGCGAAGGAAACGGTTGGCTCGATGTCACCGCTAGCCGGGCCCGCACCAGGAACGCCGCCATTTGCCCACGAGTGACACCGTCGTTCGGACAGTAGCGGTTGGTATCGCACCCGCTCGTAATGCCCATTTCACGCAGTTTCTGAATGAAGCGGAATTGCGGATGCGTGGCAGCCACATCGGTGAAGTAACTCGTGGAAGGGAAACTGAAGCTGTCGCCGTGCAGCGCACGAACAATCCACTCCGCCATTTGCGCGCGTGTGGTGGCTGCCGACGGGCAATAACTGCCAGACGCGCAACCCGCCCCCGAGACATTCTGGTTCAGTATCTGAATGTAGTCGAAAAAGAGATCGCTTGCCGGTACGTCCTGAAACGCGGGTGTGACCGGCAGTGCGGTCTTCTGCAGAACCTGAATGGTTTGGCCGCCAACGCTGATACTGGCCGTCCGCGCCGCACCGCTATTCGTTTGCGCCGCGAGAGTAAGTGTGCCGCCTCCAGCGCCCTGTCCCGGGCTCAACGTGATCCAATCCACCGATGGAGCCGCAATCCACTGGCAGGCCGGCGAACCGTTCACCGGAATGGAGATGCTTCCTCCGGCCGCCGGAAGTGTCACGGTCTGCGTGGAGATGCTGAACGAGCACCCCGCGGCCATCTGCGTCACGTGCAAAACCGCACCGCCCGTCAACTGGATGTTGGCCGATCGCGAGGAGGCCGACGGATTGGCCTGCACCGTGAACCGCAGCGTCGCGTTGCCCAATCCCGATGCGGCTCCAGTGAAGGTGACCCACGCCGCGTCGCTGCTGGCTGTCCACGCACATTGTGCTCCCGCGTCCACGCTCGCGGACAGGAGGTCGCCGTTCGCGCCCGCTGTCGTCGCCGCGCGAGTGAAGCGAGGCGCGCATCCCCCTGATGGCAGAAAGTTCGCCGTCACACTTCTTGCCGATTCCATCGTCACCACAACCGTTGTCTCGCGCGAAGTCGTCGAGCCGCTCCAGCGGTCGAACCGGTATCCAGCGGCTGGAATCGCCTGCAGACGCACTTGCTCAAACTGCCTGGCCCAGCCGTCCGCGGTAACAGGCGTCGCCTGAATTGTGCCGCCATTCTGAGGCGCGCCGCTTAGAGTAAGTGGTAATTGCGCCGTAAAGTTTGCAGTCATCACGACCGGAGTTAGAGGTGTAGTGACGGTGCGGGTGGATCCGCCGGAGTCCGCCCAATTGTCAAACGAGTAACGCAACGCGCTGTCGATCATCTGCGGCGACGGTACGCTCACCGTATGTTCCGACCCCGGCGACCAGTTGTAAGCCGCCGGTGTGGTAACTGCCGTGCCGTCGACCACTAACTTCAGCCCCGGAGGATTCGTCACGAGCGTCACCGCGGCCGCGCCCGCCGGAGCGAACACCGCCGTGACGTTGCGGAAATTGTTCATCGACACAGAAAGCGGATTCGAATTCCCGGAGTAGTCCCCGCTCCAACCTACGAAGACGTATCCAGCAGCGGGAACAGCCGTCAGCGTGACCATTGCACCGTTCGGATAAAAGTCCGCCGGGGGCGACGAACTGCGCACCACAGATCCCGCGCCGGAGGGCGTGGCCTCAACAGTTAGCTCATATTCAACAGTGAATTGAGCGATGTAAGTCGCCGGCGATGCCGAAGCTGTTACCGTTTGCCGCTTCGGTCCCCCGTTCGACCAGCCCGAAAACGTATATCTTCCGCCGCAACTAATCTGGGGAGAAATCACATCCAGCGTGTATTGGGCGCCTGGGGTCCAATCGGGCCTTTGGGTCTGATTGAAATACTGCCCGTCGATCGCGAAGGTGAGGCCGTTGTACTGCGTCGTCACGGTGGCTTGGCCGTAGACGCCCTGCGCAACCGCCAAAAGCAGCCACAGCGCCACCCAAGATGAAAAAGTGCGACGGCCCAGAGTAACCCCCACTGAAACATGATAACGAAGCGCGCCCTACTTGCGCCCTGCCGCCATCACTTCCTCCGCACGCTTCGGTCGATCCCCATCCCCCAGACGTTGCCCGATCCGCGTAGCCGCTCCGCTCAGGGACTGGACCAGTTTCGGCCAGTTCGCTTCAGAGATCTCGCTCGTGCTGCCCATCACGCTGATCGCTGCGATTGGATCCGCATCCGGACCCAGCACAGGAACCGCCAGACATCGCACACCGACGATGTTCTCTTCATCGTCCACCGCGTAACCGCGCTCCCGGGTCAGGGTAAGTTCGGCCAGCAGACGCCGCATCGACACGATGGTGTTTTCGTTGTGGCGCGCAAGCGCATGAGCGGTCGTTAGCGACCGGAAACACTCTTCGGAAGCGAAGGCGACAATGGCTTTTCCAAGCGCCGTGCAATGCCAGTCCATGCGCTGGCCAACCCACGTGGCAAGCGGCGTTCCCGGAGGCGCCAGTTGCGCGATCAGCGTCACCTGCCCGGTGGCGAGCACCGCCATGTGAATCACCAGATTCGTTTGCCACATCAGTCCCAGTAGAAAGGGATTGGCCACTTGCGACAATCCTGCATCGGGGAATGCGCGCACGCAAAGATCGGACAGGCGAGGTCCGGGAAGATACACTGTCTTCCCGGCAAGCCGCCGCAGATATCCGGCTCGCTCCAACGTCACCAGCAGGCAATGGGTGGAACTCCGTGGATAGCCCAATTCGCGTGTGAACTCCGTCAGAGTAAGTCCACCCGGTGACGCGCTGATGCGCTCCAACACTTCGATGGCACGCATCACAGCCGGCAGTGAAGGCGTCTTCAGATCGCTCATCCGCAGTCTTCGCTCGCGACTTTCCAGTATAGTGGAAATCGCCGTTGGAAACCGCAACATGCCACTCCACGGTAATGGAATCCGCGTGTGCCAGGGGCTTCCCACTGGCGACAAATTCCACTAGGATGTCGGGCAGAAGGGAACTGTCTCATGTCTCGCATACGCTCCGTCTGCGCAATCTTCCTGGCACTTCTTTGCCCGCTTTTTCTTCCGGCCCAGACCACAACGGGATCGATCTCGGGCACTGTGCTCGACCCGACCGGTCTGTCAGTGTCCGGCGCCAACATTACCTTGACTGCCACCACCACCGGAGTGCAGCGGAAACTCGTCACCTCCGTCTCGGGCGACTTCGTGTTCAACGCCGTGGAAGCTGGTGTCTACAGCCTTGCCGTCGAATCGGCTGGATTCAAGGTGGTGAAGCGCACAAGCATCAATCTCACCGCGAACGAGCGCTTGTCACTCGGCAACATCAGTATGGAAGTCGGCAGTGTCACCGAGAGCGTGACGGTTCAGGCACAAGGCACCTCCGTGCAGACCGCCAGTTCGGAACGCTCTGGCGTGCTCACCAGTAGCCAGGTGGAGAACCTGATGGTGAAAGGCCGCAACGTCAGCAGCCTCCTCCAACTCCTGCCCGGGGTCGTCGACACGAGCAACTTCGATGGGCCGAACCGCAACTTCGGCATCGGACTATATATCAACGGCGACCGCCGCAATGCCACTGGACTGTGGCTGGACGGCATCCCCACTCAGGACAGCGGCACTGGTTGGATCTCCACGCTGAACGTCAGCATGGATGCCGTTGCCGAAGTGAAAGTGCTGCTGAACAACTACCAGGCCGAGTACGGACGCATGCGCGGTGCGGGTGTGCAGATGATCAGCAAATCCGGAACGCGCGATTTCCACGGTACTTTCAGCTACTTCAAGCGCCACGAACAATTCAACGCCAATACGTTTTTTAACAATCGCACCATCGTCGGCGGGCGCCCCGTGGCCAAGCCCCGCTACCGCTACAACACCTACTCCTACACCATCGGCGGCCCCATCTACATCCCCAAGAAGTTCAATACCGAGAAACAGAAGCTGTTCTTCTTCTGGTCGCAGGAGTTCTGGCCGCAACAGGGTTCTAACCCAGTCAACAATGTCACTATGCCCAGCGAGTTGGAGCGCGCCGGGAACTTCTCCCAAACCGTCGACGTCAACAACCGGCCGATCATCGTCCGCGATCCTCTCAACCAGCAGCCCTTCGCGGGCAACATCGTTCCGCAGAACCGCATCAATCCGAACGGCGCGGCGCTCCTGCGTTTGCTGCCGGCGCCCAACTTTTTCGATCGCGCGATCTCCGGCGGCAACTTCAACTACGTTTCGCAGAGCGACATCGACCGCCCGCAGCAACTGCTCACCATGCGCATCGATTACAACATGAGTTCGAACGACCTGTTCGCGCTCACCTGGTCGCGGCAGGAGGACAAGCAGACCGGAACCCAGGGTCTCGCCACTCCGAACTCCAACTGGCCCGCCATCAGCCGGACCTTCGTCACGCGCGGCAACATCCTCTCTGGCCGCTACCAGAAGATCATCTCACCGACATTGATCAACGAACTCACGCTCGGCTACAACTGGCGTTGGGAAACGGAGTTGTTCCCCGATTCGGAGTTGCAGCGTTTCACCAAGTCAGCGGTCGGCTTCAACACACCGCAGTTGTTCCCCGATGCGAACCGTCTCAACCTGATACCGAACATCTCGTTTGGCGGCATCCCGAATGTTGCCAACATCAACCTGCCCAACGTGCAGATCGAGACAAGCTATCCCACCTACATCGTGACCAACAATGTGACGAAGACGCTGCAGAAACACATCTTCAAAGCAGGCATCTTCTACAACCGTCCGGGCTTGACCGGCAAAGCTCCGGCACAGCGTGGCGCCTACAGCTTCGCGACCGACGTGAACAACCCGCTCGAAACCGGCTTCACCTACGCGAATGCGCTGTTGGGTGTCTACAACTCCACTTCGCAGCAGAGCCGCGCCATCATTCCATCGCGAATTCAGAAGGCGTTCGAGTGGTTCGTGCAGGATAGCTGGAAAGTGTCGCGCCGGCTGACGCTCGAGATCGGCATGCGCTTTGTATGGGGCCCGGCCGGTTATTCGAATCTGCCATCGGGCATGTGGAGTCCGCAGACGTTCGATCGCAGCAAGCAAGTGCAACTGATCCGGCCCGTGATGTCGGGCGGCCGCCGCGTAGGTCAGGACCCGCGCACCGGTCAACTCTATCCCGCGGTGGCTATCGGCGCAATCGCTCCCGGCAGCGGCGACCTGGCCAACGGTGTCGTGCTCAACACGCAATCGGGCATTCCCGCGGCGGTCATTCGGAATGCCGGACTTCTTTATTCGCCTCGCTTCGGATTCGCATGGGATGTGTTTGGCAACGGATCCACCGCATTGCGCGGCGGTATCGGGATCTTCCAAAGCACCGGAGCAACCGGCGAAGGTGTCGCGGCAAGCCAGAACATCTACCCGCTGACGGCTACGTCGAATCTCTTCTATGGCTCACTCGCCGACCTCAGCACAGCACCGCAACTGCTGTTCCCCTCCGCGGTCACCACCCAACAGGACCCGATGGGCATTGCCCGTTCCTACAACACCAACTTCGGAGTCCAGCAAAAGGTGGGATGGGGAACCGTGCTCGATGTCTCTTACGTCGGCACCTTCGGACGGAACCTGCGTTGGGCGTTTGACCTGGACCCGCTTCCGATCGGCGCGAATTTCGATCCACGCAACACCGATCCGACTACAGGCCGCGTGCTTCCCGCGCCATTCCTGCGCTCGTATCAAGGCTACACCGGCGTCAACTACGCCAACTACGGCGCCACTTCAAACTACCACTCATTGCAGACCATGGTGAATCGCCGCTTTGCCAAGAGCATGCAGTTCGGCGCATCGTGGACCTTCTCCAAGTGGCTGAACGCTGTCGATTTCGATGACAACGGAGTATCGCCGTTCGTTCCCGCTCGCAGTTGGAACTACGGCTTCTCCCAGTTCGACCGAACCCACAATCTACGGGTCAACTTCCTCTACGACGTGCCCAACGTCCCGTGGAAGAATATCGCCTCGAACTGGGTCCTGAATGGATGGCAGCTTTCCGGCATCACCGCATTTATCAGTGGCTCACCGGCGAATGTCGGCTTCACCACCACGAACAATCTCGACATCACCGGCACACCGTCGCAAGGCGCGCGTATCGTCGTGTTGGGCGATCCGGTGCTCCCGAAAAACGAGCGCACCTTCAGCCGTCACTTCCGTAACGATGTGTTCGCGCGCCCGGCAGTCGGAACTTTGGGCACAGGCGGCAAGTGGCTGTTCCGCGGGCCGGGCACAAACAACTGGGATATCTCGGTGGTGAAGAACTTCCCGATTCGTGAGCCGCTTCGCCTGCAGTTCCGCCTGGAGATGTACAACACGTTCAATCACACGCAGTTCAGTTCCGTGGATTCGACGGCCCGCTTTGATCCGCAAGGCGTGCAGGTGAATCCGACCTTGGGCCAGTACACCGGCACGCTGCAGCCGCGCCAGATGCAGATGATGCTGAAACTGACGTTCTGACGCTCCTCCCCCGAAACGGAACGTCGCGCCGATGCATCACTGCACCGGCGCGGCGTTACGATTTCCGCGCTCAACTCACCCTGCGCCTTGCGATCGCCGCCCACTCCACCCCACAACCTTCGATCGTGAGGTAAGCAGCACGATGTGATTCCTATCGAAGTGGCCGCCCTGAAAGGCAATGCATCCGCGCGCTGTCCGTGTAGGCATCTACACACGCCACGGACTGCGCATCGGACGCGACAGCATGCGATTCGCGGCATCGTCATCCACGAAGCGCTCCGTCTCCGGATTCCATCGCAACTTCCGGCGCAACCGCATCGCAATGTCCGCTTGCTGGCAGATCGCCTCGGCGCGCACAGCCGCCGTGACCGGTGAGAGCGCCGGCCGCCCCGTACGCACCGCATCCAGAAAATTGCGGCGATGATCGTCATACTTCGCCACGCGCTTCCCATCCGCTCGAATGGCCGTCTGCACCAGATCGGCAGGATGCGTGCGCATGCCCTGGCGGCTCACCCAGATCCATCCCTTCGAGCCTTCAATCACCGTCGCCATCGAGCCGAATTGGAACTGTGGCACACGCTTCTTCGCCGTCGCAAGATCCATGTGCACCAGCGTGACGCCGTTGCGGTACTTGTGTTCCGCTGTCCACGACCACATCACATCGCGAATGTCCTCGTAGAACTGCCCCTCGGCTTCCACATCAATCGGTCCCGTGCTATCGGTGTCATTCGCCCACTGCGCGAAGTCCACATCGTGAATGCCCCACGCTCCCGACAGACTGCCCAGCCCATAGTCGTGGATCATCATCCAGGCGCGCGACACACGCTCGTCACTGTAGGGCGACCATGGCGCCGGACCCAGCCACATGTCGTAATCAAAGCCCGCCGGCACAGGCCCGGGATGCGCTTGTACAACATCCGGCTTGCCGCCTCCCGCCGACCCGATGTAGATCTTCTTCACCTCGCCGATGTATCCATTGCGGGCAAGTTCGCATGCGTGGCGAAAGTAGTGGCTGGAACGCTGCTGCGTGCCGAATTGAAAAATCACGCCATGCCGCAGCACTTCTTCGCGCACCGAAACCGCATCGGCATGGCACACGCTCATCGGCTTCTCATAGTACATGTGCTTGCCGCGCCGCGCCGCTTCCATGCCGATCAGCGGATGCCAGTGCTCGGGCGTTGCAATCAGCACTGCATCCACATCGGTGCGCGCCATGAACTCGCGAAAATCGTTGTGCACCTTGCAGGCATGATCGCCATAGTGCCGGTCCACCATGGTCTTCGCGCGTTCCCGATGGGCATCGCGCACGTCGCAGATCGCGGTCACCCGCACGTCGGGATACTGCAGCGTCCCTCGCAGATGACCGGTTCCCATACTGCCCACACCAACAAAGCCCATGTGGACTCGCTCGCTCGGTGGCATGCTCTGCGAAGCATCCGCGTGCCGCAAGCCCAAAACATAAGAAGGCACAATTGTTGGAAACGCACAGGCAGCGGTTTGCAGGAACGCCCGTCGTGTGGTGGCCGGCTTCATAGGGTTGACGGAAGGATCATAGCATCGGCGGCGCGTGGTGCCTACCGCCCGCGCCTGCGTCATCTCCAGCCTATTGGATCGCAAACCGTGTTCGCGGGCTTGCGACGGTTGAATTGGACATCCGGTGCTTCTACACTGCAAGTACAGATGAGAGGACCTCGTGTTTGCACCCTGGCGGTCGCACTTGTCTGCGCCGCATTCGCGCAGCAGTCACGTACTCCCGATGTCGAGGCGGCCGCTCGAATCCTCGGGTGGCGAGCCGCGTTGGATGATTGTGCATCATCGCCTTCGCTCGCCGGTACGGTGGATCGGGCTGCGGCTGCCAGTCTGAAGTTCGCCGTTGCTTGTGCGCCGTCGAAAAAGCCAGACGCTGCTCAGATCGCAGCGGCGAAATCGAAGGCCGATGCGGCGAACATCAAGTTCATAGCGGTGCGCGCCTCGAAGCTGAACCGCGCCGTCGCCGAGTTGGCGTCTGCTCTTGGCGCGGAGATGATTCTCGCCCCAGCGATCAACAAATCCGTCGAGGGCGTCGCGATCGCGATTCCAGGCACTGAGAATCCCACGGGCGATGCGAAATCCGGCCTTCAGGCCAACGCCGCTCAGTGGCAGCGCGCGAAGGTGAAGCTCGAAGGCAAGCGCCTTTTGGCTGTGGATGCGCGGGACGTGCCCGAAGCGCTGCTCATCGACTTCATGAACGAAGCCTATCGCCTCGACCTCAAGCCCGTGTGGCTGGTGAGCGCCGAATCCGCAAAGGTGTATGCGCGCGCGGCAACGCCGATCGCCGGATACCATTCCAACTATGCGTCGCGAACGCGCGGTGTGCGCCGTGAAGGCGGTGTCAGCGCCGAAGAAAAGGCTCTCATTGAGAAAGCAATTCCCGATCAGGCGATGGCGAATCCGAAGAAGCCCCGCAAGTTGCTCGTGGTTGATTCGAACATCGGCCGCCGAGGCCATCCATCGATCCCGCACGCCAATCTCGCCATGGAGTGGATGGCAAAGAAGACCGGCGCCTTCGACGTTGTCTTCAGCAACGATCCGGAGATGTGGAAACCCGAGAAGCTCAAGCAATTCGATGCCGTGTACCTGAACAACACCATCGGTGAGATCTTCCCAACTGCCGAAGCGAAGGCCAGTTTCCAGCGTTACATCGAAGAAGGCGGCGGGCTCGTGGCGAATCACGCGGTAACGGTCACCGCCACCGAATGGCCGGAATTCGGCACGATTCTAGGCGCGCGCGGCGCAGCGCATCGCATGGCGGACGAGAAGGTGCGCATTCGCGTGGAGGATCCCGCATCGCCCATCGTTAAGGTCTTCGAAGGCCAGTCCTTCGATTACTCCGACGAGATCTTTCGATTCCAGCCGCCCTATTCGCGCGATAAGGTGCGAGTGCTGTTGAGCGTCGATCTCGCCAACACCGACATGAATCAGGGAAAATGTTTCGGCACTTGCTTCCGCGACGACAATGACTATCCCATCGCGTGGATCCGGCAACATGGCAAAGGCCGCGTCTTCTATACAACGCTGGGCCACAATCCCTATGTATTCTGGGAACCTCGAATGGTGCGCATGTTTCTCGGCGCATTGCAGTACGTGATGGGCGATCTGGAATCCGATTCGACGCCGCGTCCGGCGCCCTCCGCGCAGTGACTATGAAGCGACGCTCCCTGGTTCGCAGTGCACTCTTCATACCCGCAACCGCGCTTGGCCTCAATGGTGGCGTACCTGCATCGGACCGCGTGAACGTCGCCTGTATCGGCACCGGATGGCAAGGCATGAACAACGTGAAGAGCTTTCTCGCCGAGCCCGGTGCGCAGGTTCGTGCGCTGTGCGACATCGACAAGACCCATCTTGCCGAAGCACAGGCCGCGGCCCCTGATGCGAAAACCTATCACGAGATGGACGAGGTGTTCGCACGCGCCGACATCGATGCCGTGGTGCTCTCGCTGCCGGATCACTGGCACGGCGTCGCCTCCACACGCGCTCTCGCCGCGGGCAAGGATGTTTACGGCGAGAAACCGCTGGCGCAGAACTGGGCCGAGGGACGCGCAATCGTGGATGCCGTGGTGCGATATGGGCGCATCTGGCAAACCGGCAGTTGGCAACGCTCGCTCTCCTCGTTTCGATTCGCTTGTGAGCTTGTTCGCAACGGCCGCATTGGCAAGGTGAAACGCGTGGAAGTCGGTCTGCCAGGCGGGCATCCCGATTTCGATGGGCTCGGTCATCGCAACCGGCCCGAGCCTCCACCCGTCTCGTTGGACTATGAGCGATGGCTGGGCCCCGCGCCCGCGGCCCCTTACTCGCCGGCGCGCGTCCACAAGACCTGGCGATGGAACTTCGATTACGGCGGCGGCATGTTGCTCGATTGGGTCGGGCATCATGTCGACATCGCGCACTGGGGCTTGGGCATGGATGACTCCGGTCCCGAAGCAGTATCGGGCACTGGTGAGTTCGACCGTCAGCATCCCGTATGGGACACGCCATCGAAGTTCCGCGTGGAAGCGCGCTATGCGGGCGGCGTCTCCATGTGGATCTCCGGCGGCTACGATGATGTTCGCCGCGGCACGAAGTTCATTGGCGACGAAGGCTGGGTGTGGGTGGATCGCTCCGGGATCGACGCGGAACCGCGCGGTCTGCTGTCCTCGCGCATTCGCGGCAACGAAGTCCATCTCTACGATTCACCGGGGCACTTTCGAAATTTCATTGATTGCGTGCGATCGCGGCGCGAGACAGCCTGTCCTGCCTCCACAGCGCTTCGTTCCGCCACGCCTGCCTATCTTGGATTGATTGCGATTGTCACGGGACGGACCATTCGTTGGGACCCGGCGCGGCAGCGCATTGTTGGCGATGCGGAAGCGGAGCGCCGGTTGTCGCGCCCCATGCGTTCGCCGTGGCATTTGTAGGAGCCTCATGCGTACTCTCGTATGTCTGGCAGTGGTTTCAATTTGCGGCATCACGTTCGCGCAGGATGCCGATGCCTTGCTCGCGCGCGTGGCGCGCCACGAAGAGGCGCAGGGCCGGCAGGCGCTCATCGAGTTGGAGCAATGGGTGCGCTCAAAGCCAGCGGCGGAAGTCGAGAAGCGCTTCATTGCGTTTCTTCGCGGCACTGCAACGGTATCGGGCAAAGCCGCGGTGTGCCGGCATCTCAGCGTGATGGGCACCAGTGCATCGGTCCCCGCGCTGGCACAACTGTTGTCATCCGAAGAGACTGTCGAGATGGCGCGCTACGCACTGGAGCGCATTCCAGGCGAGGTCCCTGTGGACGCGCTGCGCGCAGCGTTGCTGAAAGCACCGCTGAAGTCGCGCACCGGAATCATCAACAGTCTTGGCGTGCGGCGCGACACGAAAGCAGTACCCATGCTCGCCAAACTGGCTTCGGGCGTCGATTCAGCAATCGGCGGCTCTGCCATCTCCGCGTTGGGCCGCATCGCTTCAAATGACGCCATCGCCGCGCTGCAGTCGCTTCGTGCGAAAGGTTCGGTCACCGCGACGCAAGCCCTGTTGGTGGCGGCGGAAACGCTACGCTCCCCGGCCATCTATCGAGACTTGTTTACCGCCTCCGCGCCCGCCCCTGTTCGTGTGGCGGCCTTGCGGGGTCTTGCGTCCACGGAACCTCAGCAGGCGGTCGCACGCTATGCCGCTGCGCTTGAGGATCGGGATGCGAACGTGCAGGCGGCGGCCATCTCGGGGCTCGGAGCCATTGTTTCCAGCGATGCGGAAAAGGCGCTCCTCGCTGCCATGCCGAAGTTCGATGCGCAAGCTCGTGCGCGTGCAATCGCCGCGCTGTCAATGCGCGCCAATCCGCCGGCAACCGCGATCACGAAAGCGTTGGAAGATGTCGAGCCCGCCGTCCGTGCAAGCGTTCTCGAAGCATTGTCGCGAGTCTCGGAACCCGCGGCGGTGCCTCGTCTGGCAACACTGGCTGCATCCGGCTCCGAGACCGATCGTGCAGCCGCGCGGCTTGCATTGGAGCGAATGCCCGGCGTCACGGTCGATCGCGCGATCCTCACCTCCATCAACAACGCGGAGCCTGCCGTCAAGATCGAACTCGTGCGTGTCTGCGGATTGCGTGGCATCGCCGAGGCGGCGGACATACTGCTCGCCTCTGCTTCCTCTTCCGACCGTGCGCTGCGCCGCGAAGCGTTGCGAGCACTGCGCGAGTCCGCGGGTCAGGCGCAGATTGCTCCGATGCTGGAATTGCTGACCAGTGCCAGGCAGGAAGCGGATCGCCGCGAAGTGGAGCGCGCGGTTGCGTCGGCCCTTCGTAGGTCGCCGCCGGCTGCCGGCGCCACGGTGCTCTCGGCTTATCGCGCCGCAACCGCGGGGAATGCGCGTGCCTCATTGCTGCAGATCCTCGGGCAGGCGGGAAGCAAGGATGCATTGCCGGTGTTGATGCAGGCGCTGAACGATCCATCGCCGGACATCGTGCGCGCGGCGATTCTCGCGCTCACCGAATGGCCAGAGGAGTTGCCCCTCACCAGCCTGCTCGTTTTTGCCGCACGCACGCAGAATGCGGCACATCAGACACTCGCGTTGCGCGGTGTGCTCAAATTGCTCGATCTGCCAACCGCGCGAAGTGCAAGCGACACGGTCTCAATGCTGGAGCAAATCATCAAGCTCGCCCAACAGCCCGACGAGAAGAAGGCGGTATTATCGTTACTTCCGCGCGTACCGTCAGCGAGTGGATTGAAGCTGGCTGAATCTGCGATGGCCGATCCCGCTCTTGCGGAAGAAGCGAAGATCGCCGTGCAGAGACTGAAGCGCGCACTCTCACAATGAAGGTCATTCTTACGTTTGTTCTGTTGCCCCTCGCCTTGGTTGCACAAGGCATCGAGCCCATTCCTCTCGCCTTGCCGAAGCCGCTCTTTGAAGGCACTCCGGAGAATCTGCGCGTTCCTAATCTGGAGAAACCGCTCGGACGTCCCCGGCCCGCGTTTCTGGCTCCCGCGGGTACGGTGAATCTCGCCGCCGGCAAGCCTGTATCGAGCAGTGACTCCGATCCCGCGATCGGTGATCTCGAGTTCGTGACGGACGGGCAGAAGTCAGGAGCAGATGGCACCGTCGTCGAACTGAAGTCCGGACGCCAGCACGTGACCATCGACCTCGAAGCACCCGCCACCATCTATGCGATTGTCCTGTGGCACTACTTGAAGCAGCCTCGCGTCTACAACGACGTGATTGTCCAGGTAGCCGATGATCCCGATTTCCTCACCAACGTTCGCACGCTGTTCAACAACGATCACGACAACTCCTCCGGGCTTGGCGCGGGCAAGGAGATGAACTACGTCGGCACCTCCGAAGGCAAGTTGATTGATGCGAAAGGCGTCGTGGCGCGATATGTGCGTCTCTACAGCAACGGCAGCACCGCATCCCCAACGAATCACTACATCGAAGCGGAAGTCTACGGCAAGCCGAAATGAAATGGCTGGTCGCGATTCTGCTGATTGCGGCTGCGCTGCGCATTCCGCAACTCAGCGAACGTCCGATGCATGCCGATGAGGCGGTACTCGCCGATCGCGCGGGCACGCTGGTCGAGACGCGCCGCTTCACTTACGATCCCACCGAGCATCATGGCCCCGTATTCGCCTATGTCACGCTTGCGGCGGCGCGCATCGCTGGTGTCTCCAACTACGCCGCGTTCACCGAAGCGTTCCTTCGCGCCATCGCCGTGATGTGCGGCCTTGCGCTCGTGGCGCTGTCGTTCTTTGCGGCGCGCGCACTGGCTGGCAACGAGGCCGCGATCTTCGCCTCGCTATTCACAGCCCTCTCACCAGCACTGGTTTACTACAGCCGCTTCTACATTCCTGAGATGCTGTTCGTCATGCTGTCGGCGGCAGGCTTGCTCGCCATCATGCACGGTGGGCGAGTCGCGGCCATTGCCCTTGGCGCGATCGTTGGCCTGATGGCTGGCACAAAGGAGACGGCGGCGATTGTGATCGTTGCCGCACTGCTCGCATTTCGTTTGTCTGCGCGCATGCTCCTCACGTCCGCTGCGATTGGCGCGGCGACGGTCGCAGGCATTTACTGGCAAAGCGTCATCGCGCTCTTGACCGCGGGGCCAGTCTACGTGCAGCGTGCGATCGATGGAGGCCGTCATGCGCACGGAATTCTCTTCTATTTCGAGTTGCTCCTCAAGAGTGGCGACCTGCTCTGGCTCGCCCTCGGAGCATTCGGCGTGCGCTCGCCTCAAACTCGCGCACTTGGCCTCTACGCGATCACGCTCACTCTTTTGTATTCGGTGATTCGCTACAAGACGCCTTGGTGCGCACTTGGATTCGTGCATGCCTGGATCCTGCTCGCGGCGGTGACCGCGGCCCAATGGTGGCGAGTGCCTCGATACCGTGTGCTGATCGTCCCCGTCCTGCTCGCTCTCACCGGGCGCGCATGGCAACTCAGTATTCCGCTTGCCGCGGAGACGGCCAATCCCTGGGCCTACGCGCAGACCTCCCGCGACATCTTCCAGATCCGCAACCGCGTCCTCGCCACGGCGAAAGGCGGGGCAATTCACATCGTCACCGTTGAGAACTGGTGGCCCTTGCCCTGGTATCTCCGAGGTCAAGCCAGTGTGCAGTGGTGGACTGTGGTCCCGCCGAAGTTGGATGGGCTGGTGCTGGTGTCGCCTTCGCTTGAGCAGGCGGCTGCCGCAGCGATCTACAATCGGCTCCCCGGCGACGCGGATCTCTACGCGCCCCTGTTTGATCGTGCCATGTGGCTTCGTCCCGGCGTGGAAGTGCGCGGCTATGCCCCTCTCACCTGGGTGCCCTGATCACAGACAATCCCAGTTGTAGAGGACGCGCGTGAAGTCGAGCTTGGCGAGATCCGAGGGCCGGATGAAGAAATTGCCGACGCCCGAATCGCCCCACATCAAATCCAAATCCATGTCCAGTTGCAGCAGTAATTCATACGGCTCGCCCTCAAGATCCGTGCGTGGGTCCTCTTGCGTGAAGCTCGCGTAGCCGCCAACCTTGTGACCCGTGCCATCGCAATCGAGATCGATCTCTTCCGCTTCCTCCGCGAAAGGATCGATGCCCGTGACCTGCGCGAAACGATAGTCGGTCAATGAGAGCGCTTCTTCCACGATGTGAAAGTGCATCTTGCGCGGCTGAAACGGCTCTGCCAGCGGCGACATAATCTCGCCGAGATGATTGAGAAAGCCGAAGTCCGTGCGAGGCGCGTCCTCGAGTTGCGACTTCGAGAAATACAGCACCCGGAAGCCATCCTGCTTGTCGGGCTGTTCCAAATCGAGGCCGTACATCTCATCAGTGCCAATGAAGAACGAGAGCAGCCCCGAGGCCGGAAATCCGTCGAGCTTCGGCATCTGGCTGAAATTCACCTGCGCGAGAAAAAGCAGCGGATCACCCGCTTCGTTGTGCGGATACGGCGTCGACTGCGGAAGAAACGGTTTCCCTCCCACCCGGCTATCGAACAGATCGCCACCGGGCTGCAACACAAAACGCGCCGCACGCCGCATTGTCCTCTGTAAACTCGTGCGCACCTGCTCCGTCATTGCCTTGACACTGCTCCGAGAAAGCTCTCGCCCTTGGCGATCGTGACGCCGAAGTTCTCGGCGATCGTCTGCCCCATGTCCGACATCGTAGCCCGCGTGCCCAAGTTCACTGGCTCGACCCGAGGCCCACTCACCAGCAACGGCACGTACTCGCGGCTGTGATCCGTGGATGGCGTCGTCGGATCGCAGCCATGATCGGCGGTCAGGATCAGCATGTCCCCTTCCTGTAGTGCGGCGCGAAGCGATGGCAGCCAGGCGTCCACTTCTTCCAACGCCCGCGCATAGCCTTCCACATCGTTGCGATGGCCATAGAGCATGTCGAAGTCGACGAGGTTGACGAAGATCAAACCGCGCTTGGTGTGCTCCATCGCATCGAGCGTGGTTTCCATACCTTCCGCATTGCTCTTCGTCTTGTCATAGACGCTGATGCCGCGCCCAAGGAAGACATCGAAAATCTTGCCGACGCTGTGCACATCCACGCCCTTCTCCGCGAGCCTGTCGAGCAACATGCCGCGCGCCGGCGCAATGGCGTAGTCCTTACGATTCGATGTTCGCTGAAACGAACCGGGGCTTCCAAGGAATGGCCTCGCGATCACACGGCCCACTTCCCAATCGCCACGCAGCATCGTACGCGCCGTGTCGCAGATCTTGTATTGCTCCCATAGCGGAATCACTTCTTCGTGCATCGCGATCTGAAACACACTGTCCGCCGACGTATAGACAATTGGCGATCCGGTACGCACGTGTTCCTCGCCCAGATCCTTGATGATCTCCGTGCCGGATGCCGCGTAATTGCCAAGAGTGCTCCGGCCGATGAGGCGCTCAAATTCATCCATGAGTACCCGCGGAAACCCATTCGGGAACAGTGGCAAAGGCTTATCGAGGTGAATTCCCACCATCTCCCAATGACCCGTGGTTGTGTCCTTGCCGGGCGAGGCCAGCGCGCATTTCCCGTATGCGCCTTCGGGCTGCGGCGCGGGTTCCATGCCCGTAAGAGGACGGATGTTGGCGAGGCCAAGACGGCACAGGTTCGGCAACGACAGCTTGCGTTGCGCGGCGATATTGCCGATGGTGTCGCTGCCCGCGTCACCGTATTCCGCGGCGTCCGGCATCTCGCCGATTCCGGCGCTGTCCAGGACAATCCAGATAACTCGATCGAATGGCATCTATGTTTATAGATTAGCGCCACACGCTTCGATCCTTGCTTGCACTGCCGGCGCTGCACCAGCATCGAGACTGTTCACTTTGCACTTTGGCGCCGCATCATCAGCACCCGGCGCCCTCCGCTTGCTACGCTGTTCCGCGCCGTTGGCTCTCGACGTACGCGCCTTGTCAGCGCCACGACCCTCTTTGCGTGCACCATGATCTTCCGCCCCACGCCTTCCGCTCGCCACGCTCCGCGCGCGCCGCCAGCGTAACGCAGGCACTCCTGCCGGCAAGAGTGCCTGCGCTGCCGTGACTTGGACGTGCCAGAGCGCAAAAGCGAAAAACACTGGGCCGAACTAACTGACTACACTAAGCGGGCCAGGTGCAAATACTCATTACTTGGCCGATTCCAGAAGTTCGGTTACGTACTTCCGAGGGGGAGGGTGTCTGCGCTACGGTAGCGGCACGAGAGCGTACTTGTGAAACGGTGTACATGTTACTCGAAGACCGTGTCCGCCTTAAGGATTCTTACGTTTGTGGCTTTGATGCGCAGCGGTAGCTTCTCCACGATCTTGTCCTCTTCGAGGACATCCTTTGGCTTGGGAGAGTTGTAAGTCATCGTCGAAACGGCGTCGCTGACGATTGCCTCCTTCAGCTTTTCACAGCCTTCGGCGATCATCGCGATCTTCAGGTTGTCCATCGGAAGATGCTTGCGGATGGCCCGGTTTACCTCGTCGCGAGTCAGCTTTGCTAACGCCGTTTTTAGATACGAGTTGTAATCGGGAATGCCATAGAACTTGCTGTCGATGGCATAGCCGAGTTCGGCGCGTTTGGTCTTCGTGAGCAGATTGACGTACTTGGAGAGGAAGCCTCGGGTTTTCTCGAAGTCTTCCTGACTCAGGCCGTCGCGATGGAACTTCTCCAACTCAAACATCGCGAGACGAAGCGCGAAGTGCGCGGTCTCCGGCTGCACCGGACGAATCCACACTTGAAAAATCTGCTGCTGGCGGGCGAGATTCGGATCGGGCTCGAATTGATACATGCCTCGCGGGAAGTACTCGATGTAAGCGTAGTCGCCATAGTTCAAGCCGCGGATTTCGCGCAGGCGGTCATAGAGGCGCACGCCACTGTTGCGATGCTGGCCGAGATAGCTTTGGGCGACGAGCAATGCGGGGTAGTCGGGATGACCGCGCCGTACCTCGATCGGGAAGCCGAGTGAAATCGCGACCGAGCGGGTCTGCTTCTCCACCATCAATAACTGCCGGCCTTCGATGCGCTTCGGGGCAGACAGCTTAAGAGCCGATGGACGGCCCTTGGGTAACGATGCGAAGTCTTTCTCGATGCGGGCGGGGAAACCGGCGGGATAGCCACCTGCCAGTGCGATGGTCAGATTTGCCTGCGTGTACCGCGCGCGATAGAACGCCTGCAAGTCCGCGAGTGTGAGCTTTTCGATGGCGGCGATCCGGCCGGTGTTGTGATGTCCGTAGCGATGGCCGCTGTAGATGTCGTTGTAGAGGACTTCCTTGCCGAGTTCTTCATCGTTGTTGCCGCGAAGCGAGATGCGAAGGAAGTTGATGGCTTCATCCTTCAACCGGGTGAGGTCTTCGTTGCGCCAACCGGGTTCGAGCAGCATGCCGCGAAAGATGGTGTAGAAGCGATCGAGATTGTCGATGTGGGTTTCGGCGGAGAAGGTGGTCATCTCCTTGTCCACTTGCACTTCGATACCCGTCGCCATGGGGAACATCGCATCAAGAATCTGCTGATACGTCATGCTCTTTGATCCGCCCTGGCCGAGCATGGCCGCCGTAAGGGAGGCGACACCCTCTTTACCGGCGGGATCGGAGGCAGCGCCTGTGCGAAAGACGAGGCGAAGGGTGACCAGCGGTGACTTGCCCGGCTGCGCGATGGTCGCGGCTGTGGCGGAAGGAACGATGGGAGCGAGCATGAGAAGAGACCACCAGAGTTTCATACGCAGAGTCCGTAGTATCAGCATGGCAAGGTGCATTTCACAGCACCTGGAATGGCGTCGATTCACGAAGGCCAGAGTCCGTGACGCCGCCGATTGCGACTTCAATGAGTTCGTTCGCGGGGCGTGGGTGCGCAAGCGTGACCTTGAGATAGTTGTCCGTGAGTGCGATGTCCGATTGATCCAATGTGACCGCGGAGAGAGTACGCCCGATCATGGCGCGGCGGAACTCCATGTTCTTCGCGGCGGCGAGGTCGCGAAGGATCTTGTTGCGGTGCTTGCGAACCGGCATGGGAACAGGATTCGCGATGCCGAGCGCTTCGGTGCCTGGGCGCTCCGAGTATGTGAACACGTGCAGGTAAGTGAAAGGCAGGCTTTCGATGAATCGGCGGCTGTCTTCGAATTCGGCATCGGTCTCGCCAGGAAAGCCGGCCATGACATCGGCGCCGATCGCGGCATCGGGCATCCATTCCCGAGCCTTGCGAATGCGGTCCTCATAGTGGCGGGGGCGGTACTTGCGGCGCATCCGGCTGAGCACGGTATCGGAACCCGATTGAAGCGGCGCATGCACGTGCTTCGCGATGCGCGGCTCCGACGCCATCAGTTGCAGCAGATCATCGGAGAAGTCCATCGGCTCAACGGAACTCAGACGCAGACGCTGGACGCTGGTTTCAGCGAGCAGGTGGCGCACGAGATCGGGGAGGCGCAGGCGGCCATCAAGGTCGCGGCCCCAACGTCCGAGGTTGATTCCGCTTAAAACAATTTCCTTGTACTTTGTTGCGAGCGCGCGGACCTGCTCCGTCACCTGATGGAGTGGCGCGCTGCGGCTGCGCCCACGCACCGATGGGATGATGCAGAACGAACACCGGTTGCCGCAACCATCCTGGATCTTGAGATTCGGACGGCTGCGATCGCCAGCGGCATCCTCCACCGGGGCTGACAGGAAGTCACGCTGCTCGGAGATGTCGCCAACGATGATCTGGCCGTGATAGGGCGCGGTTGCGACGATGTCCGCGATGCCGGTCTTGTGAGAGTTGCCGACCACCCAGGCCACGCCCGGCAGCTTCGCGAGTTCTTCGGGAGCGCGCTGCGCATAGCATCCGGTGATCAGGATGCGCGCCTCCGGATTCTCGCGATGCACACGGCGCGCGGTTTGGCGCACATCATCATCGGCGGTTGCCGTGACGGTGCAGGTATTGAGGATCACCAGATCGGCGTCGGCATTCGAATCGACGGCATCCATGCCATTGCGCCGCAGCATGCCTTCCAAGGCGGCGCCATCGGCTTGAGTGGCGCGGCATCCGAAGTTGTGGACGAGGAACTTGCGCATGATCTACTTGCCAGTGAGCGTGACAATCACACGCTCATTGTCCACGAAATACTTCTTTGCGATGCTTTGCAGGTCCGCGGGGGTGATCGCGTCGTAGCGCTGGTAGATACGGTTGATCGTTTCGGGGGTGCGGCGTAGCGACACATAGTGGAACAGCACTTCGCCGATGTCCTCACTGTTGTTGAGGCGGAGGGCGAACTTGTAGCGCAGGTGCTTTTTGACGGCGTCCAACTTCTCAGCGGGCACGGGCGTTTCCGTGAAGCGGCGGAAGGTTGCGAGAATGGCGCTCTGTACGCGATCGAGATCTTCCTTCTTCTTGATTCGCGAGGTTACGGTGAACAGGTGCGGGTCCACATGGTCGAACGTGTCCGCCGAGAGGGAATCGACGATTTGATCCTCAATGACGAGTTTTTGATAGAGCTCTGAGTTGGGAGAGAAGCCGAGATAGCCGATGAGGTCGAGGGCGGCCGAGTCGATTCCGCTGTCCGTGTAAGCGGCGGAATGAAAGGCTACCGCGACGATCGGCAGTGTGGCCGTCGGCCAATCGACGTGATTGCGGCGGGGCTTTTCGTGCGCGGGTTCCTTGGGAATGGACGGCTGATAGGAGCCGCGCTTCCACGCGCCCCAATACTTCTCCACCAACGCCCGGGTCTTGCTGGGATCGACGTCGCCCGTCACGATGATGGTGGTGTATTCGGGCCGGTAGTAGCGATCGAAGAACAGCTTGCTGTATTCGTACTGATTCGGCATGTCCTGAATGTCCTTCAGGAAACCGATGGTGGTGTGCTTGTAGGTGTGCTTGTCGAAAGCCGTATCCATCAGCACCTCATAGAGCTTCTCAAAGGGCTCGGCACTGCTCTTGTTGTATTCGCCGAGCACGGCGAGGGCCTCGGTGCGAAACACATCTTCGCCGTAGGAGAGGAATTGAAAGCGATCGGCCTCCAGCCGCAGGACCGTATCGAGGTCTTCCTTCGAAAACGTGGTGTGGTAGTTGGTGCGATCGTCCCAGGTGGAGGCGTTGAACGATGCGCCGATCTGCTTCATCTGCTTTTCGTATTGCTCCGGCGTGGTGTTCTTGGTGCCGCGGAACATCATGTGTTCGAAGAAGTGGGCGAAGCCGCTCTTGCCGGGCTCGACTTCGTTGCGTGATCCGGTCTGCACGACGATCTGGAGATTGACCACGTTCGGATAGTCCGTGGGAACCGTGATCAGGCGGAGTCCGTTCGGAAGATCCCATTGGTCGTAGTTGTAAGGGAACATCCTGGAATCGGCGGCACTGGCGGTCATGGTAATCAGGAGCAAGGCGGAAAGTCCGCGCATTGGTCGATGTACTTCCTTTCTTAGGCCTTTCGCATTTCGTCCTTCACATGTTGCAGAACCTGGGCTCGGTCGGTGCCGTCCAACTCGCGTTCGAGGCGCTGCAAGGCGACTCCCACCACGTCGCGATGATGCAGCTTCGACCCGATGCCGTCCTGGGCGGTGAGTTTGAGCCAGATCTCGTGCAGGCGGTCAATATCTTCGGGCCAGAGGCGCGGCGGATGCGGACCGAGGTTCACGTAGGAGGAAGGCCGGTCCGGGCTGATGACTTCGAGCGAGAAGGCGTGGCGCGGCTCCGGCAGACGCTCCCATGCGAGTCCGATGCGGCGCGCGAGTTCCTCCGAGGTCATGCGCGCGGAGACGCCGGTGACGAGACGCGTCGCTTGCAGCTTCTGAGCGGTCTGCACCATGGCGATGAAAGGATCGGTGCCGGGCACCATCAACAACTCGACCGGCTTGCCTTCCTTTTCGGCGATCTCGACCACCCGCGAGAAGAGACTCTGTTCGTAGTCAGAGAATAGCTGCTCATCGCGGAGACCATACTCGGCCGCGCCCGTGGAGAGTTGCCGCACGGTCATAACCACGACGTCGTGCCGGCGAAGGTTGGTCTTCTCGAGCACGCGCTTCAGATGGTCCATGCGATGATAGTCGCGCACGGCGACCAGCACGCAGCCAGGCCGGGCGTTGACGGCATCGTCGGCGACGTCCTGCTGATGTTCGAGATTGAACTCTTCGAGTGCCTTGGTCTTGGTCAGCGATTTGCGTTTGCTCGTGTTCGTGCGTTCGGAAATGAGGAACACAACGAACAACAGCGAGGTCAGCGATACGCCGGCATAGGTGGCAACCTGTTTCGTCAGCAGATTGGCCACTGCCACAAGGAACAGCATCAACACGGTGGCAGCAAGACCAATCGGGATCTCGTGACCGCCGAGATGGAGGTTGAAGGGTGTCTTGTACTCCTGGTCCTTGCGTTGAAAGCGGAGTGCGAGCACGCCCATGCCCTTCATGAAGAAGCTCCAGACAACGCCGAACGCGTAAGCTTCGCCGAGCCAGATGACGT
The DNA here is from genome assembly GCA_016789785.1 of Bryobacterales bacterium. Next base: position 42,054 of record JAEUQE010000002.1, read on the forward strand.
TGCCCTGGCTGAGGAAGATCGTGATCAACTGCAGCGTCACGATGAGAAGGATGATGCGAGAGGTGGTGCCGAAGCGCCGGTGCGGTTTGCGGAACCAATCGATGAGCACACCGTCTTCGGCCACGCGATTCAAGACACCGTTGGCGCCGATGATGGAGGTGTTCACGGCGCCGGAAAGGATGAGCATGCCGACAATGACGACGAAGATATGGAAGCCGAGTTTGAGCAGCGTTGGGCCCGCGAGGCTCATGGAGAGACCGCCGATCAGGTTGTCGTAGTACAGCTTGCGGGTCTCATCGGGAATGATCATCACGGCGTAGAGCGAGATCAGCCCGGTGGAGAGCAACGCGTATCCGCACACAATGTTCGCGGTGGTGCGGAGGTTCTTCAGCTTCGGATACGAGATCTCACGGTACACTTGTGCGAGCGTTTCAAATCCGCTCATGGCCAGAAGCGAATGCCCGAATGCGATGATCAACGCCGCGGGCGCAAGTGTCTCCCAGAAGGTGCCTCTCAGCCATCCGAGCGATTCGGGAGTGAACCGGAGGTTTTGCGGGAGCGGTGCGGGGGGCAGTTCCCAGTTGCCGCGAATGAGCAAAGTGAGCGGGCACCACACGAGGAGGATTCCCACCATGACGGTGGTGATCTGCATGATGCGCAGCGCCTTGCCACTGGATTCGTGAATGCCCTTCACGTTGCTCCACCAGAAGTACAGAGTGACGGCAGCGGCAAAGAAGACAGAGAAGGCGGCGGGATCAATGCGCCTGTCCTGGTGAAGCAGATGGCTGATCTCATTGAAGAGATGTCCGACGTACTGGCCGGCGGTGACTGCGCTGATGGGACCGGTGAGCACGTAGTCGACCACCAAGGCGGAGACCGAGAGTTTGGCCATGGTGGGGCCGATGGCGTCGCGCACCACGACGTAGACGCCGCCTCGCACGAACATGCTGCAGCTCTCCATATAGATGGAGCGGACGGCGAAGCTGAAGAGCATGACGGCGAGAACGAACCAGGGCGCTGCTTTGCCGATGGCCTGTTCGGTGATGCCGCCGACATAAAACATGGTGGACGCAAGATCGGACAGGACGATCGCGGCGCCACGCCAGAAGCTGATAAAGCTCAAAGCCGCCGTTGTGGCAACGACGACTCTGGTTGTAGTAGGCGAAACGGCGGAACCCGATTGCCCAGATTCGGATGACATGAAAGCAAAAACCGACGTTTACTATGTTAACCATATCGGTATGGGAGACACCACTCAAGCGGAGGTGACGGCGCTGGAGGTACGGGCGCTGACGGTTGCGCGGAAGATTGTGGAGCGTCTCCGCGATCATGGCTATCAGGCGCTGTTTGCCGGCGGATGCGTGCGCGACGAACTTCTCGGCCTTGCACCCAAGGACTACGATGTCGCCACCGATGCGCATCCCGGTCAGGTAACCGAGTTGTTTCCAGGCGCCGTTCTGGTGGGGGCGCACTTCGGCGTGGTGCTGGTGGATGGTGTGGAGGTCGCGACCTTTCGCAGTGACGCCGCCTATGGCGACGGCCGCCATCCGGATGCGGTGACCTTCGAAACCGATCCGCGGCTGGATGCGCTACGCCGCGACTTCACGATCAACGGGATGTTCCGAGATCCGGCGGATGGGCGGCTCTACGACTTCACTGGCGGCGAAGCAGATTTGCGGGCGGGTGTGGTGCGTGCGATCGGTGACCCGGCGGCACGATTTCGCGAGGATCATCTGCGGCTGTTGCGCGCGGTGCGTTTCGCGGCTCGTTTCGGATTCGAGATCGAGCCCGCCACGTACGCCGCGATGCGCGAGCTTCACGGTCTGATTCGCAACGTCGCGGTGGAACGCGTCAGGGACGAGTTACTGCGGATCTTGAGCGAGGGTGGCGCGCGCCGCGGCATGGAGTTGCTGCACGGCTGCGGCTTGCTTGGTGAGATCCTGCCCGAAGCGGTGGCGTTGCGCGGCGTGGAACAGCCTGCGGAGTTTCATCCCGAAGGTGATGTGTGGACGCACGTCATGTTGATGTTGGAGGCGATGGGCAAGGCGCCGCCGGAACTCGCACTGGGTGTGCTGCTGCACGATATCGGCAAGCCGGGAACGTTCCGCATGGCCGACCGCATTCGCTTTGATGGGCACGTGGAACTGGGCGTGGAGATGAGCAAGGGGATTCTCGCCCGGTTGCGATGCTCGAACGAGATGACGGGGCGGGTCTGCTCACTGGTGGAGCATCACATGCGATTCAAGGACGTGCACCGGATGAAACAGAGCACGCTGAAGCGGTTCCTCCGCATGGAGGACTTCGAACTGCATCTGGAGTTACACCGGTTGGATTGCGCGTCGAGCAACCGGCAGATGGGCAACTATGAGCTGGCGCGGCGCTTGTGGACCGAGTTGCCGGTGGAGCAATTGCGGCCGCGGCCATTGATCAGCGGTGATGATCTGATCGCGGCGGGCTACCTGCCGGGGCCGGAGTTCAAGAAGATCCTGCGGGCGGTGGAGGATGCGCAGTTGGAGGGCCGCATTGCGAGCCGTGAGGAAGCGCTGGCGCTTGCGGGCGAGGTCAGCGGGAGGGGGTAGTGATCTCAGGTCACGGGCTTGTAGAAGAAGATCATGGCAAGCACGATGACAATGATGAAGATGATGACGCCGGCTGCGGCCGCTTCGAGCCATGCGGTTTTGCCGGGATCCCTTTCCTCGCGCTGATGGTGCGATGCTACCGGCATGGCTCCACACTAAGGCGGGACGTCGCGGTTGTCAAGGGTTAAGGTCAAGCGCAGAGGTGAGTGGTAGCGGGTTTGCGGCCCGGAATCATGGGCCGGGACACAGGTAGCGCTTTGTGTCCAGGATAAATCTGAGAAGCGCCGCCCTGGTTCTGGGATTGCGTCCCAGCGGCGCAGGTTGATCTTCGCCCGCCCGGAGGCATCCCCTCCTCGATAGAGGACGCGGCAGACCTGGGGGTCTGCGTTACGGTGTGCGTAGCGTCAGAAGTAGAACTTCGCTCCCAACACCGTGCGCCGGGCGTCGAGCGTCGATGTGTACTGGCCGAAGGTTCCGCTGACCTGGCGGCCCTGGGCATCGAAGCGGCCGGCGGTGTCAACGCCCTGGAAGCTGGCGTGGTTGAAGAAATTGTAGAACTCGAAGCGAAGTTGGAGCCGGTAGCGGTCGCCGAACGGGATGTTCTTGTAGAACGACACGTCGAAGACGTTCATTCCGGGGCCGCGGATAGGGTCCTTGGGCGCAGTGCCGATGCCGAACTCGGCGCGAGTGGGAGCCTGCACGACATCGGTATTGAAGTGGCGCAACACCGTGCGCTGGCTCTTTGGCAGGACGGGGTTACCCGTGAGGTTGACGCGCGAGTCCACGCCGGCGCCTCCGCCGCCAACCAGATCCTGCGCGGCCACCAACGAGTAGCCGATTCCCAAGGGCGCGCCGCTGGTGAAGGTGGTGACCCCGGCGAAGTCCCAATTGTCGAAGATGGCTTTGACAACAGCATTGGCGTTCATGCGCGCGCTGAGGCTCGGGAGCGAGTAGATGTAGTTGGCCACGAAGTTGTGTGTGCGGTCGAAGTTTCCCCGGCCGTAGTTGCGCGAGCGGAAGTCGAGGAACGGATTGACTGCGTCGTTGTTGCCGTTGACGAGGTTCATCGACTTCGACCACGTGTGGGAGATGCCGAACTGCAGCCCCTTGGAAAACCGCTTGTTGATCTGGGTCTGCAGGGAGTGATAGTTGGAGGTGGAGGCGAACTCGATGTACTGAATGTCGGCATAACCCGGCAGCGGACGGAGGAAGTTGTCCGGGAGTGGCGTGTTGCCGGTGGTCGAATCGATGCTCGATGTCAGGAACCTGGTGCCATAGGGCACGGCGTTGAAACTGCGCCGTTGCAGCAGACGTCTGCCCACGTTCCCGACATAGGCTGTGTCGAGCACGGTCCCGAAACCGAGATTGCGCTGGATACCGAAGCTCCAATTGTAGACGGTGGGCGGACGGTAATCCTTCTGGAATCCGGTGACGCCCGGAGGCGAGGTGCGGAAGGGACTACGGAGGAGGTCGGCGATGGTGGTGTAGAAAGCGGTGTTGGTGACCGTCAGTGGCGGTGACTCGCGGTGGATGAGGATCTGGTCGTCATTGAAGCGGTCATAGAAGATGCCCGTGCCGCCGCGAACCGCGGTCTTGCCGTCGCCGAACACATCCCAGGCAAAGCCGATGCGTGGCGCCACCTGAATTGGCGGTGTGTTGGCGAGGTGTTCATTCACGACGGTCATGCCCTGGAAGGGAGCCAGAGGGCTGGCGGCAAACTGGCCAATGGTGGCGGCTGGCACTTCCTGCCCGGTCACCGGATCGCGTCCCACGCGCTGGTTGGCCGCGTTGCGGAAGGGCTGGATGAGAGGCGGCTGCCTGGTGCGGTCATAGGTGGCGAGGTCAAAGGAGGCGAGTTGGTCGCCGGCGCTCCAACTTGGCTGAATGTAATAGAAACGCACGCCGGCGTCGATTGTGAAGCGCCGCGTGACCTTCCAGGTATCCTGGGCAAACCACTCCACGTTGAGATAGCGCGAGTGGCCGTGGGGGTGGTTGGTCGATTCGGTGTAACTCTGCACGACTCCCATTAACGCATTGGAGTAAGCGAAGTTCGTCTCCAAGGGATTGTTGACGTCGCGATTGAAGTTGAACGTACCGTTGAACGCCGAACCGCGGGCCGCGTTGCGGGTGGTCCGCTCAATATAGATCCCGAACTTGGTATTGTGCGATCCGCGCACATACGATAGATTGTCGGACCAGTTCCAGATATTGTTGGTGCCGAAGAACGGGTAGCGCGCTTCGATGTTCAGGACGCCCGCGTTGGGCACTCCGCCGAAGTTCGCATTGGGAACGAGATTATCGGGGTTGGCACCGGGATAGAACTGTGGCAAGCCGGAGAGACCGGCTTTGGATCGCGTATTGCGGTCGAGCCCTTCCTGATTCAACGGTTCCACGTTCTGCTTTGCGCGATTGATGCCGAAGGTAAATTCATTCACCAGCGTTGGGGAGAAGGTGTGGATCAGCGTAGCTACGGAGCCCGCCGAGCGGATGTCGTACTTAATGGGTAACTGGGGCCAACTGGAACTTGCGAGCACGAAGTCGAATTGCCCTTTGAACGCCTCATAGTCGTTGATGCCGCGCCAGTAGAACTGTGTCTTGGGGCCGATGTTCCAATCGATGCGCAGGATGGAATCGCGGCGGGGCTGATCGACGGTGGACTGAATCAGAGCGTTGAACGAGCGTGCCGGGTCGACGGCGTTTGGCAGCGGAAGGAGGTTGAGCAGCGCCTGGCCGTTACGGTCGATGCGGCTGGCGGGAACCATGTTGCCGGCGAAGGGGACGCGGTTGTTGAGTGGATCCCAGATCGGGATGAGCGTACCGCCCTGGTCGAAGGTCTGGGAGAAGTTGCCCTGGCGTTCGGCGGCAGTGGGGAACGTGCGGCGCACGAGATTGGTGGGGTACTTACGCGGGAGGAACTCCTGCGACCAGAAGAAGAAGAGCTTATCGCGATTCTTATTGAACTTACCAATGGTTACGGGGCCGCCGAGGAAGTATCCCGGATAGTGAAAGCGGTACTGCGGCCGCGCGAGGTTGTCGCGGTTCCGGAAGAATTCGTTCGCGTTGAACGCTTCGTTGCGATTGAAATAGTAGGCTCCGCCGTGAAACTGATTCGTTCCGCTCTTGATGACGGTATTGATGGTGCCGCCGGAAGAGCGTCCGTACTCGGCCTGGTAGTTCGTCAGGAGTACCTTGATTTCGGCGACGGCGTCAATGGATGGGGCGAGATAAGGACCGGTCATCGACCCGGTGTCGAGGGAGGACACGCCATCCAGTGTCAGGTTCACCGTGCCGGTCCTGTTGCCATTGATGGAGATGCCGGAGAAGTTGTTCCATCCCGGGGCGTTGCGGTTTTGGTTGTCGACCACGCCGGGCAAGAGCTTCACCAGTCCAAGATAATCGCGGCCTTTCAAGGGAACATTTTGTGTCTGATCGGTGGAGATCAGGCCGGCGCGTTCGGCGGATTGCGTTTGAATGCGTGCCGCTTCCGCCTTCACTTCCACGGTTTGTGTGACCTCGCCGAGTTGAAGATCGATTCGTTTCAGCACCACGCGTTCGGTAGCCGTAAGAATAATGTCCGTTTGCTCGTAGCGCTTAAACCCCTTCGTCACAACGCTGAGCCGGAAGGTGCCCGGTAGCAGTTGTGTGAACAGAAAGTCGCCATTCGCTTCCGTGCGCGTCTGGCGAGTCTGCGAGGTGGCCACGTTGGTGATGGTGACTTCCGCATCGGCGATGGCGAGTCCGGTCTGGTCAGAGACGCTTCCGGCGATGGAACCGGTGAGTCCCTGGCCGAAACTCAGCGATACGAGGTTGAGTATCAGCAGAACGATTCGCAACATGCTTTCCCCTTAAGCGTGAATTTTGATGGTCTCAATGCCGCCGCCGAGCATATCACAACGGGACGTGAGTGGCGCGGTTGTTGTGGTGGCGTGTGGTGACGATTGGCTCGGCGCGCGGGAGAGCATTGGGTTTCTGGCGAGGTGCTTTCGTGAAGTAACAAGCCAGCGGGCAGGGATAGGACTTCCCTGATCGCGCACGACACATAATTCTGCTAATCTCGATGCGTCATGAAACTCTTTGTGCGCTGGACCTTCTTTTTTCTACTCCTTTGCGCGAACTTACCGTTGCTCAATGGACAGCAGCATCGCCTGCCATTCCGTCCCGTTGATGCCGAGTACAGTGAAGCGCTCGATCGAATCATCATGATCGCGGCCGACCCAAGCAGATTGCTGATATACGATCCGGCTACGCGGGAGACAAACGCCGTTGATTTGCCGCAGGTTCCGGTGGCGCTCTCGGTAAGTCCGAGCGGGCTGTTCGCGGCGGTCGGCGCGGGCCGGAACGTGATCTCCATCAATCTCACGGAGCGGCGGATTGTCCGGACTTACGATGCCCTCAGTTCGGGTACAGTCCGGGAAGTTGTGCTGGCGGACGGCTTCGCGTACGCAACGTCCGCGGATGGCAAGGCCGTTTCGATTCGCCTGAGCGACGGCACGCAAACGTTCTGCAACTCTTGCCCCACTGGTGGTTTGGGGATCTTACATCCCACCGCCTCCGCGATTTACTTCCAGTCATACAGCTCGAACGGAACGTTCGTTGGCCGGCTTTCAGGTGGAACACTGAACTCAGTTGAGTCTGTCACTCTCGGCGAGTCTCAGTGTGCAGTTACCGGCCTTGCAGCCGATAGCGAGCTTGTGTACGCCTCCTGTGGAGACGTTTTCCGCGCAAGTCCAGCTTCCTCACCGAGCCTAAGGCCAGTTGGGAGGTTCCTGCCGGCACATACGGTGATTCGGGAGCACCGAACCGGGCGGCGGATCGCACTGGCCGCGCGAGTCGCGAATTCCGAGGAAGTGCAGCGCGTCGTTCTTCTAGAAGCGGGCTCGTACAGAACGACGGGGACCGTTTACCCGTCGCGTTTTCGAGTCGCCACGGGCAACTTCCCGGCGGTCGTCCGCTACATATTCTTCAACCGGCCGGGAAATTCGCTCTATGTCATCAGTTCGGCTGCAAGCGGGGCAAATCTGGTGAATGACTTCGCAGTTGATGCGGTTCGACTGGACACCTTGGAGACCTGCCCAGCGGCCTTTGACGCTCTCCCATCGTTCCAGGAAGACGCCTCTTGGCAAGGCGGCAAGTTCACTGTGAATGTCCGATCCTCCGGCAGTTGTCTCTACAACGCTTCGGCCACCGATTGGGTCGTCTTAGACGGAGGCAGCACGGGGGCGGGCGAAGGCGCGCTCTCCTACATTGTGAGGACAAATGCGACTCAGTCCGCGCGCGTAGGTGAGATTCGGATTGGGTCCGAGAGGGTCACAATTCGCCAATCTCCCCGCCCGGACAGTCCTGGTGCGACGCCCCTCCCATTCTCCATTGTCGCGATCGACGGTCCGCAGCAGGGCAGCCGGGTGGCTTTCATCACGGAGAACCCGAACGAGTTGCACTTTTTCGCTCCAGAAACGGGCGAGGACCGCGTTTTTCCTTTGCCCTTCCGTGCAGCGGCCTTGGCGGTGAGGTCCGACGCAGCTTTCGCCGCCGTCAGGATGCCTGGCACGATCGCCTACATTGACTTGCGTTCGGGAGCAACCGTGAGACAAATCCCGATGCCGGGGCAGGTAACCAGTCTTGCAATTGGGTCGAATCAGTACCTGTATGCGTGCGTCGACTCGCGAATCGTATCAGTAAACCTCGAAACCGGAGCCGCAACCACGAGCGAGGGGGGCGGGTGCAGCCGGCAACTGAGGGTCCATCCTTCAGGGACATCTCTGTATTCTGACGGCTGGGGCCGCTGGGACATTCGGCAAGGGCCCGCAAGTGCCCAGGGACCACAACGGTATTTATCGGGCCCCTTCTGGCTCAGTGGATCGAGATTGTTTGACCAGAACGGCAGCGTGCTCCGCACTTCGGAGTCGCCGGCCGACGACCTCCAGGGACTGGGACGCCTTCCAGTCGGCTCCTTGCGAGGAATCGCGATGTCGCCGACCAGGCGCGTGATCGTCGCAATCAGTAACGATCGAGCGCACATCCACGATGATGAATCGCTGGCGGCGCTATCCTCCCGCCAACTCGCGGCTCCTGGAGGGACGTTCTGGGGCGCTGGCCGCGGCTTTGCGATCTGGAATCCATCGGGCGAGAAGGCGTTTGTGTTCTCCGAGTGGCGAAACAATGGGGAGGTGTGGATGGTCGATGAAATCGAGCACCTGGGCAACGAATGCATGATCACGCTGGACAACACTTCGCTAGGGTTCACCGCATCCGGAGGCACGGCCGCCATCTCTTTGACGGCGAGAGCAGGCTGCAGTTGGGTTCCCGTGGCCTCCGCTCCTTGGATCAGCATCTCGCCACAGGGCGGAGTTGGATCGGGTAGCATTCAGGTGACGGTACCGCCGAACCCTGGGCCATCGCGATCCGGCGTCATTCAACTTGGGACCCTAGGGCAAGTTACGATCTCGCAGTCGGCTGGCAGCCCCATTTCAGTGCAACTGAGTCCCTCGACGCTTCGGGTTTCCGCGTTAGGAGGCAGGAGCTCGGTGAATGTGTTTGGGAACTCCTTCGGCGCGAGCGTCAACGCGGTGCCCACCGTACCATGGATGACGATCGCAAGTGCCGGTTCTTCGTGGTTCGAGGTCCAGGTGGCAGCGAATCCTGGGACAGCTCGATCCGGAAGGGTAAGGGTGGGTGTTACGGAACTCGTTGTTATCCAGGAAGGGCTAGCGGACTCCGCCCTAGGACTGCGCTTTGTGCCCGTCGCGCCCTGCCGGGTGGTTGACACGAGGCCCGATAGCGGGTTCACGGGTATCGCCGGGCCGCCTTCGCTGACGGCAGTCCGAAACGTTGCGATCGCCGGATCGTGTGGGGTACCTCCAACGGCGCAGGCATACTCGCTGAATGTGACCGCGGTACCGCGCGGACCGCTCGCTTATCTCACCATTTGGCCTGCGGGATCCTCGCGACCTCAGGTCTCTACCTTGAACTCGATGGACGGGCGAATCAAAGCCAACGCGGCGATTGTACCAGCCGGCAATGGCGCACAAATCAGCCTATTCGCGAGTGACGAGACCGACGTCGTAATCGATGTCAACGGCTACTTCGTTCCTTCAACGCTGATCACAGCGCTCCAGTTCTTCCCGGTCACGCCTTGCCGCGTCTCCGACACCCGGGTTGCCGGAGGAGCGCTGGGCGCGAATCAGTCGCGGGACTTCCGGATCGCTGAGCAGTGCGGCGTGCCGGTGGGCGCGGGCGCCTATGCTCTGAACATCACCGCGGTCCCTTCGGGTCCGCTCTCCTACCTGACGGCGTGGCCCACGGGTCAGCCGCGGCCATTCGTCTCCACCTTGAACGCTCTGGCGGGAGGCGTGGTCGCCAATGCGGCGATCGTGCCGGCCGGCGCCAACGGAAGTGTCAGCCTGTTTGCGACCAATCCGACGCACGCCGTCATCGACGTGACGGGCTATTTCGCTCCGGCTGCCTTCGCATCGGGCGGGTTGAACTTCTTTCCCGTCAGTCCTTGCCGGGCGGTGGATACCAGAGCCCAACAGGCTCTCACCGGCGGCCCGGCATTGATCGCTTCGCAGCGGCGGGAGTTCCCGCTGGCCAACAGTGCTTGCGAGATTCCGCCTCAGGCGCGAACACTTTCGCTGAATACCACCGTGGTTCCTTCAGGGCCGCTGCCGTTCCTCACTCTGTGGCCCGGAGGCGCGGCGCAGCCCGGTGTTTCGACGCTCAACTCGTTTGATGGCAGCATCACGTCAAACGCGGTGTTGCTGCCATTGGGAGAGGCCCGGGGGATCAGCGCGTTCGCACCAGCGGGCACGCATCTGATTCTCGATATCAACGGGTACTTCGCACCCTGAGTGGGCGCCCAGGGTCGAGAGAATATTGGGGTGGGCGGAGATTGATCTGCGCCCGCCCAAATGCGTCCCCTCGATGGGGGACGCGGCAGACTGAAGTCTGCGCTACGTGTACTGCAAGCCAGCGCGGCTCGCGACTGCTATTGGAAATAGAGCGAGTGCGGAATTAGGACCATTCCGCTGGGAGTCTCGGAGGCGGCGCAGGGTCCGCACAAGAGGCGGTAATCGGGATTGGCAGCCTGCACGACCTGCGGGATCACCGTGCGGTCATCGGGCAGGTGATAGGCGTCGAGCATCAGCCGGGGCTTGTACTTGCGCATCGTTTCCGAGGCGCCTTTCAAGGCCTCGCGCTCCGCGCCTTCAATGTCCATCTTGAGGATGTTCACTTTGGTCAGTCCCAGTTCGGCGACCATCGCGTCGATGGGGCGGACCGGCACGGTAACGATTGCTGACTGCGTTTCCTTGACCACCATACTCCCGGTGCCGGAGTTCGCGACACCCACGTTGAGTTCGATGGTCTTCTCCGAACTCCACGCGCCCGCGGGCACCAGGACGACGCGCTTCGCCGCCAGATCTTCGGCGAAGTTCCGGCGCAGACATTCGATATTCGTCGGATCCGGTTCCACCATAATCACCTTCGATGCGCCCTTGGCCAAGGCGTAGGCGGAAAAGGTGCCCACATGGGCGCCAATATCGAACACCACGTCGCCAGGTTGCACATCCGGCATGCCGACGGCGGCGATCCATGCCTGCTCGGTCAACAGGTAGGCAAGCAGGGCGGGGCCGGGCATGTCCGCGCCCTTGGTCTTGATCCAGAAGGGCCGCAGCGGGGACTCCAGACGCTCAATCCCCAAGGCCGGATCCGATGCCGTGGAACGGATGGATTTCGCGTAATGATCCTGGAGTTTGATCAGGTGCTCAGCGTGCCAAGGGGTGGCGAGGAGCCTGTTCCACGGACACTCCGGGTGTTGTCCCGCGGCCTTTGCGGTGAGAGCAAGCGCGTAAGGCCGTTGGGCCACCGCGAGATAGGCGATGAGCCCTGTGAGACCGGCCAGGAAGAGGCGGATCGCTTTCTTCATAAGGCAGAAATCGGATTGCTTCGGCCAAGACTTTAGTACCGCCGTGGCGGAAGCTTCTGCCGGAATATGAAGAGAGGGCTTAATCGATCACTCGGCGCGTAGCGTCTGGGCCGGATCGAGGCGCACCGCACGGATCACCGGCGGGATCGCCGCGAGCATGGAGGCGATGAGGATGGTGGCGACCGGCACCGCCAGCAGGGCCGGCTCAAGGACACGCACTTGAAAGAGCAGCGTCTCAAGGTAGCGTTCGCTGGCCACACCCGCCGCAAGTCCGCCGCCGGCTCCGATGAGTAACATGGAGAGTATCTCTGTAGTCACTCGACGGGCAAGATCGGCGGGGTCCGCGCCTAATGCCATGCGTATCCCGATCTCCCGGCGGCGCTGTAACACCGTGTAAGTGAGGACACCATAGAGCCCAACGGCCACCAGAATCAGAGCAACAATTGCGAAGAATAACGATAAAATCGCCAGTAGCCTTTCCCGCAGAATGTGCCGGTCAGCCAGGCCCTGCTGCGTATGGGCGTTGGAAATGCGCAGTCCCGGGTGCGCGCTCTTGATCTCCTGACGAAGCGCCGGAACCATTGCCAGGGGTGGATCCTGGCGGATCCGCACCATGAACGTTCCCCAGTCAGACTGCTGAAGTTTGCCAGGCCCGATCGACTCCCGGAACGGCACGAAGACCGTCGGGCGCACGGGCTCCCGCATCGTTCCGTACTTCGAGTCCTTCATGACGCCGACAATCCGGACTGGCACCTTCTTCTTTGGGCTGATGGATTGATCGAACGTCTTGCCGACCGGATTTTGCCCATTGAAGTGTTTTTTCACAAAGGACTCATTGACAATTGCAACTTCGGGATAATTTTCTCCGGAAACGAAATTGCGCCCTTCGATCAATGGGATTTTCATCGTTTCGAGAAAGCCGGGAGATACACGGAGATAGTAATTCGACTCCGACGACCAGTAGGAACCCGACATCAGCGGCCAGGAACATATGGCGACCGACTCGACGTAGGGCAGAGATGCCAGTTTGGCGGCGGTCTGTTCCCAGGCCGCGGGATCGAGCCGCTCCTTTGCGACGGTCTCAAGGGCCAGCAGGCGGGCCGTTGAGAAACCCAGTGGCTGTGTGGCGAGACGGTCGAAGGTGGCCACGAAGAGCCCGGCGACAAAATGCACGACGAAACAGAATGCGACTTGCGCGGCGACCAGAGAATTCATCAGACGGCGGCGGCGGAACGGGTTATCCCCGCCACGGATGACCAGCATTGGCTTCACGCCGGAGGCCCGGAGCGCGGGGATGATGCCAAATAACATGGTGATCGCGAGAGTGAGTGCGGCGCCGAATAGCACGACCCGCCAATCGAGAGGCAGCACCAGACGCGCAGGATTCTCCGGGTCGCTGATCCGGCTGACAATGTAGGGTGCGGACCACGTCGAAATCCAGGCTCCGGCGATCGCCGCGAGGGTCGCGATCATGGCGCTCTCGATCATCACCAGTTGCACCAGGCGCGCCCGGCCGGCGCCAATCGACACACGTAGGGCCATCTCACGGGATCGGGCCGAAGCTTGCGCCGCCATCAGATTCGCGACGTTGACGCAGGCGATCAGAAGCACGAGCGCGACCAGCAGTCCCAGAATCCAGAGCGCGCGGCGGTAGTCTTTCTGCATTCTGGAATCGCCCGAAGCGGCGCCTTCCAGTGAAAGCCGCGATTCCAGGAACCGCTTCCGGTCCTCGCTGGAGGCCGGTGGGAGATCTTTCACCTCGTCCTGACGCTGTGCGGAGAACAATGCCTGCAGTTTCTGTTGGACCCGGTCCTTTGCCGCCGGCGAGTGCACGCGCGCAAGAATGCGGAACCAGCCCCACGACTTTGATTGGATGGCGCGCCCGTTCATCATGGTCGGCGTCCAGATGTCGACGAACACTCCGGGCTCGGTTCCGGTGAATCCCTCCTGCATCACGCCAACGATTTCATAGAGCCGGCTCGAACGGCGGTAAGTGCGGCCAATGATATTGGGGTCGCGGCCAAACCGCCGTGTCCAGTAGTCGTGGGAGATCACGGCATAGGGATGCGCGTCCGGGTTCAGATCATCCGCCTCCGTGAACAGCCTTCCAAGCGCGGGGCGAAGTCCGAAGCTTTGGAAAGCCCACCCGGAGACGTACTGATGCACGGCCTTCTCGGTTTGATCATCCGTGCCAAAGGTGAGGTCGTTCGGATAGCCATAAGAAATCGCCATCAGTTCCGCGTCGTCCTTCACGGCCGCGCGCAAGGCACGGAACTGCGGGTAGCCGAAAGTATCGCCGAAGTCCTTCTTCCCTTCGCGATCGAAGTACTCGTACTTCACGGCGTGCAGGGCATGCGGATCGCGCACCGGCAATGGACGCAGCAGCAAGGCATCGATCAATCGAAATGCGGCCATGCAGGAACCGGCCGCCAGACCGAGCGAAACAATCGCGGCGGCAGTGGCCACGCGGTTCTTGCGCATCTGCCGCCAACTGAAGACGGCATCGGCGCTCAGAGAGTCGAGCCATGCGAAGAGCTTGACGTCGCGGCTTTCCTCGCGCAGACGCAAAGCCGGCCCGAGCGCACGGCGCGCTTCTTCGGGATCGCGGCCTTCGGCGATGGCCTCTTCAATATGCAGTTGAAGTTCCTCGTCCAGGTCGCGATTCACGCGGTCTGACCGGAATACATTGACGATGCGGGACCACAGAGACATGTTCAGGCCATCCTCAGGACGCGATTGACAGCCGAGGTGACCGATTGCCACCGCGACTCTTCGGCTGCGAGCTGCTTCTTGCCGGCGCCGGTGATCTCATAGATGCGAGCCCGGCGCCCGGTGTCCTTGGTGACCCATTCGGCGCGGATCCAGCCGGACTCCTCCATGCGATGCAGCGCCGGATAGAGCGATCCCTCCTCCACGTTGAGCACCTCATTGGAGATGTCTTTGATGGCGGACATGATCGCGTAGCCATGCAGTTTCGGGCGGCGCGAGAGGATCTTCAGGACCAGCAGGTCGAGCGAGCCCTGGAGGGAATCGGTTTTCGGCATACCTAGACCTCTATGCTAAGACATCTAAGTATGAAAGGCAAGAGGCAAGTTTCTCTGGCCAATCCCGGAGTAACGGCTGTGGGGGTGTCTGCCGCTTGGGCTTGCGGATTGGAACACGCGAGCAGCGTCCACAATTGGGTGGATCAGCGCGGATCGTTGCGTGGGCTCCGGAGGCGCGGGCACAACGGCAGTCACGAGCGGGCAATCGCCCGTCGTCATCGGGCGCTGCGCGGCCTTTCTTCGGAGGCAGTTGCAGTATTCAGACGGCGCACCCCGCGGGCCTCGGGGAGAGTTCGCGGGGGTTTTCGATGCGTGTCGTGTCCGCGATCGCCGGGACCTCGAAGCGGTGTTCGATGCTGCCGCTACTCATGCCGCAGTGTGATCACCGGATCCGTTGCCGAGGCTCGCCGGGCCGGGGCAAGGGCGGAGAACAGCGCCGTCACGGTGAGGATTCCGATCGCCGAGAGGAGCGCGACGGGATCCGCCGGCTTCACGCCGTAGAGTATGCTCCCCAGCAGTTGGCCAGCAGCGATCGCGCCCGTTACGCCGATCACGGCGCCCACAAACACAACACGCAAGTTCTGTTTTAGCGTCATCGCGAGTATGGAAGAGGACTCCGCGCCGAGGGCCATCCGAATGCCGATCTCCCTGGAGCGCTGCGCGACGTTGTAGGTGGCCACGCCGTAGATCCCGACGCAAGCCAGCAGTAGCGCCAGTGCACTCAGGCCGCCGGCGATGCTCGCCGACAACCGCGCCGCGAGACGCGCCTTCACAACGTTGTCCTCATAAGGCGTGGCGGTGGCGAGAAAGCGCTTGTCGATGCCGCGAGCAAGCTTCGGCAGTAGCGCGACGAGCGCATCGGGCGAACCGCTGTGGCGAATCAGCAGACGTGTCCCGCGCACGCCTGATGATGCGAGGAAGAGGTTCTTCTCGCGTAACGGCCCAATGTCGCGGATGACGAAGTTGCGGACCACTCCCACCACTTCGCCGTCGCCGGCTTCCTTAATGCGCTTGCCCAGCGGGTTCTCACCCGGCCAGATCTGTTCGGCGAACTCCTGGGTCACGATGATCGACTTGCCTGCGGCCTCATCGGCCGGAGTGAACGTCCTGCCGGCGACAAGCGGAATGCGCAATACATCGAAGAAATTGGCGGACACGCGGCTGACACCTACGCTGACATAGCCACGCGCATTACTTGGATCCTTCAATCCCACACTTTCGAAGCTATTGCCCAAGGGCACGATGTTGGTGTGTGCCACTGCTTCCACAGATGGCAGCTTGGTGATGCGCTCAACCAGCGTGGCGAGCAGTGCACGCGCCTCGACGTCCTTGCCTGCAATGGAATCGAGGCCCGGAGACACTTGAATCACGTGGCCGTATTGAAATCCAAGTTCCATGCGTTTGGCTTCCTCGAGCGCGCGCAGAAGCAGCGTCGCGCCGCTCAGCAGCACCATGCAAAGCGCGACCTGTGCGCCCAGAAGCACACCGCGCATACGGCGTGTAGCCGTGACTCGCCCGCCTTCCCGCAAGCCCGTGGCGACGGTGTCGCGCACGGCGCCCCAAGCCGGCAACAGGCCGAAGAGCAGAGCGGCGGCGAAGGTGATCAGTACCACGAACAGCAACACTCGCCAATCGTTGTGGAAGCGCAGCGCGATGTTCTCGCCTTGGGCGACGGCTTGCATCACGATGGTGCGAATGGGGCCGCACAGGAGCAGACTGAGGCTGCTTGCGAGGACGCTGAGGATGAGCCCTTCAGCCAGCAGTTGACGGATCACGCGGCTGGGGCTCGCGCCCAAGGACAAGCGGACTGCGATCTCCCGCCTCCTTGCCAGCGAGCGGGCGAGTTGCAGATTCGCGACGTTGGCGCAAGCGAGGAGCAGGATGAGGAAGCACGCAACCTGAACCACCAGGAACACGCCGGTCGCGGGTCCAGCGATCTGCGGATCGGCCAGCATAGTCGGCCGCGTCAGGAGGATCCCGCCCTTCTTACGTTTCACGGATTCCAGGAACCGCGCGCTCCGGGTGCTCAACTCCGCTTGGGCCGCTTCGCGCGAGACGCCGGGCTTCAGTCGCGCAAGCAGCGAGACGCAGCAGGCATTCGGATTGTCGAACGAATCCACGTTGTGGAATTTGTCGCGCCACTGGCCTGGAATCCACAACTCCGGAGCCGACGGCGATGGGCCGCTGAAGCCTCTCGGCGCGATGCCGACTACCTGCAACGAACTCCCATTCACGTCGATCCACTGGCCCACGATGTTTCGATCTCCGCCGAAGCGGGTCATCCATGTGTCGTAATGGAGCACTACCTCCGGGATGAGATCGCGGATCTGATCGGATTGCGAGAATCCGCGTCCCGCTTCGAAGCCCGTTCCGAGCACTTCGAAGAAATTGCCGCTTGCGGCGATGGCCACGCCGGCCCATGCTGCTTCGCCGCGAGTGATGCGAACACCCGTGGTGGTATAGGCCGCGATGCCGGCCACAGACTCCGCGTTCTGCAGATCACGATAATGCGGCCAGGACACGCCATTCCATTCGCTGCCTCCACCAGGTCCCACACGGCCGGCGAAGACATGCACCGTGTTGCCGGGGTCGCGAATGGCCCAGGGAGCGAGTGCCAGCGCATTGTAGATCTGGAACGTGATGGTGTTCACTCCGATGCCGATGACCAACGCTACGACAGCCGCCAACGTGAAGGCCGGCTGTGCGGCGAGGGATCGCATGCCGAATCGCAAATCGCGCAGCAAATCGCGAAGCCACACCAGCGTCCATGCTTCGCGCGCATCCTCGCGCGCCATGGTGAGATTGCCCATGCTGCGCGATGCGGCCATGCGCGCTTCATCGGCCGCGAGTCCGGCCTCGCGCAGTTCCCGCACCTTCATCTCGCGATGAAAGGCAAGCTCCTCGTCAAGGTCCTGTTCATGCGTGCGCGGAGCACCCAATAAGCGGTTGCGAAGGCGTGTCCAGTTCATGAGGCATCCTTTACGCCGTGCGGAGCACCAGGCGGATCGCGTCCACCATCCGGTCAAAGCCGCGCTCTTCCTCTTTGAGTTGCTTGCGTCCCGCAGCGGTCAGCTTGTAATAGCGCGCCCTGCGTCCAGTCTCGGACTGTTTCCATTCCGCCTCGGTCCAGCCGTTGACCAGCAACCGCTGCAGTGCGGGATAAAGCGAGCCTTCGCCCACTTGGAGGACATTGCCCGAGACATCGAGCAGATATTGTGCGACGCCATAGCCGTGAAGAGGCCCTTTGGAGAGCGTCTTCAGAACCAGCATGTCGAGTGTTCCGGGAAGCAGTTCGGATTGTGCCATTGTTTATCGATCCATCGATCATCGATGTATTGATCGTAGAGGGATCGATAGCCGATGTCAAGGGTAAAT
This sequence comes from Bryobacterales bacterium, assembly GCA_016789785.1. Next base: position 59,975 of record JAEUQE010000002.1, read on the forward strand.
TCGCACGCCGCTTCGTCCGCTGGTAACGGGCTTTCTAACGAGGTGTGATCTTCAGGTTGGCGAAGTGGGCGATGGTGGAGCCTTCGAACCACAGAGCCACGGCGCCCTTGCCGCTTGGACCGGTCTTCAAGTCGTTGACGATCAGCGCGGGCTGAGCCGCCCCGTTGACGAAGAGCTTTGCTTTTTCGCCATCGACATCGATCTTCACGCGGATCCACTCCGCCGGCCCGATGTCCACATAGGACTCGTACTTCGAAGGCGTCTCCTGGCGCAGTTTGAACCATGTGAATTCCGGATGCGAGATGTACTGCGCGCTGTGATTGCGCCGCTCCTGATCATCAACGCGGCCGTTGGTGGGCCGCAGGTAGAAACAGTCGTAGGTGCGGCGGTCGGGTTGTGTGCGAAACGCGACACCAACGAATCCGCGAGCACCGCCCGCAGCGGCGGGACCGGGCTCGCCCGCAAGTTCCACTTCGATGGTGCCATTGGTGAAGTCCACACCATCCGCGAGCACGAGATGATCCATGCGCAGGGCCTCCGCTGCCGCGGGCCCTCCACCCTTCTTCATCCCGCCAGCCTTCTTGGCTTCCGCGGCCCGTTCCTGCATCCTTGCCGCGGCGTCGGGCGAGATCGTGACTTTGATCGCCTTCTTCCCTTGAAAGGTGACCGGCGCCGCGATTGCGTTGTGGAGTGTAAGCCCGGCAGTGGATTCCAGCTTCAGCGACTTCGGCTGGCCGAATGCCGCGCTGCCTACCACGAGAAATGTGACGAGGAGAACAAGGGTCTTCATATCAGTTGAGGATACATTCGGCGGGAGCCTCGCGCGACGCTCATGGTTGTTACCGGGCGCCACGCTTCGCGGCATCGGCATGCGCATGGTATATTCAGGCCAAGCTTCAACTCTCGAAAGGGGTGTTCCATGGTGAACCATGTGTTGGGTCTCTTGATCCTCCTCTTTTCCGCCCAGTTTGCCTTTTCGCAGGCAGTCAATGGCACGCTTGTCGGCACGGTTTCCGACTCGTCGGGCGCCTTGGTGGCCAATGCAAAAGTCACGCTGGTCGCAACGCAAACGGGCATTTCTCAAACCGCGCAAACCAATCAAAGCGGGAATTACTCGTTCCCGAATCTTCAACCTGGACTCTATCGCGTAGAGGTGGAGATCACGGGGTTCCGCAAGGCGATTCGTGATCAGATCGACGTGCTGGTGAACTCGACCGCACGCGCGGACCTTACGTTGCAGCCTGGCCAGATCAACGAGTCGATCACGGTTGCCGCGGAAGCCGCCGTGCTTCAGACCGACCGGTCGGACACCGGACGCAAGATCGAAACCAAGACGCTCGCGGACATGCCGCTTGCTTACAACCGCAACTTCCAAAATCTGGTAAATCTGGTGCCGGGCGCCACGCGGTCTTTCCGCCCGCACTCGGAGTTCTTCAACGTGCAGGATTCGCTCTCCACCCGCGTGAACGGGCAGAGCCGCCTGTCGAACAACGTGCAATTGGAGGGCGTCGACAACAATCACCGCACGGGCTTGCTTACCGCGATGATCCCGTCGATTGAGGCTCTGCAAACCGTCGACGTCACGACATCGAACTACGAGGCGGAGTTGGGGCGTGCAGGCGGCGCTGTGATGAACGTGAACTTCAAGTCCGGGACCAACGATCTTCACGGCAGCGTGTACCACTTCAACCGCGTGAGCCGTTTGGCGGCACGTCCGTTCTTTGCCAACTCGAAGCCGGTCACCACGGTGAACAACTTCGGCTTCACCCTCGGTGGACCGATCGTGAAGAACAAGATCTTCTACTTCGCGAACTATCAGGGCATTCGCGACCGCCGCGGTGACTTCCATCAGGCCACGATTCCGATGATGGCGTTCCGGCAGGGCAACCTGAATTGGTCGCGCGGCACCGACATCTACGATCCCGCAACGGGCAGCGCGGATGGCACCAATCGCACACCGTTCGCGAACCGCACCATCCCCACCAGCCGCATCAGTCCGATCGCACGCCGGATTCTCGAGTTGATTCCCGCGCCCGTGAACAGCGCGGAGTTGCAGAACTTCCAGACGTCCACGGTACGCCAGAAGGACACGAACGGCGGGGACATCAAAGTCGACTGGCAGCTCACCGACAAGGATCGCGTGAGCATTCGTTATTCGAGGCAGGATTCTGAGATTTTCGATCCTCCGATCTATGGTGTTCGTGGCGGCGGCATTCGTGATTTCGCAGGTACAGGCATCCAGCGGGCGACCAACGGGGCGATCAACTATACGCGTGTATGGTCGCCGTCACTGGTGACCGAAGTGCGCACGGGCATCATGTACTATCGCAACGACGCGCAGAACGCGGATATCAATCTGAAGACCTCCGAAGAGCTGGGGATTCCGGGTGTCAACGTCTCCGACTTCACGGGCGGCATCAGCAACATTCAGATCAATGGCTTTTCGAATCCCGTTGTCGGCTACTCGGCCAGTCTCCCATGGGAGCGCGGTGAAACCAACTTGAACTTCATCGTCAACAACACGAAGATCATTGGCAACCACACGATCAAATTCGGCGTCGACTACCGGCGCAATCGCGATGAACTGCTGCAGAACCAGACGTTCAATCCTCGCGGCCGCTTCAACTTCCGTGAAGGTACCACCATACTTGCGGTGCGCAACGCAGCCGGTCAGTTGGCCACTGGTTCCCCGCAGAGCTTCGCGAATTCGTTCGCGAGTTTCCTCCTGGATGCGCCGAATGAACTGGGCCGCGACCTGCCGCTCATCTTCCCGACATTCCTGCAGAACCCGTTTTTCAGCTATGTGCAGGACAAATGGCAGGTGAGCCAGAAGCTGACAGTCGACATCGGCGTGCGGCATGAGCTGTGGCCGCCGCCGCTGCCGCGAGTTCGCGGCGGGTTCTCGAACTTCATTCCGTTCACGAACTCCCTGGAAGTGGCGGGCGTCGGGAACATCCCGATGAATCTGGGCCGCAAGACCTACTGGACGAGTTTCGCGCCGCGCTTCGGTATGGCCTACCGGTTCAATGAAAAGACTGTGTTCCGCGGTGGATACGGAATCAGTTGGGTGCCGCTGGCCGACAATGGCTACGCGTTCAACTTCCCCGTTCGCGAGAACAATTCGTTCCAGGCGGCAAGCGCGTTCGTGACCGCGGGCTCCATGCGCGAAGGGTTCCCGGCGTTCCGTCCGTTCCCGGTTCCTTCAAGCGGCATCATCAATCCGGCGCCGGCATCGGTCTTCAACTACATCCGGCCGGATGTGCGCGAGGCTTACGTGCAGAGCTGGAATATCGCGGTTCAACGCCAGTTGCCTCGTAGTCTCGTGTTTGAAGTGGCGTACGTCGGCAACAAGGGCACGGGCATCACGGGAGTGGAGAACATGAACCCCGGGTTGTCCATCGGCGACGGCGCCAACGGACAACCGTTCAACCGTCTGTTCGGACGCCGCGATGCGATCAACAACATCTACTTCGGCACGAACTCGAATTACCACTCGATGCAGGTGAAGTTGGATCGCCGCTTCTCGAATGGCTTCGCGCTCACCACCGCCTACACATGGGCCAAAGCGATTGACTCCATCGGCGCCGACAACGGAGGGTTTCGCTACTACATCAACCCTTCGCGCAATCGCGGACGCGCGGATGGAGACGTCCGTCACGTGTTTGTCCAGAGTTACATCTACGAACTGCCGTTCGGCAAGGGCAAGCAGATGCTGACATCGGGACCAGCGGCGTGGATCGCGGGTGGCTGGCAGTTGAACGGCGTTCTCACCGCGCAGACCGGCGGCCCGTTCAATCTCGGGGTGCCGGGCGGCATTGTGAATGCACCAGGCAATTCGAATGACCCGAATCTCGTCGGCGCGTATCGCGTCACGAAAGGCGTGGGCACGCACACCACATGGTTTGATCCATCGGCGTTCGCACAGCCCGCGGCAGGAACGTTCGGAACAGTAGGACGCAACACGTTTACGGGTCCGGGGCTGTTCAACCTGGATGCGTCTCTATTCCGCAAGTTTGCCATCACGGAGCGGTTCGTTGCGGAGCTTCGGGTGGAGAGCTTCAACTTCACGAACACACCGAAATTCAACAATCCGAATGGCGACATCACCAGTCCGAACTTCGGACGGGTGGTCGGCGCGCAGGGTCCGCCCAACGGTCCTCGCGAATTCCAGATCGGATTGAAAGTTACGTTCTAATTTTGAAAGTTAACTTCACGAAAGCGCCGGCAGGGCACGGAAAAGCCTTGACCGGCGCTTCGCGTTTCAGACCTCTGTAAAGTACTCGATCTCGCGGCGGTAGGTTCGCGAGTACCCACTATCGGCGGTGACGGTCTTATCGATCCAATTGCCGCGCCCGTCATAGCTGTACCTGAAGTGCGAAGTCTCGCCATCAATGGTGGATTCGACGAGATCGCCTTCTCCGTTCTACTGATTGAGAGTGCGATGCAGCGGGGAACCTGCAAAGGAAGCTGTTGTCTCCGCGATGCGGCCTGCGGAATCGTAGGCGAATTCGACAGAGAACATCGCCCCCTCGCCGCCTTGTGACGCGCGAATGATGCGGCCTTGCGCGTCGCACACATAGGCAACTGAAATCACTGGGCCGCCGTGACGGTCTATGAAATCCGTCCGCGAAGGAACACCTGCTCATCGAAGAACGTCTTCGCGGTGGCGGCGCCGAACGTGCCGAATCCTGTGCCGTGAAGTGGCGGCATGGTCCACGACGACAGGGCCGACACATCGTCGACACGAACCCCGGTTGAGCAGTCGTCCGTGGGTGGGGAGGGCATCGATTGAGACCATTCTTCGACCGTCTGGCCGCCCTGCCGCCGTACCTTGCGCCACTGCCGAATTGCGCCGGCGGAGTCAAACACGTACTGTTCGCTGACTTCGGAGTCCGGTCCGTCCGCCCAGGTCGTGACGGCGCTCCGCACCGGCCCGCGCAATTCACATCTCTCCCGATTGCTGGTCTGGGGCATCGGGCTTCCTCCTTTCTGCCCATGCTAACGCCAATACGGCCCGCTTTCGAAGTTCGGCCCCGCATTTCCGAGGGGTGAACGATCGAGAACTTCCGGCCTGTTTTGCCGCTGCCGAAGCTTGTTGCGGCGGAAGTTATCGATTGTTCAACCTCGGAAGTACCAACTTCGAAAACACGCCATAAATGAAGAGTATTGCGCCTACGCCAGCGTTAACCCCGCCTGCGCCTTCAAATCGTACCCCGCAAACTCCCCCCGGGCGAACTTCGGAAACGCCGCAGCGGCGATCATCGCGGCATTGTCCGTCGAAAGCGCTGGCTGCGGAAAGAACACACCATACGGCAACTGCGCCTTGTACGCCGCCGCGCGCAGTCCCGCATTGCAGGCCACTCCACCCGTCACCACCCACGACCTCGCAGCGATCGTCTCCGCCGCCATCTCGGCCCGTGTGAGTAATTCGCGGATCACCGTGTGCTGGAACGATGCAATCAGGTCGAGCGTCGCCGCCGGCGTCACCGACAGCCACTCCTCCATCGAAGGCCGCGGCTTCGTTCGCATCAGTTCCCTGCGCGCTTCAATCTCCGCCGTCATGCCGTGAGATTCCACCCATCGCAGCACGGCCGTCTTCAGGCCGCTGAAACTGAAGTCGAGCACATTGCCTTTCATTTTCGCGAACGGGAAACGCACGCCCTCCGGATTGCCATGTGCCGCCAACTGATCCAGCACCGGCCCACCGGGATAGTTGTAGCCAAGCAGCTTCGCCACCTTATCGTAAGCCTCGCCCGCGGCATCATCCCGAGTGCGGCCCAACAGCCGGTAGCGAAACTCCGCGTTGATCTCAAACAGATGCGTATGTCCCCCGCTCACCACAAGCGCGAGTGCCGGGAATTCCAGTTGCGTCCCCGCCTCCATCACGACCGCATGAATGTGCCCCTCCAGATGATTCACGCCAATCAGCGGCAGATTGCGCGACATCGCAATCGCCTTCGCATAGACGATGCCCGCCAGTAGCGATCCCACCAATCCCGGCCCTCGCGTCACAGCCACCGCGGCAAGATCGGAGTACGAACAACAGGCCTGTTCCATCGCCTGCCGCACCACAGGAACAATCGCCCGCAAGTGCTCCCGCGAGGCCAGTTCGGGCACCACGCCGCCATACTTGCCATGCACTTCGAGTTGCGATGACACAATGCTCGAAAGCACCCGGCTGCCATCTTCCACAACGGCGGCCGCCGTCTCATCACACGAGGATTCAATGCCAAGAATGCGCAACTTGCTATTGTAGCGGCTGGATGGATCTCTCCGAATTTCACTACGATCTGCCCGAAGATCGCATTGCACAACAACCCTTGGAAGACCGCGCCGCGTCGCGCATGCTTGTCGTTCACCGCAAGGAACAACGTTGGGAAGACCGCCGCTTTCGCGAGTTCCCGTCATTCGTTCAGCCCGGCGATGTGATCGTGCTGAACAATTCGAAAGTGCTCCCCGCAAGGCTGTTCGGACACAGGATGGGCGCGCGTTCACTCGCCATCGGCCGCAACAATGCGAAACTCCATGAGCATCTCAGCGGGAAGGTGGAAGTCCTGCTCGTGCGCGCGGCGAAAGAAGATCCGCTCACGTGGCAAGTGCTCGCGCGGCCCGGCCGCAAACTCCGCATCGGAGAGCGGATCCGTTTCTCGCCACGCCTCCATGCCGAGATCGTCGAGCGCGGCGACTTCGGCGAACGCACACTGCGCTTCGAAGTGGAGGGCGACTTCTTCGAAGCATTGAACGAAGCGGGGCACATGCCGCTGCCGCCTTACATCCACCGGCCCGACACTCGCAACGATCAGTCGCGATATCAGACCGTGTATGCAAGCTCAGCCGGATCCGTGGCCGCGCCCACTGCTGGTTTGCACTTCACCCCGGAAATCCTTGCACAATGCGAACAGGCCGGAGCATCGCTCGCGCAGGTGACGCTGCATGTCGGGCTCGGAACCTTTCAGCCACTACACACCAACGTCGTCGAAGACGTGAAACTGCACAGCGAGTTCTATCAGGTGCATCCGGACGCGGCACGGCAGATCCGCTCCGCGCAGCGTGTAATTGGGGTCGGCACAACCTCCGTGCGCACGGTGGAGACGCTGGCAGCGAAGGATTGGCAGCAACTGGAAGGTGACACCGGGCTATTCATCTATCCCGGCTATCGCTATCATCGGATCGACGCCATGCTCACGAATTTCCATTTGCCGCAGTCGAGCCTGTTGCTGCTAGTCTGCGCGCTTGCTGGCAAGGACCTCATGCTCGCCGCTTACCGGCATGCCGTGGAAGCGAAGTACCGCTTCTACAGCTATGGCGACTGCATGCTGATTCTCTAAGCCGCTACTTCCCCCCGACCGTGTAGCGCTTCACGTGCTTCGCGCGCCCCGTCTCCCGATCCGCTTCAACGATCACTCCATGCAGTTCCGGCTGACCCTTCGCCGTCTCAAACCGCACCGGCATCGACGTCAGAAACTTGCGGATCACCGGCTCCCGGTCCACTCCAATCACGCTCTCGTACGGGCCCGTCATCCCAGCGTCCGTTTGATACGCCGTGCCTTGATTCAAGATCCGTGTGTCGGCGGTAGGCACATGCGTATGCGTGCCGACCACCGCGGTCACACGGCCATCCAGATACCATCCCATCGCGGTCTTCTCGCTCGTGAGTTCCGCGTGAAAATCAACGAACTTGATCTTCACCGTGGGATCCAGGCTGGCGAGCAGAGCGTCGGCCTTTCGAAAAGGGCAATCCGTGGAAGGCATGTACGACCGGCCTTGCAGATTCATCACCGCGCACGGCACACCATTGCGCGCCGTCACCACAACCAGTCCCTTGCCCGGTAACTCCTCCGCGTAGTTCGCCGGCCGCAGCAACCGCGGTTGCTTCTCGAAATAATCGTAGATTTCGCGCTTGTCCCAGATGTGATTGCCCGAGGTCAGCACATCGATCTTCAATGCGAAAAGCTCATCGGCCAGCGCCGGCGTCAACCCAAAGCCGCCCGCCGCGTTCTCCGCGTTGGCGATCACGAAGTCGATACCTTCGCTCTCCACAATGAACGAAAGGTGATCGGCGACCATCCTTCTGCCAGGCGAGGCGAAGATGTCGCCAATGAAGAGTATTCGCATGAAAAGGAACTGAGGAGAACGTCAAAGGAGCGCACCACTGGGCCGTGTCCACCTCTGTAAAATTGATCCCCTAAGAAAAGGGGGGAATCCTCCGGGCGTCTTTAGGCTTCTCCATTCGCGCTATCGCGGGAGCTTGCTCACCGACGCATCTAGATTTGCGAGCCGGACTCCAAGGCTATGCTATAGGATCAATTTTTTAGAGGCTTCCCACCTGCTTTGCAGGAACGCTCCTGACCAAGCATACCATGAGATTCTTTGAAGTCCTCCAGTACCTTTCAGCTAAACTTGAGAGAGTATGTCCACGGTGCGCCTCACGGCCCACGTGAAAGCTGCTGGTTGAGCATCGAAGTTGAGTCCAAAGGTTTTGGACCAGGTGCTGCGGCAGCTTCCCCGATACGCCGATCCCAACGTGCTGGTAGGCTTCGATACGTCCGACGACGCGGGCGTCTACCGGTTGAGCCCGGAGTGTGCCCTTGTACAAACCGTCGACTTCTTCACGCCCATCGTGGATGATCCGTTCACCTTCGGCGCCATCGCGGCCTCCAACTCCTTGAGCGACGTGTATGCCATGGGCGGCCGCCCCATCACCGCGCTCTCGGTGGTGTGTTATCCCAACAAGGGCGACATGGATGTTCTTGCGGCCATTCTGCAAGGCGGCGCCTCGAAGATGCACGAAGCAGGCTGCCCCGTCGTTGGCGGACACAGCGTCTCCGATGATGAGGTCAAGTTCGGCTATTCGGTCACTGGCCTTGTGCACCCCGATCGCGTCTGGAGCAATGCCGGCGCGCGCGTGGGCGACGTTCTCCTCTTCTCAAAGGCCATCGGAACCGGCGTCATCGCGACTGCCCTCAAGCGCGGCATCGCCACCGAAGAACATGTCCAGGGCGCCATCTCGAGCATGCTCACCCTCAACAAGGCCACTGCGGAATCGCTTGCCGGCGCAATCGTGCACGGGTGCACCGACATTACCGGCTTCGGCCTGATCGGCCATGCGCGCGAACTCGCCCTCGGCAGTAACGTCACCGTCGAGATCGAAGCCAGCCGCGTCCCTCTGCTGGCCGGAGCGCTCGAGTATGCGCAAAACGGCGCCACACCCGGCGGTCTGAAAAACAATCGCGACTTCGCTTCCTGTGATGTCGAGATGCCACCGGACATCTCCCCCGCATTGGAAGCGCTGCTCTATGATCCGCAGACCTCCGGCGGTCTCCTGATTGCCCTCCCGGAACCCGAGGCCGCCCGCGTGCCCGGCCTGCCCCGCATTGGCCGCGTCGCGCCGCGTCAGAAGAAGGCCGTTCGAATCCTATGAGCAATCCCATCATCGTGGCCCTTGATGTGCCCTCCGGCGCCGAGGCCAGACACCTCGTCTCTCAACTCGGCGATGCGGTTGGTTTCTACAAGGTCGGCATGGAACTCTACGCGGCCGAAGGCATCGCATTCGTCGACGAGTTGCTCGCTTCCGGCTACCGCGTGTTCCTCGACCTGAAGTTCTACGACATCCCGGAAACCGTCAAGCGAGCCACCGCGCAAGTGGCCCAACGTGGCGTCCAGTTGCTCACCGTGCATGGAAGCAACGCCGTGATGCGCGCTGCCATCGAAGGCCGCGGCGATGCGCTCCTGAAACTTCTCGGCGTGACGGTCCTGACGAGCTTTGATGAGTCCGATCTGGCGGACCTCGGCTATCCGTGCCCGGTCAGCGACCTGGTCGCCCTGCGCGTGCGCAAGGCGAAGGAGGCGGGCATTGATGGAATCGTGTGCTCCCCGCTTGAAGCGTCGATGGTGCGCCAGACGTTGGGTCCGCAAGCGCTCGTCGTGACGCCGGGAGTCCGGTCGGCTGGTGCCGGCAAAGGCGATCAGAAGCGGGTGGCGACACCCGCGGAAGCAATTCGGAGCGGCGCCTCGCATCTCGTGATCGGCCGCCAGATCACACGTTCCGAGGATCCAAGGGCCGAAGCACTCCGCATCCTTGATGAGATCGCACAGGCGGCCCCAGTTGGTCACAACACGCCGTAATCCAGACGCTCAAGCACCTCCAGAACCGCTCTGCATCCATCCGCGCTACCCATGAGGGAGACTGGCGTGGCGTAGTCAAGTGCGCGGACAGGGGTTCCCAGCCAACGCATGGCTTTCGCCTTGTCCCCGATCACTTCCTCGGCACGGCGGAAAACAGCTTCCTTCGACGCACACGCCTTCGCCATTGAAATGCTCCTACTGCAATCCTAGCCGACCAGAAGGAGCCGTCGGTTGCCACATGGTCTACGTGCTCCGGCACAAGCTCACGGTAACGCAGGCCCCCAGGCCTGCCGCGTCCCCTCTCCAGGGGACGCCAGCAACACCCGATCACCCTGCAAACGGCGTGATGCCCTTCATGTCGTCCACGAAAACAGCCGCAGCGCCCGACCCCGTTCCACTAACCTCGTGCAAGAAACGGCTCCACAAAAGTCGGTCCGCCATCAATCATCGCCAGCGCGCCCCCAGGTCCGCGAACACATAGCGATATCGCCAGCCGTGGGTCGCGGGCTTCGGTATTCCGTCCACCGTGAACGCAGTCCCGATCTGCCCCTCGCGATAGTTCCAGATCTCAATTTGGAACTCCGGATGTCCGGGAATGATCTGGATGTCCACTTCACCCCGGCTCGCACGGGCCGAAAAAGCTCGCATGGTGTAGGGGTTTTGGGGGCGGCTCGGGTCATCCGCCCGGTTCAAGATCCAGACCACAACAGCGCTGTCCGGGTCGCCCCCTTCCCATGTCACCTTTAGCGGAATATATAGGATCCTCGTCGGGTCGAAGATGGGCGCGATGAATCGCCGTCCCGGATGAAGGTCCGTCGTGATGCGAATCGGCGGTGGAATGTCAATCGCCGTCGCGAACGGTCCGATGTCGACGGAGGCGCCGCCGGAAACCCGATGCGTGCCCGGCTGAATCGTGCCAACCGGCAGTTCGGCTCGATACTCCGTCGGACCATTCGGCGTGAGCTCCGGTGTGAGGAAGTCGCCATTCGGCGGGCGAAGCTGTATGCCGCCCAATTCCAGGCGTCGGGCATAGTTGTCGGCCACGGGACAGCGCGGGCCAGGGATCGGTATGAGGATACTCCTGAAACCAAATGGTGGGGGCAGATCCCGAACCGGCAGAGGCGTGCGCGAAAAATCGAGCACAAACTCGTCTTTCTCCGGGGCAAGAACCACCGAACCGGTAGCGATTGTCTTCTCCCACCGGAGCATCCCGGTGGGGGGCGGGAGATCGGCAGGGCAGGCGCCGCCTCCACGCCGAATGTTGATGGGTACATGCTGAGCGGCAAACCGCGAATCGTAGAGTAGCAGCGGCATCTCGCATCCCTCGGTAATGCGGCCATCCCGGAGCTTCAAGTTGATCTGGTCGACTCCAACGAGGCCTGGAGCGCGCCCGCCCCACACCACGTCGCCCACCATATATTCCAACTCCGGTTCGCCCAACGTCACCCAGGCCGGTCCCCCGCCCGAGAACAATCTGGCCGGCGGATCGCTCGGAGCAGCCTCTCCCAGCGGCACAGGAGGCAGGAGAAAGCTGCCAGAGCCGGTTCCGAAGACGACGAGGTCTCCTCCAGGTTCCGCCGAGTTGGCCGGCGTGTTCCGCTCCAGCGACCCGTTCTTCAAGTTGAAGAGCATACCTCTGCCGCAGGGTCCTTGGTCCGACGTGAGAATTCCGAACTTGGAGGGTCCGATGGTCACCCGCGTCGAGACGGAGCCGGATGGAGTTGTGACTGTCATCTCGACCGATCCGTTGATCGGCAAGAAGGGCTTCCTCGGCACCTGCAACGTGATCCGCTCCGGCGATACCGAGAGCAGCGGTGCGCGCTCGCCATTGAACGTGACGAAGGTGCCCAGTAACTCACGTGGCAACGGGGTTCCTTCGGCCGAGGCCGTACCGGCCGCTAAGTTACTCCCCAGAACGTGGGCGAGTCCGGTCTCCGTAACCCAGTGAAACGGAATATCACCGGGTTCGTAAGTCGCGCCGTGGACAATCGCGGGTGCGGCTAACTCGGGACTCTGCCCACCTAACTTCAGCCCGTAACCAAGAAAGAGCGCCAGCATTGCGAAACGCAGCACGAGCCACCTCCTGTCGCGGCAAGCAGTTTGCAGGCGCAGATCGGTATCACCCGCATGATCGATCACAACGCGGCTTAATGCAATGCGGAGTCTTGTGAATTCTGGAGAGGCCGCGGAGACAAGTTACCCGGAAATCCCGTAAGCCTGAGCCATGATTGCACTCAGTGTTTATCCGCGCTCATTCCTTCCACGAAAACAGCCGCACCGCCCGTCCCTGCTCCCGCGGATCAAACAGCAACCAGCTCCGGGGCTTTCCCGTCATCAACTCCACCGTGTGCTCCGCAACCGATCTCGTGTAAGGAAACGACTCCATGAAAATCGGCCCGCTCGCTGCTTCCGCCACGCGAATCAGGTGCTCCGTCGGCGCGGCCCGCCGTACATACTGATCATGCTTGTACAGCCAAACATACAGGCAGTTATGCGACACCAGGGCCACACCCAGCGCCACTGGCACCCATCGGCGCGACTCCCAATACCGCGCCATCAACTGACAGCACGCATACCCCACCAGCAGCGACAATCCCGCGCTTGCCAGATACGTATGGCGGCTCGGCACGCGTGTCATGTAAGTGAGAAACGAATACGGAAGCAGCGTCAGCGTCATCCATCCGAACCCCACCGCCATCACGATCTTCCAGCCGCGTGGCCTCCAATACAACAGCGCCGCCATGCTCGGGATTCCCCAGATCCACAGCATGCGCCCAATGCTGTGCGGAATTGTCAACCAGAAGGGAGCCCGCAGGGAGAACGTCCCGTCATCGAAATGGTGATTCCCACTCTTGCCCGAAAACACCAACGCGACATAGACCGCCGTGATCGCAAAGAACGGGAGCACCCCGCGGGCACGCCGCCAAAGATCGTCCCGGCACTGCAACCAAAGCGGCAACAGGAGCAACGGTGCAAACACCACACCCGATTCCTTCGACAACAGTGCAAGCACGAAGCTCAACATCGCCGCCCCGTAGCACCATCGCCGTCCCTCCAGCCACTCCACCCAAGTATGCAGCGCCAGCAACCCAAAGAAAAACACCAGCAGTTCCGGCACCGCCGAAAACCAGATCACCGCCTCCTGATGCCCTTCATAGACCGCGAAGAACGCAGCCATCAGCGCAGCCACTCGCCAGCCCACATACCGCAGCCGCCCAAACGCAAACACCAGCCATGTATTCAATCCATGCAGCAGGAGAGCAAACAGGTTGTACGGCAAGGGATCCATGCCTGACCACTCGTAGATCCACCACGCCAGCACCATGGTGGTCGTGCGGCTTCGATACAAAGGATCCGCCAGCAGATCCAGCCATCCGCTCACAGGACCATAGTCCTTGCTCAAACCAATCACTAGGTAGTCATCGGAAATCAGCGGCAGGCCCACCGCCCGCACGTAGGGCAGCGTGGCAAGCAAGCTGAGTAGCAGGAGCACACCCGCGAATCCGCGGTCCACTCGAACAGACAATCCCGTCACCGGCGCTTCACCCCGATCATCCCCAAAAGCCCACACGTTTCCGCGCGAAACGTCCGGCTTCCACCGCGAAAATAGGCTGTGCGCTATAGTATATCGTATCGGCATCTGGGGTTGGGTTGCGGGGAGTCCGGCGGTTCGCCGGACGGCATTCGTTAGAATGAAAGCTACTTGGGAGTACGACCGTGATCCAGTCCTGGCGGCGCTACGCCGTTGTCCTTTCTCTTTTCCAGGCACTCGCGCTCTGGGCACAAACCGCGGCCAACATCAACGGTGTTCTCAAGGATCCTTCCGGCGCATTGCTCAGTGGCGCAAAGGTCACTGCCATCAACATCGAACGGCGTATTTTCCGCACTTCCGTCTCCGGCGAGGAAGGCGAGTACGTGCTTCCCACCCTCCCCGCCGGCCTCTATGAAGTGCGCGTCGAACGCCAGGGATTCCGCCCCCTCGTTCGCAAAGGCATCGAGCTCACAGTCGCTCAGCAGGTCCGCCTCGATCTCGTCCTCGAAGTCGGCGACGTCAGCCAGGAAGTCACCGTCACCGGACAGGCCTCCCAGGTCAACACCAGTACCCAGGAATTGAGCTATCTCGTCGGCGAAAACGCAATCCGCGAACTCCCCCTCAACGGCCGCAATTGGACCGACCTCGCACTCCTCCAGCCGGGCGTGGTTGCCTATCCCCATCGAGATGGCGGCTCCGTCGTCGCCCACGGCCTCGGCATGAGTATCAACGGCCAGGATCCGCGCTCCAACGTCTACCTCCTCGACGGAACGCCGCAGAATGACTTCACCAATGGCCCCGCCGGCAGCGCCGCATCTACCGCGCTCGGCACCGAGACCATTCGCGAGTTCCGCGTCGAAGTCAACTCCTATAGCGCCGAGTTCGGCCGCAACTCCGGCGGCCAGTTCAACGCCCTCACCAAGTCCGGCACCAACGACCTTCACGGCAGCGTCGTCTACTTCAACCGCAACGACAACTTCGATTCCCGCGACTACTTCGACGACGTCCGTCCCGAGTTCAAGCGCCACCAGCTCGGCGCCACCATCGGTGGCCCTATCCGCCGCGACAAGTCCTTCTTCTTCCTCGGCTACGAAACGCTGCGCGAGCGCAAAGGCCGCACCATCCTTACCATCGTCCCCGACCTCGCCGCGCGCTCCGGCCAGCTTGCACCAATCGATCCCACCATTCGTCCCTATCTCGAAGCCTACCCGCTCCCCACACCAGGACGCCGTTCCGCCGGACTCGGCCTCGGCGAACATCTTTTCCGCTACAACCAACTCCTCGATCAGAACTTCGGACAGGCCCGTTACGATCACAACCTCAGCGACAAAAGCCAGCTCTTCGTTCGCTACACCGCCGATGATGCGGCTCAGGAGTTGCCCACCGACTATCCGCAGTTCCCGCGCACCTTCCTCTCCCGCAATCAGTTCTTGACGGCCGAACATCGCGCCGTGCTTTCCACTGCGGTTCTCAACACCTTCCGTGCCAGCTTCAGCCGCACCCGCGTCGGCCAGGACGTCCAGTCAAATCTCAATCCCCAGCTTCCGTCCTTCGTGCCGGGACGCAACATCATGGGCGGCATTGACATCGGCGGCATTCCCGGCCGCTTCGGCCCGCAGACCTCGGTCAACGTCAAACTCACGCAGAACATCTTCGGAGTGGAGGACGGCCTCGTCTACAATCGCGGCGGGCACCTGCTCAAGTTTGGCGCCATGGCCGAGCGCTATCAGGACAACATGGTGAACCCGACCTTTGCCCTCGGCATCTTCACCTTCGGCAGCATCACGGACTTCCTCCAGAATCGCCCGCAACGCTACCTGGGCCTCGATCCGCGGGGCGCACTCGATCGCTACTGGCGCTTCACGCTGGCTGCCTTCTACGCGCAGGATACCTGGCGCGTCAGCCGCAAGCTCACTCTGAATCTCGGCCTTCGCTACGAGTTCTCCTCCACCCCCATCGACATCTATGGCCGCGACTCCGCCCTCATCAACCTCACCGACCGCGCACCCACCGTCGGCCAGCTCTATCAGAACCCCACCTATCGCAACATCTCCCCTCGCATCGGCATTGCCTACGATCCCTTCGGCAACGGCAAGACGGCGATTCGTGGCGGCTATGGCATCTACTGGAACACGAACAACCAGCAGAACCTCATCGTCACAGTGACCAATCCTCCCGCCACGCCACGCCTCATCATCGCCAACCCGACCTTCCCCGTGCCCCAGTTTGAGCGTGGCGTCGGCAACACCATCCGGCCCGTGGAGTGGAACATCAAGAGCCCCTATGTCCAGGTGTGGAACCTCAACGTCCAGCATCAGCTTCCTTACGACACGCTGGTCACCTTCGGCTACGCGGGCTCGCGTGGCATTCATCTCTGGCGCAGCACCGATGCCAATACCGCATTACCCATGCGCCGCGAAGATGGCTCGCTCTTCTTCCCGTTGAATGCCCCGCGCCAGAACCCCGCCTTCGCCACCATCGAACTCAAGAAGAGCGATGGCAACTCCTGGTACAACGCCTTCATCTGGGAAGTGCGCAAGCGGTGGCACTCCGGTTTCAGCTTCCAGTCGTCCTATACGTTTGCGCGCAACATCGACACCACGCAGGCGTCCACGTTCTTCTCCGACGCAACCAACGGCACCACCACCGCGATGCCCGAATACGAGGGCTTCAACTACAACAAAGGCCTCGCCGACTATCACGCCAAGCACAACTGGGTGATGAACTACTCGTGGGCCATCCCCTTCGCCAAGAGCCTTCGTGGCGCGCAAGGCAAACTGCTCGATGGTTGGGAACTCGCAGGAATCGCCCAGGCACGCAGCGGCAACCCGCTCACGCTGTTCCTGGCGCGCAATCGTTCTCGCTCGCAGTGGTCGCCCTCTTTGGGGCCTGGACTCGGCTTTGACCGTCCCAGCATGGCCCCGGGCTTCACCCATCAGAGCGCCGTCCTGGGCGGACCCGACCGCTACTTCGATCCAGCCGCATTCGTGCTGCCCGCGGCGGGCACGCTGGGCAACCTTGGCCGCGGCGCTCTCATCGGGCCCAACCTTCGCAACTTCGACTTCGCCATCATCAAGAACACCCGCTGGTCCAAACTCGGCGAGAGCGGAAATATTCAATTCCGGTGCGAGACGTTTAATCTGTTAAACAGAGCGAACTTCGGAGTGCCCGGTCTGCTCGCTTACACGGGTGCCGCCGACAATGAGCCTCCTCTGGGTTCGCTGGGCCGCATTCGGTCCACCGTGACGTCCTCGCGGCAGATCCAGTTCGGATTGCGAATCGTCTACTAGTTGGCGACAATAGGGAACCAGTCCAGATACAGGCAACCAACTTCAATGGAGAAGAAGAAGAAATCTATGCTATGGGTGGCATTCGCCCTCGGGGCGGCATTGGCATGGGGAATGTACGGCCCCACGCTGCATAAAGGACAAGTGCAACTTGGCAATCCGCTCCGCGCCTTGTTGTGCGTCGGGATGGCTTACTTCCTGGTCGGTGTGCTCGTGCCGGTTGCCATGCTTTCTTCGCAGGGCCAGTTGAACGGCTTCAAGATGGAGGGCACCATCTCGGCCACTTTCGCCGGCACGCTCGGCGCTCTGGGCGCGGTGTTCATCATCCTCGCCTTCCGCAACGGCGGCACTCCCGCCTTCGTCATGCCGCTTGTCTTCGGCCTGGCCCCGCTGATCAACGTCCTGGTCTCCATGATCACCCACCCACCGAAGGAGTCCCCCAACCCCTTGCTGTGGGCCGGCTATCTGCTTGCGTCGTTGGGCGCAGGCCTCGTCCTATTCTTCAAACCATCCTAATTTTCGCCGTAACGCAGGCACTCGTGCCTGCCGCCTCGACAATCGTGTCGAGGCCGTGCTCGAAACCCGTGAATTGCCCCAGACCAGACCCCTGCGCGCGAGCGGACTGAAATCCCGCTCCCTCGCCTGTCCCCTCCTTGCTCCGCCTGCTACACTCCGAATGATCCCGATCTCCGGAGCAGCCATGTCCCGATCTCTCATCGCTCTCTTGCTGTTTGCCTCGATCGCTCTTGCTCAGCAGGCAACCATCTCGCTCACTCCAGCCGAACAGGCATTCCAAACCAGCATGACCAACGTCACGCTCACCGGCTACTTCACCGTCGGCGACGGCTCGGAAACGCGCCCTGACAAATACACCGTCGAGAAAGTCGAAAAGATCGGTGACGATCTCTGGAGCTTTGACGCCCGCATTCAATACGGCACCCGGGACTATCGCGCCAAGGTGAAAGTGCCCGTCAAATGGGCCGGCGACACGCCTGTCATTACGCTTGCCAGTTATCTCATCCAGGGCCACGGCGTCTACAGCGCGCGCATCCTCATCCACAACGGCCAATACGCCGGGACATGGGGCGGTGCCGAAGGCAAGGGTGGCAAGATGTTCGGCAACGTGGTGAAGAACACGACCGCACCCGCAAACCCATAGCATGATCCTCCTGGCAATACTCCTCCTTGCAGCCCCGCTCCACGCCGCCGGTCCACACGTGATCGTCGTCGGCCTGGACGGCTGCAGCCCCGATGGCATCCGCAAAGCCGATCACCCCACCTTCCAGCAACTCATGAAGGAAGGGGCATGGACCATGAAAGCCCGTGGCGTCATGCCCACCGTATCGAGCCCCAACTGGGCGTCCATGATCATGGGCGCAGGCCCCGAACAGCACGGCATCACCTCCAACGATTGGCAGCCCGCCAAGTTCGAGTTCCCCGCGAATTTCCTCGGCCCGAAAGGCATCTTCCCGACAATGTTCGGTTTGCTCCGCGAACAGCAGCCTTCGGCGCGCATCGCGATCTTTCACGATTGGGAAGGTTTCGGCCGCCTCGTCGAGCCAGGTGTCGCCAGCATCATCGGCCATCCCAAAGGCCCCCGGCAAACCATGGCCGAGGCCATCGCCGAGTGGAAAGAACATCAGCCCACACTTCTGTTCATCCATCTCGACCACATCGATCACGCCGGTCATGAGGAAGGCCATGGCACGCCCGCCTACTATGAATCCGTGCGCGAGGCCGGCCGCCTCATCGCGCAACTCCGTGAAGCCATCGGCGCCGCCAAAGTGCACCTCATCGTCACCTCTGATCATGGCGGCAAAGGCAAGAAGCACGGCGGCAACACGCTCGAAGAACTCGAAATCCCGTGGCTCATCGCCGGTCCCGGTGTTCGCCCCGGCCACGAGATCCAGGCCACGGTCAACACTTATGACACCGCGGCCACCGTCGCCTACATCCTACAGCTGAAAACACCGCAAGCCTGGATCGGGCGCCCGGTGCGAGAGGCTTTCGGAAAGTAAATGGCAAGAGACGAACTCGTCACCATCGTCGATGATCAGAACCGCGAAATCGGCGTCGCGCCCCGATGGCGCATGCGTGTCGAGCGGCTCCCCCATCGTTCCACCTACATCTTCGTGTTCGACGCCGAGAATCGCCTCTACGTCCAGCACCGGACGCTTACCAAGGACGTGTTCCCCGGCTACTGGGACTTGGCGGCAGGCGGCGTGGTGCTTGCCGGCGAAACTTATGAACACAGCGCCGAACGTGAGCTTGCCGAGGAACTGGGGATTCGCGGTGTGCCACTCGAAACCTGGTTCGATTTCTACGTCGAGGAGCACCGCGTTTGGGGCAGGGCGTTCGCTTGCCACTACGAAGGTCCGCTCGTGTTGCAGGAGGAAGAAGTCCAGGGCGTAGAACAAATGAGCGTCTCCGAGATTTTCGCGAATCCGCAGGCCCGGCTGTTTACACCAGACTCACTCCTCGCCTTACGGCGGAAGTTCGCCGAGGCCTAAACAAACCCAAGTGCCCACTCCCTCGAGAACCCTAAGAAGGTAGCGTGCCCAGGACCTGCTCTGCCGCGGGCGCAGCAGCAGTGTGGCGTTTCCGGAAGCCTTCTGACACACCCGGGCCGCCGCGCCTGATTCGTGTCGAGCAGATGGGTCTCCGCACGAGTCCGCATCTGTTGCGTTACCCCGTTGTTGTCCTGATCCCGTCAAACGCTGCCAACGCAACAATGCCCCCACACTGCGGTTCAGTGCGTGTGGCGCGCGCCGCGAGCAGCGCGGCACCGAGCGGACTGCCAGCAATGCGCATCGTCAAACCCGGAGCCTCAAGCGTTACTGGTGAGACTTACTCACTTTTTCCCGGCCTTCCTTGGTCATTGCGAAACTGCGTGTCATGGTCTTGATGTACTCCACGCGGCGAAACCGCAGTGCCGACCAATCCTCATCAATCGCAACCTGACGCACGGGTTCGAAACCGTGCGCGCCCATTTGGCTCCAGCCAGTATCACGGTTGAAGTCGCACTTGTACTTTTTGGAACTGCCTTTCGGATAGGCGATCCAAACCAGTGCGTCGCCCTGAACTGACTTAGCCACCTGACTGGCGAAGCGGTCCACCTCTGTCTGCTTCGTGGCGAATAGGATCACGAAGCCGGCTTCCCTGGCGTTGGCGAGCGACGTCTTCACGGTCGCGGATCCGCGCAGTTCGTCAACCGCGGGCTGGAACGAATCCGGCGCGTTGACCACGTAGATCGTGCCTTGATTCTTGTAGTTGAGTTTCTGGAAGATCGCATTCATCGGGAGAAGGCTAGCACATTCTCGCGCGAAAACAACAAAGGCCCGCCGGTGAAGGCGGGCCTCTGAAACAACGAAACGACAGTTACCGCTTTACCGGATCGGCAACTTCGGTGTCGACCCCGAGTTTCTTCATCGCTTCCACGGCGCGGGTCGCGTCGAACTTGCCATCGCGCGCCAGGCGGGACAGCGTTGCGGCCACGATCGATGCCGCGTCCACTTCGAAGAAGCGCCGCAGGTGTTCGCGGTTCTCGCTGCGCCCGAAGCCATCGCAACCGAGTGACACCACCCGGCTGGGCAGCCACGGAGCGATTTGATCCGGCACGATCTTCATATAGTCGGTCGCGGCGATAATCGGCCCCTTCGCCCCATCCAGCGCCGATACCACGTAAGGCGTCTTCGGAGCTTCGGCAGGATGCAACCGGTTCCAGCGTTCGCACTCCAATGCATCGCGCCGTAACTCGTTGTAACTCGTCACGCTCCACACATCGGTGGCGACGCCGTAGTCGGCCGCGAGAATCTCCTGCGCCTTGATCGTTTCGTTCAGGATGGAACCCGAGCCGAACAGTTGCGCGACTGCCGGCTTGCCGTTCGGCGACGCCACGAAACGGTACATACCCCGCAGGATACCCTCGGCGCAGCCCTCGGGCATTGCAGGCTGAACGTAGTTCTCGTTGCCGATGGTCAGGTAGTAGAAGTGATCCTCGCCCAGTTCATACATGCGGCGGATGCCGTCCTGGATGATTACGGCGATTTCATAGGCGTAAGCGGGATCATAGGTGATGCAGGTGGGAACGGTGGACGCCAGGACGTGGCTGTGTCCATCCTGGTGTTGCAGACCTTCACCTGCCAGCGTGGTGCGGCCCGCGGTGCCACCCATCAGGAAGCCCTTGCCCCGGGAATCGGCGAACGCCCATATCAGGTCGCCCACGCGCTGGAAGCCGAACATGGAGTAGTAAGTGAAGAAGGGAATCATCGGCACGCCGTAATTCGCGTAAGCCGTGCCGGCCGCGGTGAAGCTGGCCATGGAGCCTGCTTCCGTAATACCTTCTTCGAGAATTTGCCCGTCTTTTGCTTCCTTATAGAAAAGGAAGTTGTCGCTATCCACAGGTTTATACAACTGCCCAGCGCTGGCGTAAATGCCATACTGCCGGAAAAGCGACTCCATGCCGAACGTCCGCGCTTCGTCGGGGATGATCGGCACGATGTACTTCCCAATCTGCGGATCCTTCAGCAGGTTACGCAGGACGGTGACGAACGCCATTGTGGTGGACACTTCGCGGCCCGCCGACCCGACCAGTGAGTCCTTGAAGCCGTCAAGCGGCGGGGACTGTATGGTGATCGGCTTCACCTCCCGGCTCGGCACAAAACCACCCAACGCTGCCCGGCGCTCTTTCACATACCGCACCTCAGGGCTGTTTTCCTCCGGCTGATAGAAGCCGACCGTGTTGACGTGCTCATCCAGGACCGGAATGTCGAAGCGCGAGCGGAAGTAGACCATCTCCTGCTCATTGAGTTTCTTCTGCTGGTGAGTGATGTTGCGGCCTTCCCCAGCTTCACCGAGTCCGTAGCCCTTGATCGTCTTGGCGAGAATGACGGTCGGCTGCCCGGTATGCTGCGTTGCGCGAAGATACGCGTTGTAAACCTTCACCGGATCATGGCCGCCGCGCTTGAGGTGCGAAATCTGCTCGTCGGACAAGTGCGACACCAGGTCGAGCAACTCAGGATACTTGCCAAAGAAGTGCTCGCGGCTGTAAGTTCCGCCATGCGCCTTGAAGTTCTGGTACTCGCCGTCCACGCACTCCGACATACGCTTCAGCAAAAGGCCCGTGCTGTCGCGTGCAAACAACTCGTCCCATTCCGAGCCCCACAGAACCTTAATCACGTTCCAGCCAGCGCCGCGGAACGCCGCTTCAAGTTCGCGGATGATGCTGCCGTTGCCGCGGACCGGACCGTCCAGGCGCTGCAGATTGCAGTTGACCACCCACACGAGGTTGTCCAGACGTTCGCGGGAGGCAAGCGTCAGCGCACCCAGCGTCTCCGGTTCATCGCTCTCGCCGTCACCCACGAATGCCCAGATCTTGCGATCCGTCACGGGCGTCAACTTCCGATTTTCCATGTAGCGCATGAAACGCGCGTGATAGATCGAGTTGATCGGGCCCAGACCCATCGACACCGTCGGGAACTGCCAGAAGTCCGGCATCAGCCACGGATGCGGGTAGGACGACAACCCCTGATGATCGCGCAGCTCGTGCCGGAAGTTCTTCAGGTGCTCGTCATTCAGGCGGCCTTCCAGATACGCGCGGGCGTACACACCTGGCGACGCATGGCCCTGGAAGTAGACGAAGTCGCCCGGGTCCTTGCCGATCTTGGCGCGGAAGAAATGATTGAACCCGACTTCCAGAAGCGTGGCCAGCGAGGCGTACGTGGAGATGTGGCCGCCGATCCCGTTGTCGTACTTGTTTGCGCGCACCACCATCGCCAGTGCATTCCAGCGAATGATGCTCTTGATCCGGCGTTCCAGGAACCGGTCGCCGGGATAGGGCACTTCCTCTTCTTTCGGAATCGTGTTGAGATAAGGAGTGTTGAGCCTTGTGGGGACGGTGAATCCAAAGCTCTCCATCCGCGTCATCAAATGGTCCAGCAGGAAGCGGGCGCGTTCGGGGCCCCCCTGGTCGATGACCTCATCGATTGCTTCCAGCCATTCAGAGGTTTCTACCGGGTCGTGGTCCGGTGCGGCCATCGACCCTTGGGCTTGAGCGGTAAGCTCTTCGGATAGTGCCATTCGTGATTCAGCCATTGTTGTGTGTGAAGACCAATATTCAAAATACCATGGGGTTTCCGGGCATGACGCGCCGGACAGCCATCCGGCGGGCGCTGCTTGCGGCCGCCATTGCTCCAGTCGCTTGCCGCCGGGCGCCTTCCCTGCGACTGCTCACCTTTCCGGAGTCTTATGGACACCATCTGAGCGCCGGGCAGGGCTACTACCATCAGCGCCAACTGACGGTGCAACCACAGTATTTCCAGGCCTTCCCTCGCATGATGGAAGCACTTCTGGCCGGGGAGGGCGACGTCGCGACTGCTTATTATGATGCGCTGCTGCCACTGGTGGCTTCAGGCAGAGACGTAGTTGCGTTCGTTTCTTTGGCGCACCGGCCAGGGAGCGTGCTGGTGGGATCGCCGGCGGCGTCGCGCAAGGTCGAAAGTGTCGCGGATCTGCGAGGTTTGAAGGTCGGGATCCCAGGGCCAGGCTCGTCATCGCACCATTTGCTCAACGCGGTGCTGCGCAAGCGTGGTGTGCCGGTGGAGGAAGTGACTCCGGTCGCGATCGGCGTGGCTGCCGGTGCGATCGCGGCCATGGAACTGGGCAAGGTGGATGCCGCGATGATGACGAATCTGGGGCTCGCGACCCTGCGGCTCAAGGCGCCGGGGATTACCGTGCTCGCGGATCTGCGGTCGGCGGAGGGGGCGCTGGAGTATCTCGGAAATGCGGTTTACCCATCGCTGTGTCTGGTTGCGTTGCGAAGCTGGCTGACGGCGAACGGCGAAGCCGCGCGCCGCATCGCGCAATGCTTTCTCGATGCGAACCGCTGGATGTCGAAGCATACGCCCGAACAAATTCGCGAGGCGCTGCCCAAAGAAGCTCGCGCTCCCGATGCGCGCGCCGATATCGAAGCCATCCGGGGCATGTTGCCAACACTGGACACTACGGGACGCCTGGATCTGGCGGCCGCGAGTGCCGTCTGCCGCGTGGTCGGCGATTCGGTGGAGTCCGTACGTTCCGCCCGTATCGATCCCGCCAGAACATTCGTCGCCGGCTACGTTTGAAACAAGTTAGTCAAGCGGTGCTTCATACACCCGCCCCTGCGCATCGGAGGCAAGCACGATCCATGGACGTTCCTTCGGCAGACGCGCCTTCGAGCCGGTGACGTTGTTTACGGGCGCGGCGGCTTCGAGAATCGTGGCTGCGGGGCCTTGCACCTGGATTCGATCCGTGGCCGTGGTCTGCGCGACGATCACGCTGTGCGGCGGGCGGCGGCCGGGCAGCCCGGTGGTGTGCAATAGGTACAGCCGTCTGCCGTCATGGCTGAGCTGCGCGATGGGCCGGGTCGGTGCTGCGGTGGTGGTCAGCGGCGCATACGTGTGATTCGTCCACTTTCCATCCGCGCTGCGAACCCGGAGCACCTGCTGCGGTGCGCCGATGCGGTCCACCGAGTTCTTTGTCGCGACGAACAGACGGCCATCGCCAGCGGAGGCAATGTGAATATGATCGTCCGCCGTCTTGCCGCCCTGTTCCACCACCTCAATATCCTCCCAGCGGCCGGCCTTGCTGGAGTGACGGCGCAGCAACACGGCATCGTCCGCCTGATCGGACCAGACAACGCCGATGGCGTCAGGAAGCGCAACCACCGAGCAGATATCGTCGGCCGACGCCGGACGATTCGTCACCTCGATTGGCGCGGTCCACGCCTTCCCATCAGGAGCAAGAGACAGCCGCGCCCACATCCGGCGGCCGCTATTGTAGGCCACGCACCATCTGCCCATACTGTCGCGGTCGATGGTGGCGGTTTCCACGTCGGAGCCGGCGGTGAATAGAACGATGTTGCCGTCCAGGCGGTAGCTCTTTTCGGGAGCGTTCCATCGCAGTGCGATGATCGCGATCCGGGGTGGCTCAACAAGGACCGTGCGTACGGTATCACCATCGGCCCAGACGTCCGCCTGTCCCGGCAATCCACCCAACCGGGCGTCGAGTTGGCGCTGGCGCTCCCATCCGGATGGGGTCCGCCGCCAGATTGCGCTGCCGCTCTTCACCGGCAACCACGCCCACCATGTTCCGGCCGCAAACCACAGCTTTGACTGCGGCTTGTCCTTGGTCGCAGCGGGTACGCCGGTGTCAATTACGGGTTGGGCCAACGTCTGCGGCAGTGCCGTGCCGGCCAGGAACGGCGAGGCAAGAGTGGCGAGAGCGAAACGTCTGGAGACCTGCGCATCGGGGCCCATCTCACCAGCCTACCCGAATTCCCAGCCGGAAGATCCGGGAATCAATGCCATCGCGCCCCGTATTCTGAATTCCGGTGATTACTCCGAAGTTACTATTGGAGATATTCGCGGCGGGGGCAGCGAAATGAGGCGTATTTGATACGTTGAATGCCTCGCCGCGGATTTGTAAGTCGATACTTTCCGTGACGCGGATCTTACGGAAGACTCCGGCATCGGCATTGATGATTCCCGGCGCGCGCAAGACGCCCTCTCCGCAGGTTCCGAATCGCGGCGTGCGCGGGTCCACACGGTTGGGGTCGGCAAAGGTAGCGGGATCCCACCACAGATTCGGTGTCCCGATTTTCACGGGTGCACTGAAACAGTCCGCGTAGTTCCCACTACCGGGAGCATTCAGCACTGTGGCGTTCGCGGTGGGAGTCACCGGCGCGCCCGTGTACATGGCCGTCAGAAGGTTCACATTCCATCCGCCCGCGAGTGCGCTTGCGAAGCCGGAATTCGCCCAACGCTTACCGCGGCCGAAGGGTAACTCGAACGAGCCGTTCACTGTGAAGTTATGCCGGCGGTCCTCCGGAGTCGGGCCGTAAGTGCGAGGACGGAATTGCGGGATGGCGATGCGCGGGGCGTCGCCGTCAGCCGACAAGTGGCCTCGCGTGTGTGCCCAGGTATGAGCGAACCCAATGGTCATGCTACTCGCACGGTAGCGGATACTGGTCTGCAGTCCGTCATATTCTTGCACGCCCACATGTCCCGCAAACGTGGTCGCGGCGGTCCGGTTGAACTGCCGCACTAACTGTCTGCCGGCATTCCCTTCGCCAAGGTTCGCCCAGTTGGCTTCGAGGAAAGACATCGCGCGGATGGAGCGCGTGGCGACATACCCTGTGGAAACGAGCCAGTTCCGCAGTTGTTTCTCGATGGTGGCGTTCCAGGACTGTATGTAGCCCCGGCGGTAGTTGTCGTCCACTGTGATCACGGCCACCGTCGCGGGGGCGGGGATCCGTTCCACCAGGGGAGATGTCGCCGGCGCCGGCAAGCCCTGCGTCAGCGTCGTCGACCAGGACCGCGCATCCTGGAAAGCAAGTTCCTGTGCGAAAGTAACTGGGAAGTTACCTCGCAAATTGCGTCCGAAAGTTGCCGGATCGTATGTTAGCCCGTAGCCCACCCGCGCAACCATTGTGGAACTTGGCCGGTAGGCGATTCCGATGCGGGGAGCGAACTGCCGCTTACTCTGGCCGGCGCCGCAGTTGACAGGAATCGCCCCAACGCCGCACACCAGGATTTCATTCGTGCGGAAGTCATAGCGCTCCAGCCCGCGGTCCGACCGCGTCGGATATGGAAAATATTCCCAGCGCAGCCCATAAGAAACCGTTAGGCGAGGGGATATCTGCCAGCGGTCGCGGACATACAGACTGTATTGGTTGTTTCTGGTATTCAGGCTCGGAATGGAGAGTGCGGTGCGTCCGGCTTCGCGTGCCAGCCCGAGTAAGAGTGATGCGATTGCGTTGTAATCGTTGGCAGCCGGGCCGCCGCGCAGGGTGGTGGTATCGGCCCGAAACCGGAATCCACCCGCAGGGCCGCCAAACGCGCCTCCCACATTGGCCGTCTCCTGATTCAGACTCCAGCGCATGAACTCGAATCCCATCCGCAACTCGTGTCGCCCTAGGGAATGGCTCAGATTGACGGCAGTTTGATAGATCTTGTCGTGAAAGATGGATGGCGATACCTGTATGTAGCCGAGTTGATCAAATCCGTCGATCAGGAACCGGGCCATGCCGCCGGAAAACGAGGTCGGTCCATTCGTGCCGGGAATTCCCAGCGTGTCCCGCGCAAAGTTCTCATTTAAGTTACTCGGCCCGGCGTTGTGATCGCGCAAGGTGTAACCGAAATGACCGTCCAGGATCGTATTTCTCGAGAATACGTATGTGCTGGACGCGGTGGACGTCCACACCTCTCCGAAACCGAAGCCGGGGCGGTTGTTCGTCGGATGCACCTGCGGGCCAGCGAGCGCGCCGAACGCGGCGGGATTCACCTGATCGATCCACAGCGCGCTCAGCCTGTGAAACGCCGTCCATTTGTCAGTCAGGGTGTAGTTTACCTTGGTGTCGATCTGATCCCGCTTGGTCTGATAGTCGGCCTTGGCCAGATAGTTGCGAGTAATTCCCAGGCTGCCGGTTCCCGCAGCGTTCGGGAGCGGCCAATCGGGCATGGCGAGGATCTTGCGGACGGGCTCCGAGAAGCGGGAGAGCGGGATCTGTTTGTTGGCAAACGGCTGCCGGTCAGCGGCGAATTGCGTCGGCCGTGCGGGGTCGAACCCGGCGCCGGTCAGCGGATCGTAAATGGCGGACGGCGACCCATTCAGATCACCACGGCGCATGGCGGCGGTCGGGACCGTGAGAAATCTTTGCGGGCTCGAGTCCTCGGTTGTCCGCTCATAACTTAGAAAGTAAAAGATGCGGTTTTTCCGGATGGGACCACCAAGGGTTCCGCCCATTTGGTTCGAGCGGAATTTCGGTTTCTCGCCGGCCCGGTCGCCAAAGTAAGGCCGCGCTCCCAGCGCTTCGTGATTGTGATACCAGAAACCGGAGCCGTGGAGTTGATTCGTGCCGCTGCGGATTTGCAGGTTGATCGCCGCGCCGCCAGCCAGTCCATGTTCGCCGGAGAAGGAGTTCGTCACCACATCGACGGCTTCAATCGATTCGAGCGACGGGTTGATGGCTGTCACCGCGGGAAGGTTGGGGTTGTAACTCGATGCGCCATCAATACGAATGTTATTCGTGGCACTGGAAGCGCCATTTACGGAAAACGCGAGCCCTCGGGAAGGGTTGGCCGGGAATGAGTTCGAGGTCTGGGGCGGTGAAACGCCCGGAAGCGTGATCAGCAGGGACTGGTAGTTCCGGCCAAGAGGGATCGGCGAGCGGTCAAGCGTGGCCCGGTTCAACTCCCGCCGCACTTCGGCGCCGTCGGTTTGCAGAGCGATCGTGGACGCGCTGACGGTCACTTCGTCGACCACGTCGCCGACATCGAGGGATGCATCGACACGCACGGTCTTGTCCGCTCCAACCGGGATGGCATCAAAGGTGACCGATCGGAATCCGGTGGCTTTTACAGTCACGGAGTAAGTGCCGGGCGGCAGGGTGGCAAACGCATAGTTGCCCGTGCCTCCAGTGACCGCTTGCCGGACGGTTTGGGTTTGCGGATTGGTCAGCGTCACGGGCGCTCCCGGCACCACGGCGCCGGACTTGTCGGTGACGGTGCCGACCAGACCGCCGTAGAGACTTTGGGCGCTTGCTGGCGAGGCCGCAAGGAGCACCATGGCGAATAGTGCGAACGTTCGGAAGTGGAAAACGGAAGGATGAATCATGAAACGGCGAGGGTATCAAACGGGTGTTGCTTGCTGGTGACATGGCCGTGACTATGGAGTGACACTCGGCCAGGGTTCCGAGGAAGTTTGATGTGTCGCCGCCGGGCCGCTCGTGTGATAAGATTAAGGTTTGCCCGCCAGAGGGCGCGTAGCTCAGTTGGTTAGAGCGCCTGCTTCACACGCAGGAGGTCACAGGTTCGAGTCCTGTCGCGCCCACCAGTCCTTTCAAGCAGATACAAGAACGGCCAGTCCGAAGACTGGCCGATTGTGACGCGTTTTGTGACGTAACCCTACTGAATCGCCTCGGACGCGGGTGCGGATGCCGACGCGCCCTTCTGGTCCATCAACCCGCACTCCAGCCTGTCGAGAACCTCTCGTTTCGCCGCCAATCGGACATGGGAATAATGCTCCAGCATACGCCGCGACATGTGACCGGCGATCGCCATCAACGTTGCGTCACTCGCACCCGCCTCGGCAAGCTCGGTCACGGCCTGATGTCGAAGATCGTGCAGCCGGAAGCCTGGAAGCCCAGCGGCGCGCGTCAGTTTTCGCCACGCCGTTCGGAACGATTT
The DNA here is from genome assembly GCA_016789785.1 of Bryobacterales bacterium. The sequence continues at coordinate 89,143 of JAEUQE010000002.1, forward strand.
CTGAGGACGAGTCGGATCGATCCGATTATGCTCACAGGCCGGAAATACGTAGTGCTCCGGCTCCACAGATCCGAACATCTCGGCCCGTTCTCGAAGCCGGAGGAAGGCCGCCATCGCATCGGCATTCACCGGAATTGAGCGGTGCCCCGCCTCCGTCTTGCTCCGCGTGACGCTGAGCACTCGTTGAAACAGATCGACGTCGCACCAGCGGAGGTTCTTCAGTTCGACGCCCCGGCACGTCGTAGACGCGCTCAACACGCCCGCACAGTACGAGACCATCCAATCGGGATTGGTGGCGGCCGTTGCAAACAGCCGCTGTTTGTCCTCCGGCGAGAGGACCTTGGCGATCGGCTTGCCGCGTTCAGGGAACATCCTGACGTCCTCGGCGATGGCGGTCCATCTCTTTGCCCGCCGGAGAATCCGCCGCAGGACGCCGACTTCCATGTTGATTGTCCTTCCCGATACGCTCTCGGCAAGTCGCGCTCGCTGGTACGCGGCCACATCCGCGGCGGAAATGCGCATCACCAATTTCTCGCCGAAGTGACGGCGCAATGGTTTCAGCCGCTCCCGTTCGAACTGATCGGTCCGCGTGGACACGTGAGGTCTTCGTTCAGCCTGAAACTCGTCAGCAGCGGAGGTGAAGGGTTTTCGTGCAAAGTCGCGGCCCATAGTGGATGAGCCTTTGCCCTGCTGAATATCAGCAACCCGCTGTTTCTCCAGTGCCAACGCCTCTCGCCGATCCGTGCTATCGAGCGCTTCACGATACCGGACGCCGTTCACGGTCACGTCCATGTGCCAGAACTTGCCGCGTTTGTAGATCATGCTCCTCCTTGTCACGATGCCAGCATCATTATTGTACAATTATAGGTTGTTACTAGCAAGTACGAGTTATGATTCCGTATCGCTACAATTGAGTCATGGCAGCAAAGCGACCCCCCGGAAGGCCCCCTTCAGCCACGGGCCCCTCGGGCGAACCTGAAAAGACATCGCAGTGGCCGAAGATCGCCGTGAACCTCCGGCCCTCGACGAAGGTGACGCTGGACGGCCTGTGCTGGCTGCAAAGCCGCAGCGCGTGGATGGTGATTGAGGACGCCCTGCTCGCATATGCTCAGAACCTCCCTCCAGATCAGCGCAAGAAACTCGCGACCCTGATCAAACTGCGGGACTCGTCAGGCAGCCCGCAGTCGTGAGGGCGCCACTCCGACACGTCACCGGAAGGGTCTCTTGTTTGAACTGGCGTTGACAGGCGGGAACAACTCACTCCACGAAACCCGCAACCGGCCACGCGCGCCGTACAGCCTGATCTTGCCCTGCCTCGCCAACCGATAGATGGAGCCTGGGTGCATCCTGCCGACGATTGCGGCCTCGCGAATGCCCACCAGATCTCGCGGGGTGGGTAGTGACGGAGCCATCAGTCCTCCACGCCAACGATACCGGTGATCGCCCGCCGGACCTCGCGGGAGACGCGATTGTCGAGTCGATAGGAGCCGTCTTGTCGCATTGTGCCGTTGCACCCGAAGCAACGGTACTGGCATGGCATCATAAGTCCTCCTTCTTTAGTTTATGCTATCTATTACTACTGACTACTATGCTAGTATCAACACTTCAGTCCCGAGTCGGAAACGGCCTAGAATCAACCGGAGGCGGTCCCCACGTGGGGTGATCCTTGCCGAGCACCGCTCAGCGCAATACGGTGTGCGCTGTGCGCAATGGGTGCCGCTTTAGTCACGGGCGTCCTCCGTGAACTGCGTAATTGTCTTCCGATGCCAAAGTGGCAGGTAGCTGCCCTGCAACCCGTACCGGTTCTTCCCCAACTTGAGCCAGGATTTCACTGGACCTGCCGGGAACGATCCATTTTCGAGCGTGCGTTTGCGGTCCTCGTGATCGGGGTACAGGAGCATGACCGCCGCCGCGTCCTCTTCGATTGCTCCGCTGCCGCGGAGGTCGTGAACCTCAAGTTCGTTTCGCCGGTCGGCGCTGTTGCTCCTGCTGGTCTGACTGGCAAGCAGAACCGGAACTCCCAACTCCATCGCCGTTTGCTTCAGCGCACGGCTGATCGCGGTGAACCGCTCGTAATCGCCGCGCACGCTTCCTGTGGTTGCCATCAACTGCAGATGGTCCACCACCACGAAGTCAATGCGCTGTTGCTTGGCGAGACGTCGGGACTCCTCGATAATGGATTCTGGAGTGACGGCGGGTTTGGTCGAAACCAACAGTGGCAACTCTGACAACTCGCCTGCCGCGCGTGCGAGTCGGTGCCGCATGTCGGTGTAGTCTGTCGTCATCCGCCGGTTGCGCTGTGACTCGCCGAATTCACGCAGATCAACGCGGCCAACGATGCCGCACAGCCGTTGGAAGACGTCTCGATGGCCCATCTCCATGCTGAACATCAGTACGCCTCGTCGGGTCTGGAGTGCGTGCAGCATGAACTGGAGCGCAAGTGAACTCTTGCCGCTGCCCTGGTTGCCACCGATAACGTATACCTCGCCGCGCTTCAGTCCGCCCGCCAGTGCGGCGGTAAGCCTCGCGAAAGGGGTAGGTATCCCCTCCTCGCGCGTAAAGTCCCAGAATCCGTCTGGGCCGCCGCACTCGGCGACGACATCAGCGAACCGCCTGACGTAGCGGTCGCTCTCTGCAGGAACCATGCTGCTGAACTCCCATTCGGGGGACCACTCTGCAGCCCGCTCGTAGAGTTCGCGGATCTGCTCGGCGGTGCCGCCCTTCGCCACGAAGTCGCTGACGTCGCCTTTCTCGGGTAACCCCGGAAGTTCGATGATGCGGACGCTCGCCGCTACGGGATCGAGAAGCCTCGCGACCTTGAGGGCGTGTTCCCGGCCCTTTTCGTCGTTATCCGGGAGGATGCCGACATGCTTGCCGTGGAACCAGTGCGCAAGCTCGGGCTTGAAGTTACCGGCCCCACCGTTGTTGCACGTGCCTACGAATCCGAGCCGCTCCAATGTGAGAACATCACGCTCCCCCTCGGGGATCAGCACCGTTTCCGCGGCGACCAGAGAAGGCAATCGGAACGGAACCGGCGTCACGCCGCCGAGCCCCCACACCCAACCACCGTTGCCGTCGGGCCGCCGCTGGCTGAAGCGCTTGCCAGCGCGGCGCACCACCTGGTACAGCAGCTTGCCTTCGGCGCTCACGTAATCGTAGCTGGCCTCGATGTCGCGTTCGTTCCACGATGGAGCGGGCCGCCCGAGTAGCGCGAACACCGCCTGCTTGGCGTCGACAAAAGCCTTGCCAGAAATCGCCTGCTCAAGGCCGATGATGTCCCACCCTTTGCCGCAGGCCGAGTGACAAATGGAGTGTCCGCTCTGGGCGTTGACGGCGAAATTGGGTCGGGCCCCTTGGTGCACCGGGCACGGCCCTCGCCACTCCCGCGCGTCGGTCTGCTTGAGCTTCGGCACTCGGGCCGCGTAGTAGGCTGCGATTTCGTGGTGAGTGAACTCCATTGGCGTCACATCATCAGCCGCGGGCTGCGGAACTCGTCGTCGTCGCCGATCGGTGCGCCGATCTCATCGTTCCACCGCTCGCCGTTGAGCCAAGTGGTTGCATGCGGGCGTTTGTCCGGCGGCCTGCGAAGCATCTCGGGTGTTTGCGCATCGAGCCCCTGAATGACCGCGTCGAAGGTCTCACGTGATTTGACGGCTCGGAGAAAGGCCTGCTTGGCACGCTTTTTGTCGGTCGCCCGCCAGCTCCTGTAGAGCGCCCAGAACTGCTCGAACCAAACGTCTCGGCCCGCAGTGCCGTCTTTCGGCGTCTCGGAGTCAAGTTCCCAGTCGGCCCCTGTACCGCCCACCGGATCGAAGGGAGCGTCGTTGACGGATGGCAGCCCGTTGGTCACGGTATGCGAGTCGTCGCCCGAATGAGCAGAACCCAGACGCGCATCGGATGCTGCGCATGCGCATATATTCGTCTCCGAATCCGTCTCCGAATAAGGTGTGCGCGTGCTAGGCGTGTGCATAGCAGAGGCTGTGCAATCGAGCATCACGCGCCGTGCATCCCCTCCTGATCGAGGATCGGGGTATTTCGATTTGTTGCTTCTCACCTGTTGGCGAAAGTCCTGCACTTCGAGATAGGACTTTCCGTCTACCGTGTAGAGGACAATCAGCGGTCGCTCACCCGATACGCATTCGGCGAGCGCGGCCTCGATCTGTTCAGTTCCCATGAGCCCAGCCCGAAGCGGGTAGCATGCAGCGATCAGGATTGCGGGCCGCGCATCGAATCGCCCATAATCATCAACGACGTTCAGCAGGCGCCGATAGAAAACCTCTGCGCGCTGAGAAAGGCGATCGACGCGTTCGCTGGTGATGATGGTCTCGCGAATGATCCGGCTCGGCATCAACGTCCCCTCGACAGCCTTCGCAGAAGCCACAGCCGCCACGAGCGCTCCACGCGATAGGTCGCGCAATCAAGGAGCGTCAGCACTCCGCGCGCCACACTGTGCGACTGATCAAGCACGAGCCTGAGTTCGGCGCGTAAGTCATCGATGGACGCGGAACGGATTTTCACTTTGCCTCCCGGGCAGGAACTCGACCCGCGTCAAAGTAGGCGACGATATCGGCCTCGTCAAAGACCAGCGAGCGGCCCGCCTTGTGAAATGGGATCTCGCGATAAAACACCATCTTGCGGAGTTTCGACTCTGAGACGGGATACTTCTCGCAGACTGTCCTGAACCGAAGGAAAACCCGTGTGGCCTGGGTCATGCTGATTGTGTCCTTAACGTCACTGGCTGTGACACTCTCAGCATGGGGCGTATTGCGCGCGAAGTCCCGCGATATCGCACTTGGCGCAGTGCGATATCGCAGTGCTGTCAGTCGTGAGGGATGTCCTGACTTTGGACCCTCGAAAGTCTCAGCGGCGCGAAATCTTGATGGTTCAGTGCCTGTTTGAGTTTCTCCAGAGTGTCATAGCGGACCCTCTTGCCATCTAGCACGCGCTTCGTCGACTCACGGTTCGGCCCGCCGTATCGGGTCTCAAACTCCCAGCGGCTCTTGATACTGCGCTCCGCGAAGCGCTCCCGGAGCCACTCGGCGCGTCTCGGCCACCGCTTCGCAATCTCAGCGCAGATATGCCGCGCTGAACTCTTCGCCGCAGGCGCGGACATGTCATGCATCTCGTCTGCCGCCGCCGCGATCCCCTCCTCGATCGCGTCCCAGATTGCTTCCAGGTCGCGATACTCGAACAGCGGGTTGCTCTTCTCATCACGCAGAGCGGCTAGAATCCTTTCCTGCACGTGCTGCCCTACGGCGCCCAGAAACACACCCGAGAATTCATCTCCCGATCGCTCGAAGGTATCGATCCGAATCAGTGCTTCCGTCGTGTCACACAGTGGATAGTTGGACACGCTGAGCCGTCTGGCCGCGTTCTTTACGTGCCATAGCAGCCGTTCTCGGTTTTGGATAATGCGAGTGTCGAAAAGGCCAGGTGATGTGTAGTTGGCGACGGCATCCCGCAACGCGACAAGTACCGCATTCTCCGCCTCCTCGATTGACGCCAAGTCCGGCTCCAACGCTCCGGCACTGTCGCTCTTGGGAGCGTCGCAACATGGACTTCCTTGCTCCCGCGGGTTTTGCTCTTCCATCGCTCCCTCAACGATTGCCCTGCCCTGGAAAGATCCGGCCGCCAACCGGACAGGGAATCCGGCTTTCGCCCGGCCAAGGCTAGGCGGCTCTCTTCATCGTAGGTATCATCTCGCAGCCGCGCAACTTCCAGCCATAACGTCCAGCCCGTTCCACTGCGCCATTTTTGTAGTAGGATCGCGGTGGACGACGTATTATGAAGTCCTCTTGGGTATCTTCGACTCTGATTCTTGTGGGCAGCCTTGCCCTTCGAGCTCAACCCAGCGTGATGGTCGGGCCGGTGCAGAGCCCAGTCAACGGACACACGTACTATCTGCTCAGTCCAGGCACGTGGACAAGTTCGCAAGCGAAAGCTCGCAGCCTCGGGGGGAATCTGGCCACAATCCGCAGTGAGGCCGAGGACACATGGCTGTTCAACACATTCGGGCCCTACGCGCGGGGCGTCAATAACGGCCTATGGGTCGGATTCACGGATCAGGGCAGAGCTCCGGGTTCATTCTCCTGGATAAGCGGCGAGCCGTTCTCCTTCACACATTGGAGTCCCGGCGAGCCCAATGGGCAACGCTGCCCCGTGGGCAGCGACTGCTATGGTTACCCTCAGTTCGGCCAGATTTTCGGGCCAGACGATACCAGGCGTGGCGAGTGGAACGACCAGCACGACGCCAGTTCATTCACTATTTATGGGGTCGTTGAGTTCATACCGGACGTCTCAATTACCGTCACCACAAACCCTCCCGGGCTTGCGATCGCGGTTGATGGAGTTGCCTATACAGCCCCCCGGACTTTCAATTGGCCGGCAGGAACACCCCATACCATGAGCGTTCCGTTGCAGCAGGGCACCGGTGGCTCGCGGTTTACGTTCCAGTCCTGGAGTGACGGCGGAACTGCCACGCACAGTATTGCTGCCTTACAGTCAGGCACACTGACCGCTTCATTCATGCCCGCCTATCAGCTGACGACGACGGTACTCCCATCGCATGCAGGGGCAATTACGTCGTCGCCAACTTCCTCGGATGGCTTCTTTGCCGCCGGGTCAGCAATCACGATCGCAGCCACTTCCATGCTGGGCTTCGTCTTTTCCGGGTATTCCGGTGACCTCAGCGGTCTTGCCAATCCCCAAAGCATCGCGATGAACAGCCCCCGAACAGTCACCGCCAATTTCTCTTGTGCGTACACCATCACGCCATCCAGCACAGCGGTTGGCAGTGCCGGCGGAAACCTTGTCGTTACAGTGGCGACAGGTGCGGGCTGCGCTTGGGGAGTTACCAATCTGCCGATCTGGATCACGGTCGCAGCGGGTGGCGGCGGAAATGGGAACGGGAGTGCGTCTTTCTCGGTGGCGGCCAACACTGCGCCAGCACCGCGTACCGCAACCTTCACAATCGCCGGGCAGCAGTTCATGGTGAATCAAGCTGCGACGCCCGGCTGTTCATTCAGCCTGGACAAGAGCAGCCTAAACGTTTTGGCCGAGGGCGCGTCGGTGACGGTGTCGGTCGGTACATCATCACAGACATGCACGTGGACGGCGGTGAGCCTTGACCCATGGATCGTCATAACGTCAGGTGCAATGGGAACCGGAAATGGTCTGGCAACTCTTCAGGTGTTCGGCAACTCCGCAAGTGGCTCTCGGTCCGGATTCGTGAACATTGCCGGCCAGGTCTTCACGATCAATCAATCGGGTACGACTCCGCCAACCGGCTTGCGGTTTGTGCCGCTTCGCCCCTGCCGCCTCATGGAGACGCGCCCAGAATACAATTTCGAGGGCAGGATCGGCGACTTCGGCCCGCCCTTCATGACGGCCGGCACGACACGGACGCTGGCTTTGCCGCAGTCCAATGTCTGTTCGATTCCAAACACCGCAAAAGCCTTTGTGTTGAATGTGACACTGATACCGCGCGGAGGGGTCGACCATGTCACAGTGTTCCCGGGTGGTGATACACGGCCGGAATTTTACACTGTCCGCTCGCCTGACGGCCAGATTGTGGCCAATTCAGCCATCGTAAAGGCGGGCCCGGGTGGCTCGATTCAGGTGTACACGACGAACGACACTGACATCCTCATCGACATCAGCGGCTACATGACCGACAGCCCCACCGCAAACCTCGTCTTCTATCCGTTGGCCCCCTGCCGCGTCATTGAAACGCGCGCCGAATACCGGAGCCCGCCGGGTCCGTTCGGCCCCCCAACGATGAACACGGGGGAGACCCGTCGATTCCGGTTCCCATCGTCGCCGCACTGCACCGTGCCGTCCGCCGCCGCGGCTTATTCAGTTACCATAACGGTGGTCCCACCGGGTCCGCTCCAATTCCTCACAGCATGGCCTGCGGGAGAACCACAGCCAAACATCTCCAACATCAACTCTCCGGCCGGACGGGTCCTGGCCAACAACGTCATTCTGCCCGCCAGCGCTGATGGCAGCGTGGAAGTCTTTGTGTTCAACCGCAGCGATGTGATCGTGGACATCAGCGGCTACTTTGCGCCGGATAACGGATCGGGCCTATTGTTCTTTCCAGTGACGCAGTGCCGTGTCGCAGACACTCGTCTTCCTCCGAACACTTTTGGTGGGCCGATTCTCGAGAACGAGTCCTGGCGTACCTATCCAATTCCGACATCGGCTTGTGGGATTCCGAGTATCGCTGGTGCATATTCCTTGCACTTGACCGCAATTCCGAACGGTTCACCAATGCCTTTTCTCTCGGTTTGGCCGGGCGTCCAGGGTCAGCCCACGACTTCTGTGCTGAATGCGTTCCAAGGCCAGACTGTCACCAACTCGGTTATCGTTCCGCCGAGTGGGGGCGCGATATCTGTCTACGCATTCCGTCGTACGCACTTGGTCTTGGAGGTGAGCGGGTACTTTGGCAGATAGACGGGTTGACCCCGCCCGAATCAGGCGAAGTTTCGGGTTATCCGGATCGCCCGCACGCGAGCGATGTGTGTGTAGGGACCGTATGTCCCACCCCTCCCCCCTCCCGTCTCTTGGGGTGTGCCGGTCATCGAGGGTACGGCTACCCGGGGGGGCCGGGGCTGTGACGCGTTCTGTGACGTAACCCAGCCTGGATTACTGTCTGTGACGTAGGATTACCAAGAGTGATCACGAAGCGGCCAAGCGCTCCGAAGGCCCGTGAATACGGCTCGCGGTAACACTTCGTAACTGTCGGTCACCGATCGGTGTGGCAATTCACACGCAGGAGGTCACAGGTTCGAGTCCTGTCGCGCCCACCAGTCCATGTCTACAGCCGCTGTCAAAGACAAGTTTCTCATCGATCGCCTACGCGAGCTTGCTCCCACGCCTCTGGCACTGAAGGCTATCCAGGAAGAAGCCAAACGCAGGGGCACCGACAAGTTAACCGTTGGCGAAATCAATGCCGAGATTGCGGCTGTCCGTCGGCAGGCGCGCAGCAAAATCTCGTGACCCAAAGCCTGGACGCGCCGGACGTCCGTTAGCCGCAAACCCGCTCCCCTCGACGGTCTGCGTAGGCGAGATCGAACCCGGATTTCGGCGCGCTCCACACGACGCTGCCGCCAATAGAAAAGGCCGGCCCTCCGAGAAGGAGTGAGCCGGCCTTAGCGTTTGTGATTCGTACGCGGCCAATCAGAACGAGAACCGCAGACCCAACTGCATCTGGCGCGGTGTCCCCACGATGCTGGTGATCCGCCCCGCGGCAGGGGTCCCGACCGCCGCATTCGGCAAGTCAAACTGAGGTGTGTTCATCAGGTTGAACATCTCCCAGCGGAACTGCAGTTTCATGCTTTCCTTGAAGCTGAAGTCCTTGAACAGCGAGTAGTCCAGGTTGATGCGGCCCGGGCCAAACAGAATGTTGCGGCCGCTGTTGCCGAAGGTGAACTGCTGGGGAATGCCCCACGCCGCACCCGAGGTATTGAACGACGTGTCGAACCACAGAAACGGATCGGGGTTCGCTCGCTCGCCCAAGCCGAGGCGATTCGGGCGGCTGCCACCGGAGTTCGACACGGACGTGCCGAGTTCCGGAGTGAACGGCAAGCCGGTCTGCGACGTGAAGATCAGGTTCATGTCCCAGCCGCCAAGCGCGATATCCGCCACCTTGTTGCCGAAACTGAACTTGCGGCCGTTGCCCACTGGAAGCGAGTAGTTGGCCGAGGTCACGAAGCGATGACGCAGATCAAAGCCGGAGTTACTGCGTTCGCAGAAGCGGCAGCGGCTGTCCTGCGGCGAGGGTCCATTGGCCGCGCCACCGAAGGCGTTCACCACCGTGTCGATGGAGTGCGACCAGGTATAGGCGGCGAGGAAGCCAAGGCCATTGGTGAAGCGGCGTTCCAGCGAGGCCTGCAGCGAGTTGTAGTTCGAAAGCCCGTCGGAGGTGTTGTAAGTGACGCCGACCACGTTCGGTGCGCGGCCGATGAGCGGACGGCGCGGGCCGGGCGCGCCGGGACCCGGCACGGGCTGGTTGGGATCCCAGGTGGTGTCCAGCCGGCGGCCGAGGTTCCCCACGAAGCCGACCTTGGCCACCAACTTCTTCGGCAGCGACTGTTGGATCTGCAGCGTGTACTGCGGAATGTAGCCGCTGCGGAAGTTCTGGTCGATCGCGATCATCGCCCCGGTTGGGTTATTCGACACGACGTTGAAGTCGAGAACAGGGATGGGGCCGAAGCCGTCCTGCACCCGCCGCGGGTTGGCGACGAACTGGTTGATGTCCACCGCCACGATGGGGCCAAACGGCAACTGGCGGTGACGCCGCATATACGCGCCTTCGCTGCCTGCTGGGTTGTAAAAGACACCCATGCCACCGCGAACCACGGTGCCTTCCCGGACGCGGTAGGCGAAGCCCACGCGCGGGCCGAAGTTGTTGCGATCCGCGCGGACGCCAGTGGCGGCATCGGTATTGAAACCAGCGATCAGGAGTTTGCCCGTCACGATGTCAAAGTTGCTCTGGCGATTCGCAACCTCGGTGAGCGGGTTGTCGTACTCCCAGCGCAGACCCAGGTTCAGCGTGAGACGGTCATTCACCTTCCAGTTGTCCTGGAAGTACAGGGCGTTTTCCGACTGCCGGTAGCCGGGGAACACGAGCGTGAAGTCCTGCTCGATGGTGCTGGCCGCTCCGAGCAGAAACGCCGCCATCGCATCGCCGGTGTTACCCGTGTTGTTCGGATCATCGGAGAACGTGCGGGCGAAGTTGAATCGGCCATTGCCGCGATTCGTTTGGAACTGGGTGATCTGACGGCGGCGCAATTCCCAGCCGAAGCGGAAAGTGTGCGACCCGCGGATGTTGGTGAAGTCGAAGCGTGGGTGGAAGGTGTTCTCAATGCGCACGATCGGCAGCGAGCGCGTCTGGCCGATGCCGGTGTAGCCGGCCGGCGAGAAGATGGGGATACCATCGGCGCGCGGACCCTGGTTGGAGCCACGCACACCCAGTTTCTCGCCCAGCTTCGCACCGTCCTCCGCGCCTTCCTGGCGGAAGTCCAGGTTGAAGCGGTTGAAGCCCATCTTCGCTTCCATGATGAAAGTCGGAGTAAAGGTGCGGATCCAGGTCGCCACGGCGTTATAGGCCTTCAACGACGAGTCGCCGGCAAAGGTGTCCTCGTTGCCGAGGCTGACAGTGCCGACGCCATCAAGGTTCACCGGCGCGAAGGTGGACGGACGCGTGGTGACCGTGTCCTGGCGCGAGAACCGGCCGAAGATGGTGTTCTTCTCACTGGCGTTCCAATCAATGCGGACGTCGCCCTGGTTCCAACGCTGCCGCTCCTTCGGGTTCGTGGTCTGGTTGGCGACCAGCCCGGCGCGGTCTGGGGCCGGGTATGCATTGATCAGGCGGCGGGTGATTGGGTCAAAGCGGGTGGACGGAATCTGGCGGCCCGGGAAAGGGTCGCGGACAAAGCCGCTCGCCACGCCGGTCTGCGCGCGCAGGGTAGAAGGGTCGAAGATGTCGCGAACGCCCGTGAAGTTGCCAACGCGCATCTCGGCGGTCGGAACGGTGTTCACGAAGGTCCGCTCCTGGCGGCGCCGGAAGCCTTCGTAGTTGCCGAAAAAGAACAGCTTGTTCGGAACGATCTTGCCTCCGAAGCTGGCGCCGAACTGGCTCTGGCGCAAGGCCGGCTTGGCCTGCGTGGGTGAGGCGAAGTAGTTCTTCGCGTCGAACTTGTCGTTGCGCAGGAACTCGTAAGCGCTGCCGTGCCATTCGTTGGAGCCGGACTTGGTGATGACATTGACGGTCGCGCCGGAGTTGCGGCCCTGGTCCGCTTCAAACATCGACGTCTGGATCTTGAATTCGCGAACCGCTTCCACGGAGGGGCGCAGCGTGATGCTGAGCGTGAGACGCTCGTTGTTGTCGGCGCCATCCATCAGGAAGTTATTGGAGTTTTCGCGGTTACCGTTGGCGAACAACTCACTGCCGGGCCGAAGGTCGTCGGGCCGGGTGCCGCTCATGATCGTGCCGCGCGAGCCGAACCCGACACCCACCACGCCAGGTCCGAGGGTGGCGAGTTGGACGAAGTTGCGCCCGTTCAGCGGCAGGTCTTCAATGGCCTTTTGTTCGACCACCTGGCCAATGGCAGACGTGTCGGAGTCGATCAGCGGCGCCGACGCGCTGACGTTCACGGTTTCGGTGACCTGCCCCAGTTCGAGAGCGAAGTCGATACGCGCGGTCTGATTTACTTCCAGCCGCACATTTTCCCGCTTCACGGAGCGGAAACCGGATTTCGACACCGTGACCGTGTATTCATCCGGGTTAAGAAACGGGAAGGTGTAAAGACCAGCCTCGTTGGTGGTGGCCTTGCGTTCGGCCGAAGTGTTGGTGTTGATGACAGTGACTTCGGCGCCTTGAACAGCAGCGCCGGTCGTGTCGTTTACTGTGCCACTCAGTTGTGCCCCTGTTTGGCCGTAGAGGGCCGTGGCGGCAGACAGAAAACAGCTCAGTACAAGGAGAGTTTTGCTTTTGTGCATAGCGAGATTCCCAGACTGAACAGAGTATATCGAAGTTCGGTGAGCAGCCACAGGCAGATAGATGGAAAGGGCAGCCAGGTCGACGGGTTCCAAGCTGCCGGCAACCGCGTGATTTCGCCTTGCAGGTGTCAGGGGCGCCATCCCCTGCTGTGCCTCCGTGGCATGAGATCGTGCGGACGTTGAACGCGCGAAAAGGCCACCCAACGGGCGGCCTTCCCAACGTTTCGAACCCTACTACTGAATCCACGAGCCCGATCGGCTCCAGACTCCGAGCACCTGGGCGCCTTGCGGACTCACCAGCGGCACCGGTAAGGATTCCAGACGCTGCACCTCGGCTTCGTACTGCTTGAATGCCTCCAGCGCACCGGTCCGGTCGCCCCGGCTTTGCCGGCTCTCCGCTTCGGCCAGCAGCATCAGCAACTGGCGCTGCGCCACCGCGTTCGGCACGTAGGAAGTCGTATAGATCCTCGTCAGGCCGAAGCCGAGCGCCTTTTGCTTCGCCTCAGCCGTGCCATCGATATCCGCCGGCAGGACCCCGGGGAGTTGCTGCCATTTCTCGCCGTAGGCGCCGAGATCCATCGCACGGGCGATTTCCTCAGCAAGCCCCTTCCAGATCGACCGCACTTCCTTCGAGCCAGTAGCCACGATGTGTCCGCCCCGCAGACTGGACTCCAGGCTCACACGTCCGTCCGCGCCGGCCAGATTGCGGAATCCATCCTGCACACTCGACCGCAGCGAGACCTGAAAGGGAAAGTCCTGCCGCAGTTGCTGCCGCTCGGTCTCCGTCCGCGGCAACGCCAGGATTTCCGCAACCGCCAGTCCGGCCGCCGTCTGCATTTTGGCGAGCATGGCCGCGCGCCCTTCCTCCGCTCCAGGGGTGGGCTTCCACTCGATCGCAAAACCGCCGCCAACCATTCCCCGGGCAATCGCGGTCTGGGACCCGGTAACGCCGGGCTTCGGGTTCATTGCCACCGTCCAACCACTAGGACCCACCGCATACGACGAAGCTTTGAATCCGTCCACTTCTCCGTTTTCAGGGAATCCCGCCACCTTCATGGCATCTGCCAGCGTCGCTGGGAAAGCCTGCGCGGTGCGGTGGTGAGTTTGGAGCGCTACGGCCATTTGCCGCAGATTTGCGCCAGCCTTGGACTCATTCGCAAGCGTCCGTACCCTCTGAACTGCCGGCAAGAGCAGGGCCATCATCACCGCCGTCGTCGAAACCACCACAATCAGCTCGATGAGGGTAAAGCCCTGTTCACCCGCCCGTCTTGAACTCACTGTCTTCATTTGTTTCATTTCTTGTTCCTCCTGAGGTCCGCGGCTCTGTTTTCTTCTGTCCGCTTGCCTCACTCAGGTCTGTGAAACTCCGGTACAAAACCGCTCACGCCGATCACACTTTTCGTTGCCCTCTGCGGTTCATCCGTTCCGGGGCACTTCTCCTGCCTGTCCGGAAACCAAATACTGCATCTCTTCCGTTTCGTGCTATTCAGGAAGGCAGATGGAGTTCCGCTACGATCTGGTTCCTACCACCACAGCAGCCTTCGATGTGGAGGCCATTGAATCGCGCCTGGCCGCGATGCCGGAAGTCGTGGATCATTTCGCGGCACAGCGCGAATTCCTCTTCTGCGGGTCCGTGCGGGCCAAAGAGCAACTGAACCGTCTTCTTCGGGAGGGAGCGGCAATCTCTTACGACATGTTGGGCGTCGTAGTGGTGCACGCCCACCGGATCCACGTCCATCAACTGGCCACGGAAGGCGCGCTCGCGCGGATGCAAGCATCGCTCATTCCATTGATTGAGGAATACCAGTGCCGCGTGTTGGTGGACGGCGCGGACCGCACCGCGGAGTATGATGGCCGCTGGGCTGCCCTGTTCGGTGAGGATGAATCTGGCGAGGCCTGCGATCATTCCTGAAACGCGAATTTTCCCTCACCCGTCTAAAGGATCATTAAGAATAGGTGCCGTGGCGTGGCTTCCGGCCGGCGCCACCGACAGGGGGTCCGCTTGACGCTCCACCGTGCGAGTTCTAGAATCAAGAGTAGTTTGAGGACGTCCGTCTGTAGGGAAGGTATGAAAGCAAAGTCTTTGACTGCTCTCACCTGGGTAACCGCCCTTGCTCTGCCGCTATCCTGCGCTTTTGCGGCCGACAAGAACAAATCCGCGGCCACTGCGGAGAACCGCGAAACCGTCGCGAAACCGTTGAGCGAGAAAGAGCGCAAGCGGCGCGAAGAGAAACTCCGCAAGGAGCTCGAAACGCCGTATCGCAAGTGGCTCAACGAAGATGTCGCCTACATCATCACCGATGAAGAACGGGCCGCATTCAAGCGGCTCAGCACCGACGAAGAGCGCGAACAGTTCATTGAGCAATTCTGGCTCCGCCGTGACCCCACGCCGGATTCTCAGGAAAACGAATTCAAGGAAGAGCACTACCGCCGCATTGCCTACGCCAATGAGCGATTCGCATCGGGCATCCCCGGCTGGAAGGCCGATCGCGGCCGTATCTACATCGCCTTCGGACCGCCGGACGAAATCGAATCGCATCCCTCGGGCGGAACTTACGAGCGCCCGTTTGAAGAAGGCGGCGGCACCACCTCCACCTTTCCGTTCGAGAAATGGCGCTATCGCTGGATTGAAGGCATCGGTTCCGACATCATCATTGAGTTCGTCGACACCACCATGACCGGCGAGTATCGCATGACCATGGATCCGTCGGAAAAAGACGCTCTCATGATGGTCCCGAACGCCGGTTTGACGCTCATGGAGCAGATGGGCATGGCATCGAAGGCCGACCGTTTCAGCCGTACCGACGGTACGCGCCTCGGCACCGGGACGCAGCCCCTGCCGCAGCGCATGAACCAGTTCGAGCGCCTGCAGCAGTTCGCCAATCTGCAAAAACCGCCGTCAGTCAAGTTCAAGGATCTCGAAGCGGCGGTGAGCTCCACCATCCGCTTCAACCTGCTTCCCATGAAGGTCCGCGCCGACTTCATGCGGCTTACCAATTCCACCATTCTCACGAACCTTACCCTTCAGCTTGAGAAGCGGGACCTTCAGTTCCAGCAGAAGGAAGGCGTTTCCAAGGCCGTCGTCAACATCTATGCCCGCATCACCTCCATGGCTCGCCGTGTCGTGAACGTGTTTGAGGATGTCGTGACGGTGGAGACGCCGCCGGAACTGCTCGCACAGACCATGAAGGGTTCGTCGCTCTATCAGAAGTCCGTGCCACTGGCTCCAGGCACCTACCGCCTGAACGTCGTGGTGAAGGACATCACGGGCGGCAACATGAACAACTACGAGATGGCGCTGCACGTGCCCCGCTTTGATGAAGAGAAGCTTGGCTCCAGTTCGCTCGTTCTCGCCGACGTGATCGAGAAGGTTCCCACCCGCTCCATCGGCACCGGCCAGTTCGTGATCGGCACCTCAAAGGTCCGTCCCCGCGTGGGCGAGACCTTCCGCCGCGACGAGAAGATGGGCATCTACATGCAGCTTTACAACTTCGGTACCGATGAGAAAACTCGCAAGCCGAGCGGAACCATCGAGTACGAAGTCATCAAGCAGGGCACCAACGAGAAAATCTTCGACTTCTCCGAAGATCTCGACAAGATCGAAGGCGCCTCCTCCCAGCAGGTCACCATTGAGAAAGTTCTCCCGCTCCAGAACATGGAGCCGGGTCAGTATATGTTGCGTATGAAGGTGCAGGACAAGGTCGGCAATCAGACCCTGACCCCGTCGGCTACCTTCACAGTGGTATAATCTCAGCCCGGTGGGACTTTCGGAAGTTCCACCGGTTATCTCAATCGAGGCTTCCGGAAGAATGCGCACAAACCCTACCGGAGTTTTGCCACTTCTCGCAGTCGCGCTGCTGAGCGCGCCGCCACTGATTTCAGCTCCACCACAGGATTCTCTCACCGGCAGCATTGTGGGCGTTGTTCGCAACGCGTTGGGAGTGCCTCAGTTGGGCGCTACCGTCTATCTGTTCAACCGCTTGGAACGTCAGGTCGCGAGAACATTGACTACCGAAAGCGGAACTTTCCAGTTCGATTCCCTGCCTGCGGACATGTATACCGTTCGCGTCACGCTGGCCAGTTTCCTGCCCGCGATTCGCTCCAACATCAGCGTGCAACCTGGCATCCGCCGGATCCTCACCATCAACGTGGCGGCCATGATCAGTTCCATCGAGCTGGTCTATTCGCTCCCCATCGACAAAGCGATGATGAGTGACGATTGGAAGTGGACCTTGCGTGGATCACTCGCCACGCGGCCGGTGTTGCGGGTGCTCGGCGCAAACTCGAAAGATGATCCACTGAATTACTTGAAGGTGGGTGCGGGCAAATTCTCGCATACTCGCGGTACGGTACTGCTCTCCGCGGGCGACTCCTCCGGTACGCCGACCCTTGGGAGCCAGCCCGATCTCGGCACCGCCTTCGCGCTGGCTACGTCTTTCATGGGCGCGAATCATGTGGAGGTCAGCGGCAACGTCGGCTACGGTTCGCAAACCGGAGCGCCTTCCACGGGCTTCCGCACCACGTTCAGCCGGTCGCACGGCGAATCACGGAGTCCGGAGCTCGCAGTCACCATGCGGCAGATCGCCATTGCCGGCCGCGCGGGTTCTGCCATCGTGGGCGGCCAAAGCGGTTCTGCGCCCGTGCTGCGCACGCTTTCGGTTGGCATCTCCGATCGACTGCAGATCGGCGACAACACGCTGCTGACCTACGGCAGCACCATGGAGTCCGTCTCGTTCCTGGAGCGCTTGAACTATCTCTCGCCTTTCGCCCGATTGACCCACAAGCTCGACGATTGGGGCACTGTGGATCTCGGATACAGTTCCGGTCTCCCGGCGCCGCAGCTCTATGGAAAGACGAACGCCGAGGGCGAGAACCAGAGTGCCGATGCCTCAACTTGGGCGACCTTCCCTCGCGTCTCCCTGCGCGATGGCGATACGCGCATCCAGCGAGCCGTCAATTTCGAGATGGCCTATCACAAGAAGATGGGCCGCAAGAAGTTCACCGCCGCTGCCTATCACGAGTCAGTCAACAACGTTGCGCTGATGGCGACATCCGCGGATGGCGCGTTGAACGGATCGAATCTTCTGCCGGATTTGTTCTCCACTGCCTCCATTTTCAATGGCGGACGCTACATCACCACGGGGTTCATGATCGCGGGCGAGCAGGAATTGGCGGAGAAGTGGACCGTGACGGTCGCCTATGGAAACGGAGGCGTACTGGAAGCGGCCCGTGCGGATCTGCAGACCAACGACGCGTCGGAACTGCGTAGCGTGCTCCAAACGCGCCGCCGCCATTCCGTCACCACCAAGATCGCAGGCGTCATTTCCGCCACTGGCACGAAGGTCTCGTCGAACTATCAGCTTATGAATGGCCGCGCGCTCACTCCGGGCCATTTCTATATGACACAGAATCTGAACCCGTCCCAGGGATGGAATCTTCAGATTCGCCAGCCGCTGCCGGGCGTGAGCGGTGTGCCTGGCAAGATCGAAATCACGGCGGATATCCGCAACGTCCTCGCGCAGGGCTATCAACCTGTGAATCTTGCCAACGGACGGCGGATGCAGTTGGTCCACACTCCGCGAGCCTTGCGTGGCGGCCTGGCCTTCATCTTCTAACAGCGCCGCGGACGCCTGCCTTCGCTCCTCTCGGGGTGTCAGTGCCGTTTTGAACGCTGCTGGTGGTCGCCCAGTACTCTGCTCACGGTAAACGCAGGCCCCCGGCCTGCCGCGTCCCCTATCGAGGGGACGCCTGTGCTGGCGCAGATCCATGTATGTCGCGCTACCTTCTGCGTCTGCAACGCCTGCCTTCGCTCCTCTCGGGGTGTCAGTACCGTTTTGAACGCCGCTGGTGCGACATTGCGGTCGAGCGTCCCCTCTCCAGGGGACGCCTCTGGGCAGGCGCAGATCCATGTATGTCGCGCGACCTTCTGCCCCTGCAAAGCCTACCTTCGCTCCTCTCGGGGTGTCAGTGCCGTTTTGAGCGCTGCTGGTGGTCGCCTGGTATCTGCTCACGGTAACGCAGGCCCCCGGCCTGCCGCGTCCCGACTCATCGGGACGCCTGGGGCGGGCGCAGATCCATCTCCGCCGCGCGGACTTCTGCCGCTGCAACGCCAATCTTCGCCACGAATCGCCACCAGTCTTCCTGCCCTGCGGCGCGTCTGGCGATCACGCCACCTCACAAGACTCCGCACATCCATCCCCGGCACTGCGATACGCGGCTTCCACCACGGCGAAGCTCTTCAGGTAGTCGTCCACCGAAGTCTCGAAAGGCTCACCGCTCC